>JBFMBZ010000107.1:0-19957 GCA_040754615.1 Candidatus Omnitrophota bacterium | reverse complement strand
GAAGGAGCCCGGCCGTAAAGAAATACACCAGGCAATGACGGATTATATCAATAAAAAGTCTGCAGCTGGCGGAACGTTTGATGTCTATGACCCGGAGATAGACAAAGTCAGAAGCCTGAAGCTCCTCAGGATCCACGAACGGGTAGGAAAAACAGGCAGTTACTATTATTCCTGCGCTGACTTCAGGGATGCAGAGACCGGGGCTGTGCTTGATTTAGACCTGGATGTTGAAAACAAAAACGGCGCGCTGAAGGTAGTGGATGTGCGGATACATAAGGTTGGAGGCAAAGAGCGCTACACCTACGACGAAAAAGATAACAGGGTCCCTGTCAAAGATTAATTTGCAAGAATATATGCCAGTAAGGGCTTTTTTAGAAAAAATCCACCGTACACAAGCGCCCTGGACTATAAATTTGCTCCGGATAGCCCTGGGCTACATTTTTGTAAAAGAAGGCGCGGGAAAAATCTATGGCTGGTTTGGAGGAGGCGGCATAGAAAGCGTGGCTGCCTATTTTCAGGGGTTAGGCATAATTTTTCCCCGCTTTAATGCTTACCTGGTAGGCTATACGGAGTTTTTGGGAGGGCTCTTACTGATATTGGGGTTATTAGCGCGGCCGGTTGCATTTTTTATCGGCTGCATAATGGTTGTAGCTATCCTGACCGCACACAGGCAAGGCGGGTACCATTATCCCATGCTTATTCTTTTTATATGTATTGCATTTTTGCAGTCAGGGGCCGGGAGAGTATCTATTGACTGGCTTATGTCAGGCCGCAAAGGAGGAGTATGACAAAAATAACTTTAATGCTTGCCGGCATAATTGCATCGGCAATATTCTTGTGCGGGAATTTATATGCGCAAAGCAGCCAAAAAGACGGCGATTGGCAATTCTGGAGCGCAGCCTCAGTGGAAAAAACGCTGAACGATTACTTAAAGGCCGTATTTGAGGTAGAAGTGCGCTTCGGTGATGATATAAACAGGTATATCTATCAATCCGAAGATGCGGGAATTGTTTATGCGGCATTTGATTGGCTGGATTTAGGCGCAAACTTCAGGTATGTGCTCGCAGATAACGGAGGCCAGTGGGAGCATGAAGCCCGGCCGCATTTAAACGCCACTTTAAAGGCAAAGTATTTGGGCGCGGATATTTCAAACCGCAGCCGCTTTGAATACAGGTACCTCACCCGCACCAAAGATACCGGCAGGTACAGGAACCTGACCGAGATTATGCTGCCATTGGAATGGAGCGTTTTGGAAATCTCTCCCTTTGTAAGAGAGGAGGCTTTTTTAAAATTTGACCAGGATGATTATAACGAAAACCGGCTTTCGAGCGGGGCTAGTTTTAAGATAGCAAAGAATTTAAAGATGGAGTTTTATTATCTCTGGCAGCGCTTAAAATCAGTGGGAAAATGGAAAGATATTAATGTGCTGGGGACGCAGTTGAAATTATTATTCTAAGGGAGGCGGATAAAGGTGTCTAAAGGCAGGAAGGCCTTCGGGGTAAAAAGGAAAAAATATTGCGATTTGCACCATTGCAAGAAGAAAAAACAGGAAAAATGAGCCTAATCGGTTTAATTGGATGGATAAATTACGCATTGTATCTTACATTAACGAGCCATTTAGAAACAGGAAAGAAGCAGGCTCTCTGCTTGCCAGGGAATTAAGGGAGTTAAAAGAGAAAGAAGCGTTAATCCTTGGAATACCAAGGGGAGGAGTGGTTATTGCGGCAGAGCTCGCCAAATTCCTGAATGCGGATTTGGATATTTTGCTTTCGCGAAAAATCGGCGCTCCTTCTAATCCGGAGCTTGCCATAGGCGCAGTAACCGAAGACGGGAAAGTCTTTCTTAATGATGTCCTGGCCTTTCAGGTTAATGTGGATATGGGCTACATTGAAAAGCAGAAGAGCCGGCAGTTAAATGAGATTAACAACCGTTTAAAGATATACAGAAAAGCTCACCAGAAAGTAAACGTAAGGGCAAGGGAGGTTGTCGTTACTGACGACGGCATAGCTACGGGCGCTACAATGCAGGCAGCGCTGATGGCACTGCGCCAGGAAAAGCCTGCGGGTTTGACTGCGGCGATCCCGGTTTGCGCTAAAGAGAGCGCAAAGAAACTTACAGAATATGCAGACAAGGTTTTAGTCCTGCGCTCTCCGGATTATTTAGGCGCAATCAGCCAGTTTTATCTGGATTTTTCCCAGGTCAGCGACGATAAAGTGATAAAGATATTGAAAGAGGCACATACTTTCAAGAAGGATGAAAAAAGAGCTCTTGGAAAAAGCAATTAGCCTTGCCGAAGAAGTGGGGTTTGTTTTTGTGACCACCGCAGATTTAAAGGGCCTGCCGCATTTAACTGCGGCAAATAGATGTGAGCTTAAGGAAAACGGCTTATTAAGCCTCTCCTGCTGGTTTTGCCCGAGTACACTGGCTAATTTACAGATAAACCCGAATGTTACGGTTGTGGCCTGGAAGGCTGAAAATGATAAAGGGTATCAAATAGAAGGTAAAGCAAAAACTATAAACGAGCTGGCAATGCTTGATGGTTTTGACCGGGAAAAAGAAGAGGGTGCCGGGTTTCCCCAGGTAGAGAGCGAATTGGAGATGGAGGTGAGCCGGGTAACTATCTTTAAAAAGGCACCGCATACTGATTCGGAAGCTTAGGTAATCATTTATTGATAAGGAGGAAGAGATGCCGATAATGGAGATAAGCGTAATACCGATAGGCACCTGCGAAACTTCCATAAGCAGGTATGTGGCAAAGAGTGAAGAGCCTCTGGCAAAGGCAAAGTCAATAAAATCAGAAGTCACAGCCATGGGAACTATTATTGAGGCCCCTTCATTGCGGAAATTATTCGATATAGCCGCGAAAATGCACAATAAAGCCCTTTCTGCCGGAGCAAGGCGCGTGTTCACCAGCCTGACTATTGATGACAGGTTGGATAAGAAGTTGAGTATTAAGGGAAAGATAAAATCACTAAAGAATCAAATACAAGCTTAACTTATTCATAAATAAGGGGTTTTATGCCTGTTTTAAGCCGGAAAAGGGGAAAAAAGTCAGAAAAAAGTGGAATTTTGTCATTTACAAACAGGGAAAATAGTTTAAAATCTAAATACTTTTATAAACTCATTTAGAAAGTGATTTTTTTAAAATCTTAAAGAAGGAGGGAGGTGAAAGAAATGAAAACATTAGCAATCTTAGGGTGCTTGTTTTTAGCAGTTTCCTTCATTCCTTGCCAGGCTGGCATGTTAACCGACAGCCAGTTAGCAGGTGTTTATGCCGGAGACTCTGAAGACATCAATGATGTTACTGCCATTACTTCCGCAGTAGTTGCGCAGAGCAATATGGCTACAGTGGATTCCCTGTACGGCGGAGTAAGCGGAAGCCGCATGCGTAGCTCTAATGAGGCATTAGTTGAGGGCTTAGGTAATTCCACAGTTGCACTTCAGAGCAATATCGCGGCCATAGCCGGCATGGGTGGAGACGAAACCAACGTGGGCAATATTATTGTGAATACCAATGACGCACTGGTAATGAATAATGCCCTTCCGGTTGAAGGCGGAGTAGAGGGTACATCAGTGGAATCTATCGGAGACGAGGATTTCCTGGCAGTGAACCCGGTTTCAGCATTCCTGTCAGCAGTCGCACTTCAGAGTAATATCGCGGCAGTATCTGGCGGCGGTAGTGTCGGAAACACCGGTATAGCAAACGTCAATACCGCGCAGGTAGTAAACACGCCTGCTCTTTAAAGTTAACTTCATTAGGAGGCAAAAGAAATGAAAACATTAGCAATCTTAGGGTGCTTGTTTTTAGCAGTTTCCTTCATTCCTTGCCAGGCTGGCATGTTAACCGACAGCCAGTTAGCAGGTGTTTATGCAGGAGATTCTGAAGACATTAATGTAGTTGATGCTACCGCTTCCGCAGTAGTTGCGCAGAGCAACATGGCTGCAGTTAGTTCTTTGTACGGCGGAGTAGGCGGAACACAAATCCTAAACAGCAACACTGCCGAAGTCGCAGGCTTAGGTAACTCCACAGTCGCCCTTCAGAGCAATATCGCGGCCATAGCCGGCATGGGCGGAGACGAGCCAAATCCTCAAAATTCCATCACTAACGAGAATTTGGCATTAGTTGAGAACCTTGCTGTTATTCCTCAGGGCGGAGTTGAAGCAGAATCAGTAGAATCTGTTGGCGATGATTTCCTGGGAGTGAACCCAGTTTCAGCATTCCTGTCGGCAGTCGCCCTGCAGAGCAATATCGCAGCAGTATCTGGCGGCGGTAATGTACTCGGGACAACTATCACTAACACCAATGCGGCTCAGGTTACAAATACACCAGGAATAGGAAACTAATAAACTGTAATTTAAGGAGGGGGCAAACGCCCCCTCCTTAAGAAATTTCATAATTTTCATAATGAAGAGATTTTTGGCAGCAATTGTCTTTATAATCTTTTTTACAGTAAATAGCGGGTTTGTTTACGCAAAGGAACTTTGCCAGCTTTCTGACGCCGAGTTAGACGAAATATCAGCAGCAGGATTTGATATTAATATTGAGGCAACGCTTGCCTACCGGGCCTTAGTTGCTAACCAGATTAATACCGCTGCCATATCCAGCCAGGCAAATAACGCCCTCTCCAAAATAAATAATCTTAACTCTTCTTCTATGCGTAATGTCTTAAGCGTAGGCTCGGTTAACCAGGAGAATACGGCTACGATAGTAGCTGCAAACGGCAATATAAGCCAGGCAGAGATTAACAATATAAATTATACCTATATTGAGTCCCTCGGCCCTGCGGGCATTGCCCAGGTAAATATCGCCTGCATCATTGCCCCCAACGGGACGGTCTCCGATTCAAGCATCAACAACGTGAATGAGATTGATTTAGCCGGAATCAGCAGCCTGGCTAACATGACCCAGATTAATATAGGCATAATTGCGGCAAGCCAGATTATTAATAGCACAATAAGCAACCTAAGCCTCGTAGGTATTGCCGGAAACAATGTGATCAGCTCGGCTGCAGATATCGTAAATTCATTCTCTATCAACGGCATTACAGGTATCGTTAATATAAGCGGCAATTAAATGAAGGATAAGGCCGCCATAACGCCCCTCCTTTTTCTTATCCTAATAATCTCCCTGATTTTTTACACTCCTTGCGCGGCTGCTTCAATAGGCCTTAATTTCGGAGCCGGCCGGATTACCAAAGAAGTAAAGAGCCTGCAGGATATAAAGACGCAAAACATTATTACCCAAAGCTGGGATTATTCCTGCGGCCCCGCATCTATCGCCACCATCCTTACCCATCATTTTGACGATAAAATTACCGAACAGCAGGTCATCAGTTATCTTTTGCTGACTACCGACCTGGAAAAAGTCAAGGCGCGCAGGGGCTTTTCTCTCCTTGACTTAAAGAATTTCGCCTTGGCAAAGGGCTATAACGCCGCAGGGTATAAAATGGATTTATCTTCCCTGGTGGAAATGAACGTGCCGGTTTTAATCCCCATAAAAATCAAAGATTATAACCATTTCGTGATTTTCCGGGGCTTAAGAAGAGACCGTGTCTTCCTGGCAGACCCCGTATTGGGCCATATGACCATGCGCGTGGAAAAATTCCTCAGCATCTGGAAGGGCGGGGTAGGTTTTGTAGTAACAAAAGAGGGGATAGAACCGGTTGATTCGCGCCTGGCCCTGACAAAGGAGGAGGAGTCGCTTCTCACGGACCACTCCTATGTGCAGCGCATCCTGGGCGAAAACAGCTTAGGCCGGGTATTTGCTTCCGGAGAGTTTTAAAAGTTACCTTGAAAATAGCTGTTTGATATGTTACCCTTTAGCAAATGAAGCAGGTATAATTATAAGGAGTTTTAGGCCAAACCAAAAAAGGTTTGGCCTATTTTTTCGGAGGATAAAATGCGGAAACTTCAATATTTTATCATAACCATAATCCTCTCAGCCTCTTTTGCTTCAAACGCATTCCCGGACACAATAGTCCAGAACGAATTTCCCGCCTTTGATCCCTCGGCTTATGCGCCTGTAACGCTTGACCCAAAAATCATCAATGCCTCTATGTCTATCCCTATAGAAGTCCCTGTGGGGATAAATGATATTGAGCCTGCCTTAGCCATTTCCTATGCCTCAAATAACCAAAATACGCTCTATGGCACAGGATGGGATATCCAGCTTGCTTCCATTGAGCGCTCGACTAAACGGGGAATTCCAAAATACGATAATTCGGATTTATTTATTTTCACACAAGAAGGCCAGGCTCAGGAATTGGTTTTTGACAGCTCTTCGGGACTGTATCATCCCGAAATAGAAAGCGCATTTATGAAGATGGAATTCTTAGGCGAGAGCTGGCTGGTTACCAGCCGCAGCGGAACGAAGTATTTCTTTGGCTTTACCGATGATTCCCGGCAATACGATTCCCTAAATCCGGCGCGGATTTTTAAGTGGAATTTAAACCGGGTAGAAGATGTGCACGGGAATTATATGACAATTACTTATTTCAAAGATAATAATCAGGTTTACCCCTGGAAGATAGAATACTCCGGAAATGTGAATACCGGGCTCTTGCCTTATGCGCAGGTAGAATTTGAGCGGGAAACCAGGGCAACTCCCTATATGTCTTATAAAACGGGATTTTTAGTTAAAACCCTGATGCGCATAGCAAGAATATTTGTTAGGGCAGAAGGTGCCTTACAAGGAAAATACGAATTAGGCTATGCGCAGAGCGAAGCTACGAGGCGTGATATACTTACTTCTGTTACTCAGTTTGGCTCGGACGGGACAAGTGCTTTGCCGGCGACTCTGTTAACTTATTATGGGAACGAAAAGGGTTTTCAGGAAACCAGCGCAGGGATTCCTCAAGGAGCGGTGTTTTCCGAATCAATATCCGGAGCTGATAGAGATTTAGGTGTGCGTATTGCTGATGTTAATGCCGATGGCTATCCTGATATTCTTAAGAATTATATCACGATTCCTGAGGGGCAGAAAATTCGCGATACGTATATTAACGGAAAAAACAATACCTGGAATTCGGATTCCGGTTGGGCAATGCCGGAAATTTGCATTGGCACAGGTGTTTGCACATCCTTTATCTCACGGGTAACTTCAATGGGAATTCCGATGTATGCTGATTATGGTTTAAGGGTCGCTGACATAAACGGAGACGGGCGAAATGATTTAATACACAGCCTTCATACGCAAGCTTATTACAATGGAAGCGGTGGCGCAGGTATGTATAAGTCCTCTTTTTTGAATATTGGAAGCGGTTGGGGAGGGGACAGGCCGGATTGGTATTTGATGCCAGGCGTTGAATTTATGTCCTGGTATTCTTTTATAACCGGATACTCATACGGTTATAAATATGAGAAGTTAGGGAACATATTCTCCGATGTTAATAATGACGGATACTTAGATATAGTTACTTCCAAGAAGGCTATCCAGAGTTCGGACATCTATAATAACACAGTGGTTTCAAAGAATACCTACCTTAATATTATGCCGACTAGCGCAGGCTGGACGCTAAATTCCAATTGGACTCCCCCGAATACCGAATACACTGATTTTTCTAACGGCGCAGACTCGGTGGATTTAAACGCAGACGGACTGCCGGATATCTTTTATAGAAAAAGCGGCCTGACCAAAGTGTATATGAATACGGGAAATGGCTGGGTTGAAGACCCTTATTCTCCCTGGAATGACACCTTGGGTTACGGTGAATTGACCGACGGCTCTACGCAATTTGGAGATATCAATGGCGACGGATTTGCGGATATGATTATCGCCAAAGGGAATTTAGGCAGCGGCTCCAAAGTGCTTATCAATAGCGGCAATGGCTGGTTTATTGATGATGCCTGGGTATTTCCTGAAGGCGACTTTAGGAATATTGGCACAAGACTATTAGATGCCAATGCCGATATGCTTTTAGATTTTATGATTCATTATAACAATGCTTCTCCTAAATTATATCTTAATAGAGGCACGGTTGCCGATATGCTGAAAACATTTGATAACGGTTTAGGGGGAGTAACTTCTATTCAGTACGGTTCGTCTTCTCAATATAACAATACATTCCTTCCTTTCAGCCTTCCGGTAATTACTTCGATTAATAGGTCAAATAGCTTAGGAGACTCTTACGAAACTAGGTATTCTTATGCAGAGGGGCTCTGGGTGCCTGAAGAGAGGGAATTCCGGGGTTTTGGATTTATAAAAGTTACAGACCCCGAAGGAAATTATGCTGAAACTCAATACCATCAGGACGCAGTAAAAAAGGGCAAGGTTTTTGAGCAGCGCCAATACGACTCGGCTGGCAGGCTGCTTTCTAAGGTTGCCAATCTTTGGGAAGCGCAGAGCATTGCTCCGGGAGCAAACTTTGTTTACTTAAAAAAGAAAGATAATTTTAGTTACGCGGATGCCGGTACAGGCAAAAGAAGCGCGGAAGAGTTCTTTTATGCCGAAACTCCGCAGTTAGGCAATTTGACCAAAACAATTCAATGGGGAGAGGTGGATTTTGCAAGCGGGGCAAACATTTCCCAGGATATGCGCACAGTAGAAACAGAGTACTTAAATAACACCGGCCCGGGAAACTGGCTTGTTGGATTACCGCGTTTGATTACGGTAAAAAATAATAATTCGGAACTAATGCGCAAGACCTGGCTTAACTATGATAGCCACGACAACACCACGCTTCCTGTGAAAGGGCTTTTAACGCGAAAAGAGGAGTGGCTGGGTGATGAGGCTGGAGTGGTAAACCCGGTTACTTCCTTTGGCTATAATGATTTTGGCATGCTTTCCAGGACAATAGAGCCCAAGGGATACATCAGTGATACTATCTATGATTCCCGGTTTGGCATTTTTCCTATTACTACAAGGAATCATCTTGGCCACACAGTAATAAACGAATATTACGGCATTAACGGCGTGCCCTTGGATAGCGGGGATGGATTATCAGGGTTATGGGGGAAGATAAAAAGCTCAACCGATGCAAATAGCCAGAAGACTCAATATTCCTACGATACATTCGGCAGGATGGCCTTGAGCATATCGCCTCTTGATAACATAAGCTTTCCTACCGAGACAATTCAATACCAGTTAAATTCTAATTACACTCTGATTATCAGCGCAAAAAGAGTTAATCATGGCGAGGCAAAGACCTTAAACACTTATCAATTCTATGATGGCCTGGGCCGCCCTATACTGACAAAAGGCCCGGCAGCAACCGCAGATAAATGTATTGTTAAAGAACAAACTAAATATAGCTTCCGTAACCTGGCGCAGGAATCTTATCTGCCTTATTTTTCTACGAATCCTATTGATGCGCTTGAAGGTGTAAATCCCGGCCTTGCCCATACAACTATTATTTATGACGGGCTGGGCAGGGTTATCCGCGCCAACAATCCGGACGGGACTTATAAAACCGTAGAGTACGCTGCCTGGACTACAAAGAGTATAGATGAAAACGGGCATAAACAGGAATCTGACGCTGATGCCTTTGGCCGCCTGGTTACAAAACGCGAATACCGGGGCGCAGACGGCCGCTTCCCTGCTCTTTATCCTAATACCGCAGGTTACACCTTATATGCAACCACCCGGTATAGTTACGACTGCGAAGGAAGCTTGGTTAAGATAATTGACGCTCATGGAAACGAAACTAATCTCGTCTATGATAAGTTGGGAAGAAAAGTTAGCCTTAACGATCCGGATATGGGCTTATGGTTTTACGAGTATGACTTAAACGGAAACATGAATAAACAAACGGACAACAAAAGCCAGATTATTCAATTAGACCATGAAGAGTTAAACCGCTTAAGAAATAGAACCGGTCCAGGTTTAAGTGTGGAATACACCTATGATGACCCGCTAGTAAGTTTTTCAAAAGGCAGGCTCACTAAATCTCAATTTGGCCTAAACCGGAAAACCGAATTCAGGTATGATTGCCTGGGAAGAGAAACCAGAAGGATAAGGACAATTGACCAGTCAGTTTATTCAACCGATACTTTGTATGACGCTTTAGACAGGGTGGCTAGCTTAAGCTATCCTGATCAGACAGAGGTGATTTATACCTATGATGATGCGGGCCAGATAAAGGTCGTTCAGGCTAATTTACCGCCGTTGCCCCCAGCACCTGAGCCTCCGGTGTTAAATGACCCTGTTTCCGGGGATGCCTCGGTTACTCTTAACTGGAGCGTTTCCACAGGCGTAACCGGCTATAAGGTAAAATACGGCACAGTAAGCGGAAACTACCCTACGGTTATTGATGTGGGAAACGTTACTACCAGACAGATTACCGGCCTTACCAACGGGATTGCTTATTATTTTATCGTTACCGCCTACAACGCTTATGGAGAAAGCTCTCCTTCCAATGAAAAGAGCGCTACGCCTCAGGTAGTTGCTCCAAATGCTCCTGTGCTTAACAGCGCGACCGCAGGGGATACTGTTGTTACTTTAAGCTGGTCTAATGCAATTACTGCTACCGGATACAAGGTAAAATACGGTACAGTAAGCGGAAGTTACCCCACAGTTATTAATGTCGGCAATGTTACTACAAAGCAAATAACCGGATTGACTAACGGCATAACTTACTATTTTGTAGTCTCGGCATATAATCAGGGAGGAGAAAGCGCAAACTCAAACGAGAAGAGCGCAACGCCTGCCGCCTTGCCCCATGAAGACATTGTTTTTGACGCGACAAGCAGCGCTCAAGTTGATGATGCCAATCAAATAAGTTTTTCGCACACAGTAACTGCTTCCGGCGCTAACCGCGCGCTTATTGTCTCAGTTTTCTTAAAAGATGCTACAACGATCCCCCGCGCAAACAGCATCACCTATGGCGGAAGAAGCCTTAGGCTTATTACTCGCATAAGTAAAATGGCTAGCGGTAAAATCTTCCAGAATGAACTCTGGGGCCTTTTAAATCCGCCTACCGGAAATAATACTGTTACCTTGAAGTTTAATACAAGTACAGACGGTGTTGCCGTAGGAGCAATTTCTCTTACGGGAGTAAAACAAGGGCTACCTGATGCTGTGGCAAAGTTATCCGGTACAAGCACGCAGGCGTCCGTAAATATTACTACCAAAACAAGCGGCGCCTGGGTTATTGACAGCGTTTTGGTGGATGAGGCTGGTTCGCCATCTGTTACTGTAAATGCAGGGCAGGCACAGAGGTTTCTTGAGAGAAATTCCGCGGATGTGATAGGCGCATCCAGCACTAAAGCTGTACCTGTACCAGGGCAGACTAATATGAGATGGAACCTTTCTGCGCGTAAAACCTGGGCGAGCATAGCTGTTGCATTGGCTCCTGCTTCACTTTCTACTCCTGCGAAACAGGCGCCAATCGCTAAGCTGCAATCGGCACTGAAGCGCTTGGCGAACTTATTTCTTGATGCAGCGCTGCCGAAAAATGCTTATGCCGCTTCAGATATTACAATTACCGATTCTGTTTCCGAGGTAGCTATTGTTTCCAATGCCGAATATAATGCCGCAGGCCAGATACTTAAAATTGAGTATGGCAATGGAGCAATAACCGAATATACTTACGATGATAATACGCTGCGCCTTAAGCGCATACAGACTTTTGATGCCGGGAATTTTTCGGTTCAGGATTTAACTTATACTTATGACGGAGTAGGCAATGTTATTTCTATTTTTGATGCGGTTAACACCACCACCCAAAGCTTCCAGTATGATGAATTAAACCGGCTTATCCAGGCAGACGGCGCAGGCTATGGGGCAAAGCCATTTTCTTATGACGAAATTGGCAACATCATCTCCAAAGACACCAATACTTATGGTTATGGGAGCGGTGTTTCTTCCGGAGCAGGGCCTCACGCGGTAACGTCGCTTTCTGATGGCACAGCGTTTACCTATGACTTAAATGGCAATATGCGCACCCGGCAGGCAGCAGGCCATACTTCGGAATATCTCTATGATGCTGAAAATCAGCTTACCGGGGTTAAAAAAGATTCTCTTCTTGCTGCCGAATATGCCTACGATGATGAGGGGGAACGCATTAAGAAAACAGTATCCGGTCAAGCCGCATATTTTGTTGATGGCCTGTTTGAGCAAGCCGGTACAGATACCGTAACCTATATTTTCTTAGGCCAAATACGCATTGCCTCGGTAAATAACGGACAGGTGTTTTCATGCCATCCCGACCATTTAGGAAGCACCAGCCTCATTACCGATAGCCAGGGTTCAAAGAAAGAACTCGCTGAATACGCTCCTTACGGCGAGACTACGCGTAGTGAGCAATACGGCACCACCCAAGAGATAACCAGCCGCTACTTTACCGGTCAATACCTTGACTCCGAGAGCGAACTGTATTATTATGGGGCACGGTATTACAGCCCGGGGTTGGCAAGGTTTATCTCTGCTGATTCGCTCATTGACAATTTTGAAGAGCCTCAGAACATTAATCCCTACAGCTATTGTTTAAACAACCCTGTAACCTTTATTGACCCAGAAGGGTACTCTTCATTCGATTTCCAAAACGCCTTCACGCTTGACCCTATTGTCGTGCATCCATACCGACCGGACCTGGCAATAGATTTTAGCCTTCCGTGGAATTCAATATACCGCCAAACCTACACGTCTGTGCTCTACCCCGGGTATTCCAACCTTATGAATTCAATCGGAAACAATATCTCTAACTGGTGGAGCAACAACGTTAACCTGAACACCCTTGAAGACGCATCCAACGCTTTGATGATGTCTAACCCCATACCTGACGCGTCTCCCCTTGGGCCGCTTGGCTTAGCTGACCAGGGAGTAGCCTTGTTGGGTATGGGTATTTCTAAAACAGGTAAAACAGTCTTAGGCCATTTTCCTGAATATATTCAAAAAGCGAGAAAAATAGGCGCTAGTTATTTTGATATTGGAAAGAAAATGAATTTGCTATCTAAGAAACGACAATGGACGGCAAATAAGCGCTTTCTAGACATTATTTCTAAACGCAAAGACCAAATTTACCTATCTGTTTCAAAAATGATGATTCGAGCAAAATCAACACTTTCTAAAGAGATTAAATATTTGATTGAAGAAAAAGGATATAAGTGGGTCAACCAGTGGTCGTTGAAACAAAAATAAAAGAGGGTTATATACATGAAAAATAATAGCAGAGTTGCTAAGATTTGTAGTCTGGCTGAAAAATTTGATCGAGTGAATAATAAATCGCCCATTCAATTATTACGAGAAGCTGGTTTTAGTGGAAGCGAAGGAGCAATAAGTATTGAAGATATCAGACATTACTTAAAGAATAAAACTCATTTAGTGGAAAGCTGGTTTTTGTACTCGATGAACAAAAGAACTGATAGGGGCTGGTATTTTAAGAAAAAGAACGAAGTTACATACATTGTAGGTTATCTTCCCAAGGGTACCGGTAAAATAAAAGAATCAAAATATTCTGATGCAACACAAGCATGCGCAACCTTTATTTATAATGAATTGTTTGATATCGTAAAAGATCAGTAAATAGCAGGATCAGATCTATTTTAATCAATATTGATCAATTTAATCAAGAATTTAATCATTAATATAATTTTAATTAAGGGGAAACGGGGTCGGAATTATTTTTGAAGAAAATAAATCTGAACCCATTTAATGGGGTATTTAATCTTAAAGAGAATCCCCTAAAAATAGGATGAAAACCTACAAGGTATCAAGAAATTTTATAATAATAGCCACAATTAAAAAAATACCTCTTTTGTTAATGTTCATTCTAATAATGTCTGGCGCCGTAGTGCTTTTTATAGGAGCCATAAATGTAGTAACTCAACGTAATAGTTTTATAGAGTTCTCATATTTCTTAATCTCTTTAATAATCCTAACTATTATTGGAATAGGCAACATAATTTACAATATTAATTTATATAAAAGTTATTCATTCTATATTGGTGAAGATAAAATTGGCTTGGTAGGAGGGATCTTGAAAAAAGTAGAAATGACTACAGACTATGGAAAGATTGCTCAAATAGCAATAATTCAGGGTGTATTTGAAAGATGGCTTGGGTTTGCCAATATTTATATACAAACACCGGGACTTTATAACATAATTTTCTTTGGGTTAAATGAAGCAAATGCCAATGAAATACGCGATTTGATATTGTCGAAAAGGAATATAGACATTGTCAATTTAAGTAGGTTTAAGTTTAACTAACCAGGCAATACATAATTCTCAAGGCACAGGTTCGGTTCAGGAAACGAGGTCGGAATTATTGCGTGCCAAGATAAGCTCTTAGGGGGGAGAAATGGGGGCAGTATAGATGGTAGCTGTCCCTAGGCAGCTGTCTCTAAGCAGCCTAAGCAGCAAGCAGCCGTTACTTCAAGGGCAAAAGCTATTGACTATTCCATTTAGTCTAATATAATAGACTTAAGTCTTATTTATTAGACTAATTAAGGGAGAGAGATGAAAAAGAAAAACGGCAATAATCTGTTTAGCAGCACAAATTCACAGAAGATACTTTCGTTCTTAGTAGATAAGCCGGAAAAAGAATTCCTGGCGAAAGAAATCCAAAAGGCCACAACCATAAGCAAAGCAGGGGTATATGTTGCCCTTGCGGAATTAGTAAGACAAGGATTGGTATATAAAAAGGGTAAGGGTAGGTCGCTTATATATACGCCTAATTCTGATGATCCTCTCATAAAGCAGTTCAAAGCGTTCAAAAACGTCCTTCTTATGCGGACTGCTTTATCAAAACTTAAAGCAGTTTCCAAGAAAATAATTCTCTATGGCAGCGCAAGCCGGGGAGAGGATACAGGTGAAAGCGATATTGATTTCTTCATCGTCTCTCACAAACCGGATGCAGTAAAAGATGTACTTGCTTCGCTAAAGACAAAACGTAAGCTCCAGGCAGTGGTCAAAACTCCGACTGAAATTTCCGAATTTAAATCAAAAGAACAGGTTTACTGGAAAGAGGTAGAGAGGGGAATTGTGCTTTGGGAGGAAAAGGAATGAACCAGCCGTATCAAGATTGCCTTAAAAAAGGAAAAATTAAGCAGTTTTCAAGAGGCAAGGCACTTATTTCCAAGGAGCTTGAAACCGCTACCTCTGATTTAGAGCGGGCTAAAAAGACCTATGCCGATGAAGACTATAAGTGGGCGACTATACAGATTTATTATGCGATGTTTCATAGCGCACGTGCCTTGCTTTATGCCAAGAACCTGCGCGAACACAGCCATTATTGCCTTATTGTAGCCATCAAGGAATTATATGTAGTCAATAAGCAACTTTCCGTGGATTTACTTGAAGCGTTGCAGGAAGCCAAGGATTTAAGAGAAGAAGCAGACTATTACCACAGGTGGTCTAAACAGGGCTGCGAGAAACTGCTTAAATCCGCTCAAGATTTCCTGATCAGGGCCAAAGTATTGGTATTTGCTTCCAAAGCATAGAAAATTAGTCTTGCTTGATATCTATATCGCTTTAAACTGGGAGGCAATTTTTCTCCTGAAGAAGTTCCTTAGGCATTCCCGGGTTAATTTTGAAAAACAGGTTGAAATCCGATACAATTGTTGTATAATTTATAAAAGTGCTTCTAATAACATTATGAAAAAATACCGCATATTTTTGGTACTCTTAATAATTTCCCACTTCATTTCTTTTAGCCCCTGCCTTACGGAAGGCTTGGCGAGCGCTGCCACGGAGTTTGCCTATAATACTGAAATAACCTGGAAAACAGATAAGCCTTCTACTTCTCAAGTAGAATATACCGAAGATATTTCTCTTGGCTATACAAATATTACCCCCCTGGATACGAATCTGGTTACTTCCCACAGGATTATCTTAAAGAACCTCAAAGCAGGCACCACTTACCATTATAGGGTAAGAAGCAGGGATGCTGCCGGTGTTGAGATAGTGAGCAAGGATTTCACGTTATTTATTGCCGGAGAAGACGAGAACGCTCCTATACAGATAACCGACGTCAAGGCAAATAATATTGTCGCCGCGGGTTTTAGCGGGCCGGTGAAGGGAGCTTCTCCCGGGGTATTTGCGCAGAACGAAGAAATTAAAACCGAAGAAAAGAAAGAGGAGTCTTTAAGTAAAGAAGAGGCTGGAGCAGGCTCAATGGTTTCCAAAGAGGAGCCAATTGAAAAGACTTTAATTCAAAAAGGCGGTTTGTTGCTTGGCCGCGGCAAACTTCAATTTGAGCCTTCTTTTACCTATGCCCACGCTTCATCAAATAGATTGGCCTTATTTGGCTTTACCATTTTAGATGTATTCCTGTTGGGTACAATTCGGTCAGAAAAAGTCAAGAAGGATATCTTTATCTCTGCTGCTTCTTTTCGTTACGGCCTTCTGGATAATTTACAGTTAAGCCTAAAAGTTCCTTTTATGGCTCAATATAACCGCGTTACTCATGCTGATTCGACCGAGAGAACGGATAATTCCAGCGGCTTAGGGGATATTGAGGGAGGAGTTTCTTACCAGCTTTTGTATGAGCATGGCGCGGTTCCCGGCCTAATCGGCGGTATTAATTTGAAAAGCCGCACCGGTAAAGAGCCCTATGGCAGAGAAATCGGCTTAGGCACCGGCCACTACGGTGTTAAATCCAGCCTGGTTTGGGTAAAATCTTCGGATCCGGCTATTCTATTCGGCAGTTTAGGTTATACCTGGAATGTGGAAAGAAACATAACGGATTTTGGTGATGTTGATCCCGGTGATACGGTAGACTATAGTCTAGGAATGGCCTTTGCCTTAAATTATCAGACTGCGCTGAATTTTCAGATAGAGCAGTCGATTACAAATAAGATGGAAATTGACGGTGTTCCTGTTAATGGTTCATTGACCAATGTATCGAGTTTCAAGACCGGCTTTACATATTCTATAAGCAAGAACCTTTCGCTTGATGTGGTAACCAGCTACGGCCTTTCAGAAGATGCCCCTGATTACACTATTGAAGTCCGCTTTCCCTACACCTTTTAATCCTTCTTTTTCCCCCCCTCCTTAATTCTTATCCAGGTAGAAAAAAGTCAGAAAAAAGAGGAATCCGGCAATTTACAGCCACATACTTAAGAGTAATATATGGTTATTATATAACTCATTATAATAATTAGTGTTACCTGATATCTCAGGCCAATAACCTTAAGCATTATTTTGAGGAGGGAAAACAATGAGGGTCATGATAGTTGATGACGATAAAGAGTTCCTGGAGGAGCTTAAAGAAACTCTGGCCCTAAGCGGCTATGAAGTAGTAGAGGCCAGTGATTCAAATGAGGCTGCGGGAATAGCTACCAAGACTAAGCCTGATATCGTAGTAATGGACCTGAAAATGCCTAACAAAAGCGGGTTTCAGTTAGCCGACGAATTTAAACATTCTGACCAGCTTCATAATATCCCGCTCATCGCGATGAGCGCGTTTTTTAAGGAAGAGCTTTTTCCGTTGATGAAATCATGCGGGATACTCAAGTGCATTAAAAAACCATTTAACCCCCTGGATATAATCGCCCAGATAGAAAATGTATTAAAAGAAAAAGAAGAGTAAGAGGAGGTGATATTATGGGTTGCGGAGTTTGCGGTCCGATGAAGCCGCCGAAGAAGAAGGCAAAAAAGAAGAAGAAATAAGGATTTTTGTTGAGAGGAGAGATATGCCGGTGATTTCAGAGGAAATAAAGACATTCCTCAGGGAGTACCTGGTTTTTGTCGCTACGGTTGACGCAAAAGGCATGCCTAATGTCGTGCCAAAGGGAAATATCGCGGTCCTGGATGACGATAGCCTTGTCTTTGCGGATTTGTATTCTCACCAGACGAAGAAAAACCTGCTTAAGAACCCCAAGATTGCCATTAGCGTGGTTAACCCTGCTTCTTACAAAGGTTATCAGTTAAAGGGGAAGGCTGAAATAATTAAAAAAGGCAAGGCATATGAAAAGCTTGCGCAAGAAACCCATGGCTCCGGGCAATTACTGCACCCGGATGCAAAGTATGCGGTTAAAGTAAAGGTTACTAAAATAATTGATATCGGCTATGGAGAAACCGCCGATAAAGAGTTATAGAGGAGGGATATGAAAGTGAGAGTTGACCCGGATATCTGTATTGGTTGTACGCTCTGCACGCAAACCTGCCCTGAAGTCTTCAGGATGGAAGAAGAGAAGGCAGTAGCATACGTTCCTGAGGTTCCCAAAGGCCTTGAAAAAGCTTGTCTCAGGGCAGTAGACGAATGCCCGGTAACGGCAATCTTTACAGATTAACCTCAAAAACCCTTTCCAAAATTAGCAGGACGCACTATAATATTGACTGCAAGCGGCTTTACCCAAGAAGAAGGAGGTATGAGAATGGCAAATATAAAAGAATTGTTCCAGAGCGCAGACTGGAAACAAGAGAAGCACGTTCCGGTAATCGATTGCCCGGATAAGGTAAAAAAGGGAGAATTTTCTAAGATTACGCTCTCTGTAGGTAAAGAGATACCTCACCCCAATACTACCGAGCACCATATCAGATGGATTTCAGTCTTATTTTTGGCTGACGGAGAAAAATTCCCTTACCAGATAGGAAAGTTTGAATTTACTTCCCACGGCGAATCCACGCAAGGGCCAAATACCAGCACAATTTTTACGCATCCCGAAGCAACCTGCACTTTTAAAACAGAAAAGGCCGGGGTAATTTTAGCTGCTTCATATTGTAATATACACGGGCTGTGGGAAAGCTCTAAGAAAATAGAGCTGGGATAGGCAACCCGGTACACAAAAAAGGAGGAGGGAAAATGTATATGCCCCGAATATACGGCTTATTTGCCGTAATACCCGCTTCTGTATTCCTGGCAATTTGTTTTTTTGTGCTTGTTGTATCGCAAAAGGCAGAGACAAAATTGCTAAAGGCGCTAGGCAAAATTACTGCGGTATCTTTATTGATTGCGGCATGTTTGTTTATCTCATCCGGAGTTTATATGCTGGCTACAGGCAGGCAGCCGATGATGTGTATGATGCCCGAGATGATGAAGTGGAAGATGTATAAAAGCCCTTACCAGCCCATGCCGGGGATGATGAAAGAGCGCAGGCAAAAGATGATGCAGGAGAATATGCCCGCGATGCCGGCTGAGCCTGATGAGAAATAATGCTACTCTCAGTCTGAACGCAATTAAAGTCTTAGAAAGAAGGTACCTGAAAAAGGATGACCGAAGAAAAATAATTGAGGCCCCGAAAGAGCTTTTTTCCAGGGTAGCCAGGGCGATATCAAAAGCAGAGTTGAATTTTAAAGAGGGTGCCTTTCGGCAAAGCAACTGCGAAGAGAAGTTTTTCCAAATGATGGAGAGCCTTGAGTTCATGCCTAACTCTCCTACCTTGATGAATGCAGGCACGAAGATGGGCCAGCTTTCCGCCTGTTTTGTCCTTCCGGTAAAAGACTCCATACCCGAAATCTTTAAGACATTAAGCCATATGGCAGAGATACACAAGACCGGCGGAGGAACGGGTTTTGATTTCTCGCGCCTTCGGCCGAAAGGAGACCTCGTATCTTCCACAAAAGGCGAGGCCTCCGGCCCGGTCTCCTTTATGAGTATTTACGATAGCGCTACAGGAGTAATTGTCCAGGGCGGACGAAGGCGCGGGGCGAACATGGGGATACTGCGTATTGACCATCCGGATATAGTTGAATTTATTGAAGCGAAATTAAAAGAAGGAAATTTTTCAAATTTTAACCTTTCTGTAGCGGTTACTGAAAAATTTTTCTCTTCCGTTTACAAAAACGCGGGATTCAATTTAGTTAACCCCCGTACAGGCAAGCCAGCCAGAAAAATCAACAGCCGCAGGCTTTTGGATTTAATCGTAAATTGCGCCTGGAAGACAGGCGACCCCGGCCTGATTTTTATTGATGAAATTAACCGCCGTAATCCGGTCCACGAGGCCGGAAGGATAGAGGCAACTAATCCTTGCGGTGAGCTCCCGCTTTTGCCTTACGAGAGCTGTAACTTGGCTTCTATTAATTTATCTAAATTTGTTACGCCAAAAGGATCGTTAGACTGGAAGAGGTTAGCCGACAGA
>JBFMBZ010000106.1:0-19246 GCA_040754615.1 Candidatus Omnitrophota bacterium | reverse complement strand
GGTGTAGTTCAATGGTAGAACAATAGCCTTCCAAGCTATATATGTCGGTTCGATTCCGATCACCCGCTTGTGATAATCGAACCGAAGGGGGTGTGGGGGAAATGAGATGTCCCCCACGTTTTGGGGGAGAATATTAAGAGGGGGCAAGCCCCCTCTTAAGGAGTGAGCGAAGCGAACGACAGGTTCGATTCCGATCACCCGCTTGTGATAATCGAACCGAAGGGGGTGCGGGGGAAATTAATTAAAAATGGACAAATTTGCCAAATACCCGAAAGAATTTGTGAATAAGGTAATCGACGAAGCTGACGTGCTGGTCCTTTTTCTTGAGCCTGACGGACAGGTCTCGATTTGCAATAAGAAATTTGAGTCTGTCATTGCCAAAGATTGCTGTGATATCGTCGGCCAGAGCTGGCAGGGCCTGTTTTCTCCTACGGAGGGCAACGCGATAAAACTGCAGATGTTAAGGGCAGTGGTTGACGACTCCGTGAAGTACAAGAGGCCTAACAATTTTGAAGGCGTGCTCATTGACAAGGAGAATAATGAAAGGCTGATTTCCTGGAGCATCACCCCGATACTCCTTGACGGTTCAGGAGACCTTACAGGGGTGCTATTGATTGGCAATGACACCACGGAATTAAGGGAAGGCGAAACCTCTTTTAAGAAAATAGATGAAACCATGCGCAACATCTTCTCAAACATCAAAGAATACGCAATATACGTGATAAACCTGGACGGGAATATCACTTACTTTGGGATGGGTTCAGAGATAATGTTGGGATGGCAAAAAAACGAGATCATATTTAAGCATGTTAATTTACTGCATACCCCGGATGATGCGGCCTCGCTATTGCCGAAAATGCTTGAGCAGGTAAACAAAGAGGGGCTATTTGAAACGGAAATTTCCCTGATCAAGAAAACCGGCCAGTCCATCCCGGTAAACTTAACCGTAAATAAGTTTATAGATTCCGAAGGCAAGCTTATGGGTTACATATTCGTAGCCAAGGACATCACGGAAACAAAAAAGCTGGAATACCAGATTTTTCAGGCGGAAAAATTAGCCGCGATAGGACAGCTTGCAGCCGGCATGGCCCATGAAATAAATAACCCCTTATTCGTCATCTCGGGCAGGCTGGAACTTATGCTTTTAGACGAGAAGTTAAACGAGAAGATAAGGCAGGACTTAAATACCATAAATGCGCAGGCAGACAGGATCAGGAAGCTGGTTGACCAGTTGTTGAAATTCGCGCGCAAGAGCCCGCCGAAGATGGAAACAGTAAATATTAATGAGATTATCGAGGCGGTGCTCCCGCTTTTATCTTATCACAAACTGCCCGCTTCCAAGAACATCGAAATAGATAAAGATTTAGCTAAAGGGCTGCCTGCGATTAAAGGGGATGCAAACCAGCTGCAGGAGGTTTTTGTCAATCTTCTGCTTAACGGGATGCAGGCCATGCCTCAGGGCGGAAGATTAAGCATCGGTAGCAGGGAGGTTGAAGGCCGGTTGATAGAAGTGAAAATAAGCGATACAGGTTGCGGCATCTCTGAGTCAAACCGTAAGAATATTTTTATGCCCTTTTTCTCCACAAAAAAAGACGGCACTGGCCTAGGGCTCTCTATTTGTTTTAATATCATAAAAAACCATAATGGGGTTATTGACATAGAAAGCGAAGTTAACAAGGGCACAACTTTTGTTATTAAGCTGCCTATCAGCTGACAACGGGCCCTTAATAAAGATGAGTTGCAAGATTTTAGTTGTGGATGACGAAGAACAGGTGCGGGGCATGCTCTGCGAGCTCTTAGAGAGGCAAAACTATTCAGTTCGTTCCGTATCCTCCGGAATAGCGGCGGTAGATACGGTCGCTAAAGAGGATTTTGACCTGGTTATCCTGGATATAAAACTTGCCGATGCCAGCGGTTTAGATGTCTTAAAAAAAATAAAAGAGAATAAGCCAGGGGCAGCAGTAGTTATGATTACGGGTTTTGGCTATGACGAGGAACTGGTTAAAGAATCCAGGAGGCTGGGGGCATTCGGGTATATAAGCAAGAATGCGTCCATCCCTGAGATAATATCCAGTGTCAAAACTTATTTAAGCAAGATAAACAGGAAAGAATGAAATGACGCAAGATTTTCTTAAGCCCGTTTTTATTGACGCCTTTGATTTAGACGATGCCTGGTTTCGCTGCCTTTCAGAGATTTTGGAAAAAGGATACGTGTATACAATTACCAAGGGTAGTTACGAAGGCCAGAAGCGCCTGGAGTTTGATTTTGCCGTGGTAAGGGTCAGAAAGCCCTCTCATCAGATAATCCCGATTATACCCGAGGGCATGGGGATACCCGCGCCCACGGATATGGAGTATATTCAGGGGTATTTAAGCTACCTGCTCACCGGGACAAAAACCGAGACGGAGGATTATACTTACGGGGAAAGGCTGGTTGAGCCGAAGGTTAAGGTGAGCGAACGCGTTGACGGCAAAGAGATGGTGAAGGAGATGCCCTTGGAGGTAAATCAGGTTGAAGAGGTAATAAAGATTTACAGGGAAAAAGGCTTTGGCACAAACCAGGCAATTATGGAGATAGGGATGCCCTCGGATATTAAATTAACCGATCCGCCCTGCCTGAGGCTGATAGATACGCGGGTGCGTTACGGCAAACTGCATTTTATCTTGTATTTCCGTTCCTGGGATTTATGGGGAGGCTTTCCTTCAAACCTGGGGGGCCTTGAGTTGGTAAAGCAATATATGGCAGGTGAGATCGGAGTGGAAAACGGGGAGATTATCGCGGCGAGCAAGGGCTTGCACCTCTACGATTATGCCTGGGAATTGGCAAAGATGCGGACAAATAAATATAACCTGGAGATAAAATAATATGGGAAAGAAATACGCTGGCGCAGAAAGAAGGAAATTTGTCAGGCTTGATTATGTTACACCGGTTAATTGCAAGATATGCAAGAAGAAGACGCTTTCTATGCTATTCGAAGGCTACACGGTCAATGTCAGCGAAACCGGAGTCCTTTGCACGGTAAAGGGAAGGGTTAAAAAAGACGATATGCTCTGGCTTTCATTTGACCGGACTACCCTGCACATTTGCGAGGATTTGGAGCAGAGGGTTTTGATCTATCAGAATGGAGTTGTCGGGAAAGTAGTCAGGGTAGAGCCCAAAAGAAACGATTCTTATAGTGTAGGCATCAGGTTTGTGACGCGCGAGGAGAAGAATTTAACCAATATTTTTCCAAAAGTATATTTCTTCGACAAGAAAAATTAAATGAAGATTGCTGTTTTGGGGGACGGTGGCTGGGGCACTACCCTGGCGATAATGCTCAGTAAGAAAGGATTCAATGTAACTGTCTGGGGCGCCTTCCCGGATTATATTTCTCTTCTGCAGAAAAAAAGGGTAAATACCCGGTTTCTTGCGGGAATAAGGATACCCGAAGAGGTAAAGTTCACTGCTTGCCTTGAGGAGGCAACTGAAGGAAAAGAGCTGATTATCTTTGCTATACCTTCACAGTACCTACGCAGGGTCCTGAAGCAATTGAGCTTTAGAAAGCCCCTCCCCGGGGTTTATTATTTAAGCGTTTCAAAAGGGATAGAGGTTGGCACCCTGAAGAGGATGTCAGAGGTTATCCACGATGAGTTAGGCAGGATAAAACTTGGGGTTTTATCCGGGCCTACTATTGCCCAGGAAGTTGCCAGGGGGATACCTACTGCGGCGGTCATCGCTTCTTACGATAAGAAAACCAGGGTTCACCTGCAGGGTATTTTTGCTTCGGAAAGATTCCGGATTTATACGAATGACGATGTGGTCGGGGTAGAGCTCGGCGGGAGCCTGAAGAACATCATCGCTATAGCCTGCGGCATTTCCGACGGATTGCGCTTTGGCGCAAATACAAAAGCCGCTCTTTTGGCCAGGGGCCTGGCGGAAATTTCAAGGTTAGGGTGCGCGATGGGGGCAAGGCAAAAAACATTCAGCGGAGTAAGCGGGCTGGGTGATTTGGTAACTACCTGTATCAGCCCTTTTAGCAGGAACCGGTTCGTCGGTGAACAGATAGGCAGGGGCAAGCAGCTGCGGCAGATTGAAAAAAAGATGGCTATGGTGGCAGAGGGAGTTCCTACAACTAAGTCCGCCTGCAAGTTAAGCTTAAGGCACAAAGTTGATATGCCGATAGCCAGAGAAGTCTATAATGTCCTTTATAAGAATAAGCCTCCTCTTACGGCAGTCAGGGACCTGATGGGCAGGGATTATAAAGAGGAGTAGGAAAAATTTACGGGGAGTAGCGCAGTTTGGCTAGCGCGTTTGAATGGGGTTCAAAAGGTCGTGGGTTCAAGTCCCACCTCCCCGACAAATTGAAAAAGCGGTTAACATAAGCAGAATTCAATAAGGAGGGAAAAATGGATTACTCCGGACCTGACAGAAGGAAGCACCCCAGAATTACCGCCCGTTTTATCGTATCATACCGCATCCTTGACGAAGTAGATAAGACCGATATCTCCCAGACTAAAAATTTAAGCCTGGGCGGGATGATGCTTACTACGAATAAGCAGTTTGCTCCGGGCACGCACCTTGCCTTAGAAATAAGGCTTCCTTTTGACCCGCATCCTATCATGATTGTGGCAAAGGTGCTGGAGTCGCGCGAGGTAACCAGGAATCTAATCTATGACACCCGGCTTATTTTTATAAACGTTGACAGTAAGCACAGAAAGATAATCGGAGAAACGGTTGATTATTATATGAAGAAAGGCTAAACATGAAGAAGATTAATTTGGGGTTAATCGGGTTTGGCAATGTGGGTAGCGGCGTAATAAAGATTTTGCGGGATAAAAAGAATACCCTCTCTGCCAAGATCGGGATGGAGATAAATATCGTGCGGGTCTGCGATAAGGATACGGTTTCAAAGCGGATTGTTTCGCTGGATAGGAAAATCCTTACCAAGGACCCCCGACAGGTTATAAATGACCCGCAGATAGATATAGTCGTTGAACTGATGGGCGGGGTGCGCCCTGCTAAGGAATATATAATTGAGGCGTTAAAGAACGGCAAAAACATCGTTACCGCGAATAAAGCGCTCCTTGCCCAGGAAGGCAGGGAGATATTTGCTTTAGCCAAAGAGCGGGGAAGAAGCATTTATTTCGAGGCATCCGTGGGCGCGGGCATCCCTATCATAAAGGCCCTCAGAGAGGGGCTGGTTGCAAACAGTTTTAACAGTGTTTTCGGGATAGTCAACGGCACCTCCAATTTTATTTTATCAGAGATGTCGCAGAAAAATTGCTCCTTTAAAGACGCGTTAGCCGAAGCGCAATCAAGGGGCTTTGCGGAGAAGGACCCGGCGCTGGATATTAACGGAGTGGATTCCGCTCATAAGCTGATATTGTTGACATATTTGTGTTTCGGGAAAATGGTTAATTTAAGCGACATTTTTATTGAAGGCATTTCGCAGGTATCGTTATCAGACGTCAACTATGCCAGCCAGATGGGTTTTGAAATAAAATTGCTGGCGATAGCAAAGAAGGAGGCAGGGGGCTTGGAAGTCAGGGTGCATCCGACCATGATCGCAAAGAACCATCTTTTAGCTTCGGTGAGCGCAGTGAACAATGCAATTTATATTTCCAGCGACCTCGCGGGTAATCTATTATTTTACGGCCCCGGGGCAGGCAGGCTTTCCGCCGCTTCTGCGGTGGTATCGGATTTAGTGGATCTGTCGCAGGATATCAAGGCAGGCCTTTTCAGGCCTACTTTGAATACCATTGAAGACAGGTCAGTAAGGCGCTTGCAAAAGTGCGAAGATTTTCAATGCCGTTATTATATCCGGTTTATGGCCGTAGATGAGCCGGGGGTGTTGGCAAAGATTTCCGGAATATTGGCAAAATTCGGAATAAGTATTGCTTCGGTTACCCAGAAAGAAAGAAGGAAGACCCACGTGGTGCCTATTGTCATGGTCATCCATGAGTCTAAAGAAAAAAATTTGCGCGCTGCCCTTTCCATCATTGACAAATTAGATGCGATAAAAGAGAAAACAGTAGCAATCAGGATTGAGGAATTATGATGCAAAGTCACAAGTATAACGGCGTGATAGACCGGTATAAAAAATACCTCCCTGTAACCGGAAAAACCCCTATTGTCAGCTTGCAGGAAGGGAATACTCCTTTGTTATTGGCTCCTTTTTTAAGCAAGCTCATTGGTGAAAATTTTGAGGTTTACTTAAAATATGAAGGCCTGAACCCCACCGGGTCTTTTAAAGACAGGGGGATGACCCTGGCGATTTCAAAAGCCCTGGAAGAAGGCGCAAATGCGGTTATGTGCGCTTCTACCGGTAATACTTCTGCTTCTGCCGCAGCATATGCTGCCAAGGCAGGGATGAAATGTTTTGTATTAATTCCTAAAGGAGCGATTGCGCTGGGCAAATTAAGCCAGGCTTTAATTCACGCAGCGACGGTCCTCGCGGTTGACGGAAATTTTGACGATGCCTTAAAGTTGGCAAGGGAAATCACGGATAAATACCCCATAAAATTAGTGAATTCCCTGAACCCTTATCGTATCGAAGGCCAGAAAACCGCAAGTTTTGAAATCTGCGATTTATTGGGTAGCGCCCCGGATTTTCAGTTTATGCCTGTAGGCAATGCCGGCAATATCACCGCTTATTGGAAAGGCTATAAGGAATACAAAAATAACGGCTTTATCAGAAGCCTGCCGAAATTAATCGGTTTTCAGGCAGAAGGCGCAGCGCCTATTGTCAGGGGCCACCCTATTGAGAAACCGGAGACTATCGCCACGGCTATCCGTATCGGGAATCCCGCAAGCTGGAAAGAAGCAGAGCGCGCGCGCGATGAATCTAAAGGCTTAATTGATATGGTCTCCGATGAAGAGATCTTACAGGCGTATAAGCTTTTGGCTGCCAAAGAAGGAGTTTTTGTAGAGCCTGCTTCCGCAGCTTCAGTGGCAGGACTTTTAAAACTGAGAAAAAAATCATATTTTAAGAAAGCCACAAAGCCACAAAGCCGCAAAGCCACAAAGATCGTTTGTATTTTAACCGGCCACGGCTTAAAAGACCCGGACAGGGCAATCAAGACAGTAAAAGAGCCAAAAATCATAAAAGCAGAACTTAAGGTGGTGTTGAGGGAGATTGGATATTAAAAGGTTACAGGGTTACAAGGCCACAAGGCCACAAGGCTTAATTGGAAAGAAAGTTTTGATTACTGCCGGGCCGACCTGGGTTCCTATAGATAGTGTCAGGGTAATCAGTAATATTTCCACCGGCCAGACCGGTATTTTGTTAGCACAGAGGCTTCAAGGCTTAGGCGCAAAAGTTACGCTCATTCTGGGTCCGGTAGAGTGCTGTTGTTTGGATAGGGGCATCAAGATAATCAGGTTCCGCTTTTTCGGGGAACTTAAAGAAATAATCAGGCAAGCCCTGTCGGCAAAGAAATACGATATTTTTATCCATAGCGCCGCTGTTTCAGATTACCGGTTGAAGAAACAATACGCGGATAAGATTAAATCAGGCCGGAATAATTTAAAACTTTTGCTTACGCCGACGGAAAAGATCATTAATTCCGTCAAGAAAATGCAGAGAGGAATTTTCTTGGTAGGATTTAAATTCGAGCCCGGCGCACGAAAATATGAGCTCATCAAGAGCACAAATTTACTCATTAAGCGCGCTCATTTAGACCTGGCAGTGGCTAACACAATTTCAGGAGGGCATTATCAGGCATTTCTGCTCACTAGGAATAAAATAAACGGGCCACTTTTTTCTAAAGAAATATTAGTTAGGGCATTGGTTCATAGCATAATACAATTTAACTAATATTATTATGTGCTTAATTACTAGTTACCAGTTACTCGTTTACCAGTTACTAAAATGAAATACATTGTCTTAGTCGGCGATGGCATGGCAGACCACCCGGTTGATGAATTGGGCGGCCGTACTCCGCTTGAGGCAAGCCGCACGCCGAATATGGATTTTTTAGTAAGCAAAGGCTCGCTCGGAAGGGTGAAGACCATTCCCGATAATATGAGCCCTGCTTCTGACGTGGCGAATATTTCTATTTTGGGCTATGACCCGCAAAAATTCTATACCGGAAGAGGCCCTTTGGAAGCGGCTAATCTGGGAGTGGAATTAAACGAGGAGGATGTGGCCTTCCGTTGTAATCTCATTACAGCTTCCGCAGACACGCTGATAGATTACAGCGCCGGGCATATCAGCACAAAAGAAGCCGCTATTTTAATAAAATCCCTGGATGATAACTTAGGAAACTCGCGGATAAGATTCTATCCGGGAGTCAGTTACAGGCACCTTGCAGTAGTTAAAAGGGGAGTGGCTGACCGGCTTGATTATTTAAAATGCGTCCCTCCTCACGATATCACCGGAAAGGATATTTCCACGCATCTGCCCAGAGGCGACGGCGCAGGGATGATCATTAAGTTAATGGAAGAATCACGCGGCCTGTTAGAAAAACATGAGATAAACCTGGTCAGGATAGATTTGAAAGAAAACCCCGCGAATATGATTTGGCTATGGGGGCAGGGCAGAAAGCCTGACTTACCCAGCTTCAAGGACAGGTATGGGCTTACGGGAAGCGTAATTTCTGCGGTAGATTTAATCAAGGGCTTAGGCAGGATTCTTGGTTTAGAGGTAATTAACGTAAAAGGGGCAACAGGTTATTATGACACTGATTACGAAGGCAAGGCAAAGGCCGCGTTAAAATCGCTAAAGACAGGGGATTTCGTGTTTGTGCACGTGGAAGCTCCTGACGAGGCCGGTC
Source organism: Candidatus Omnitrophota bacterium (assembly GCA_040754615.1). Classification (GTDB taxonomy): domain Bacteria; phylum Omnitrophota; class Gorgyraeia; order Gygaellales; family Profunditerraquicolaceae; genus JBFMBZ01. The sequence continues at coordinate 10,492 of JBFMBZ010000106.1, read as the reverse complement.
ACAACGGCGACCTAAGGGAAAAGATTGCTGCCATTGAAAGGTTTGACCAGTTAGTGGTGGGCACAATCCTGAAAGCCTTTAAGAACAAGAAAGGTTTCCGGGTTTTGGTCCTGCCCGACCATGCTACTCCGATTAAAGTTAAAACGCATACCCCTGAGGAGGTTTTCTTTGCGATTTACGGCGACGGTATTGAAGAAGGAAATTTTACCAAGTACTGCGAAAAGGAAGCGCAAAAGTCGCAATTATATTTCCGAAACGGCCATGATTTAATGGGCTACCTGATTAACCTCACACCTGGTGTCAACCTGAATACACACCAGGTGTGAAGTTAGCTAAGTTGCAGGTGTCCGAACAGTTGCACACCAGGTGTGAGATAGGATGAATGGTTTGCTGATTTCCGTAATAGCTGCAATTTTATTTTTCTTGGCCTATAGGTTTTATGCTAAGAAATTAGAAGCACTCTGGGGGATAGACCCGAAGCGGCCGACACCGGCTTATTCCAAATACGACAGCCTGGATTATATCCCGGCAAAGAACTGGCTGGTTTTGTTCGGGCATCATTTCTCTTCCATTGCCGGCGCAGGCCCGATAATAGGGCCGGTTATTGCCGTGATGCTTTGGGGTTGGCTTCCGGCTTTGCTTTGGGTGGTTTTCGGGACAATTTTTATCGGGGGAGTGCATGATTTCGGCTCTTTGATAACCTCGGTAAGGGAGGGAGGCTCATCGGTTGCTGATATTGCAAGCAGCGTAATCTCAAAGAGGGCAAAGGTTATCTTTTCGTTGTTTGTGTGGATGGCGTTAATTCTCGTCATCGCCGTTTTTGCCTATTTCTGCGCAGATACATTCGTAAAAGAGCCGAAGATAGTTTTACCTTCTTTAGGGCTGATCCCTGTGGCAATAGTTGTCGGTTATTTATTATATTCTTTAAAAATAAATAATGTTCTGGCGACCCTGTTCGGATTGGTTATCTTAGGGGGTTTGATTTTCTTAGGCAATATCCTGCCTTTGCAGAGTAATATAATGGTCTGGTATCTGGTTTTATTCGGATATTGCTACCTTGCGTCAATATTACCCGTAAATATCCTTTTACAGCCTCGGGATTATCTATCCAGTTTTTTGTTGTTTTTTGGGGTTATCGCGGGTTACCTGGGTTTGTTCTTTTCAAAAGTTAATATTACCGTCCCTGCTTATCATAGCTGGGGCTCAAGCCAAGGGTATCTCTGGCCCATGCTTTTTGTTACCGTTGCCTGCGGGGCAATTTCCGGTTTCCATTCCTTGATTTCAAGCGGCACAACCTCAAAGCAGATTGCCAGTGAGCGCCATATTAAAAGAATTGGCTATGGAGGCATGGTTTTGGAAGGCCTGGTTGCGGTCCTGGCAATTGCCGCGGCCGGAGTGTTGTTTTTACCCACAGATAACTTTGAGGAGAAACTAAAAGTTTTAACGCCAATTAACATCTACGGCCGGGGGTTCGGCATTATAACCAAAAATATCTTAGGCCAAAACGGGGAGTTCATTGCGATTACCGTTTTAAACGCGTTCATCCTTACCACCCTTGATACGGCAACGCGGATAGCGCGTTATCTGAGCGAAGAATTATTCCATATAAAAAACCGCTATCTTTCCACTATGGTTATAATTTTAATTAGCGCCGGCCTTGCCATAAGCGGAAAATGGAATAAGATTTGGCCGGTATTCGGGGCATCTAATCAGTTAGTAGCGGCGCTGGCCTTGCTTGTGCTTACCTCTTGGCTCTTATCAAAGAAAAAGCCGTTTAAGGCAATGTTGTATCCTGCCTTGTTTATGCTGATTACTACGCTTGCTGCGCTGGTTTTACAGGCGATAAAATATTTCCAGGCCAGGGACACTGTGCTTTTTATCGCTTCGTTAACTTTAATCGTATTGGCGGGCTTTATGGTTTATGAAGCAGGCAGGGCGCTGAAGGAGAAAATCAAATGGGTAAAGGTTTAATCGTACAGAAATTCGGCGGCTCTTCCGTGGCAAATGCAGAATGCATCCAAAGAGTAGCCAGGCGCGTGGTAAGCTACAAAAAGAAAGGCTATGATGTGGTGGTGGTTGTTTCGGCGCTGGGCGACACTACCGATGAATTAATCAGCCTGGCAGAAAAAATTAACCTTGAGCCTTCTGAGCGGGAGATGGATATGCTCCTTTCTACCGGAGAGCAGATCTCGGTAGCGCTCCTTGCCATGGCAATACATAAACTTGGCTATGAGGCTATTTCTTTTACCGGCGCTCAGGTAGGGATAATCACAGATACAAGCCATACGCGCGCGCGCATCCTAAAAATAAACACAGATAAGATAAAAGACGAACTAGGCAAAGGTAAGATAGTAATTGTGGCGGGTTTTCAGGGGGTAACTTTAAATCAAGACATCACTACCCTGGGCAGGGGCGGCTCTGATTTGACCGCAGTTGCCTTAGCCAAGGAGCTGGGTGCGGATGAATGCGAAATATATACCGATGTCAACGGTATCTATACCACTGACCCGCGCATAGAGCCTAAGGCAAGAAAAATAAAGGGAATTACCTATGACGAGATGCTTGAAATGGCTTCTTTAGGCGCGCAGGTGATGCAGGCACGTTCAATTGAAGTGGCGAAAAAATTCAATGTGCCTATACATGTGCGTTCCAGTTTTAATTCTGAACCCGGGACCATGATTATTAAGGAGGTTAAGAGGATGGAAGATGTAGTCGTGAGCGGCATTACCCTGAATAAAAATGAAGCTAAGATTACCGTTTGCAATGTCCCGGACAAGCCCGGGGTCGCGGCAAGGATTTTTAAGGAAATTTCGGGAGCGGGAGTGAGCGTTGACATGATTGTCCAGAATGTCAGCCATATCCGCCAGACCGACATATCTTTCACTGTTAACAAATCAGAGCTTAGCAAGGCGTTAAAGATTACCAGGAAGGTCGCAAGAGAGATCGGGGCGCCCGAGGTCCTGCAGGATGAAGACATAGCGCGCGTATCTATCGTGGGGGTAGGAATGAAATCTCATTCCGGGGTCGCAGCCAAGATGTTTGAGGCCTTGGCTAAAAATAAAATTAACATAGAAATGATTTCCACTTCCGATATAAGCATCTCCTGTATCATAAAGAAGAAGTCTTGCGAAACTGCGGTTAGGTCTTTGCATGGAAAATTCGGTTTGGGTAAATAGAGGTGCAAATATGTCTAAGGTAAGATTATACGATACTACTTTACGCGACGGCAGCCAGGGAGAAGGGATTTCTTATTCTGTCCTGGATAAGGCGCGCATCGCCAAGGAGCTTGATTTATTGGGCATCCATTACATCGAGGGAGGCTGGCCCGGTTCAAACCCCAAGGATATGGAATTTTTCCTGAAGATGACGAAGGTACGCTTTAAGAATTCCCGGCTCGTTGCCTTTGGCTCAACCCGCAAGGCCCATACCAAGGCTTCTCAAGACAAGAATTTGAAAGCGATTTTAAAATCACAGGCAAGGGCTGTTACTGTCTTTGGAAAAACCTGGGATTTGCATATCAGCGATGTTTTAAAGACCACCCTTGATGAGAATTTAAATATGATTAAAGATACGGTGGGCTTCTTAGTATCAAAGGGCCTTGAGGTTTTTTATGATGCTGAGCATTTTTTTGACGCTTACGAGGCAAACCCCGGATACAGCATCAAATGCCTGCTTACTGCCGAAGAGGCCGGGGCAAAAGCAGTAGTTTTATGCGACACTAATGGCGGAACGCTCACTTCCAGGGTGCTTGAGGTAGTAAGGGAAATCAGGCCGAAGATTAAGGTAAGCTTAGGAATTCATTGCCATAATGATGCGGGTTTGGCTGTGGCGAATACCCTGGTTGCGGTGGAGGCCGGCTCAGATATTGTGCAGGGCACGATTAACGGTTATGGAGAGCGCTGCGGTAATGCGGATTTAATCCCTATCATTGCCAACCTGAAGGTGAAAATGGGCATTGACTGTATTCCCGACGATAAATTAAAATTATTAACGCCTGTCTCTCACTTTGTCAGTGAAGTGAGCAATATGAGGCAGAGAAGCGACCAGCCTTATGCCGGAGCGTCTGCCTTTGCTCATAAAGGCGGGGTACATATCAATGCGGTGATGAAAAACCCGCAGACTTACGAGCATATTGACCCGCTTTCGGTAGGTAACCACAGAAGGATTTTGGTTTCGGAGCTGGCCGGGAAAACCGGGGTGTTGTTAAGGGCGAAGGACTTGGAGCTGGATTTAAGCAAGGAAGACCCGAAAACAAAAAAGATACTTAAGCTAGTGCAGGAACTTGAGCATCAGGGGTATCATTTTGAGGCAGCTGAGGCTTCTTTTGAACTTTTAATAAAGAGGGCGCTTAAGAAATATAACCGTTTCTTTGAGCTTGAGGGATTTCGCGTGGTAGTTGAAAAGATGTCTGATAAAAAAATTACTTCGGAAGCGATTATTAAGGTAAAAGTAAAGGGAGTCAAAGAGCATACCGCGGCAGAAGGCGACGGCCCGGTAAACGCTCTGGATAATGCCCTGCGTAAGGCATTAAAAGATTTTTATCCTACGCTTTCTAGGATGCATCTTGCGGATTTTAAGGTGCGCGTACTGGAAGAGAAGGCCGGCACCGCGGCAAAGGTGCGCGTTTTAATCCAGTCGCAGGATGAAGCAGATACCTGGAGCACTATTGGAGTTTCCGAAAACATCATTGAGGCCAGCTGGCAAGCCCTGGTTGACAGCGTGGAATATAAACTCCTAAAGGACGGCAAGGCCAAGCCATTAGCATAGTAATAACAATTAAACATGAATGAAATTCCTCGCCCGTACAACCCCAAAGAAACAGAAGATAAATGGTATAAGTTTTGGGAAGAAAATAATTTTTTTTCCGCAAAGCCAAAACCCGATAAGAAGCCTTTCTGCATAGTTATCCCTCCGCCTAACGTCACCGGCATACTGCATATGGGCCATGCCTTGAATAATACTATCCAGGATATATTAATCCGCTACCACAGGATGAAAGGCGAAGAGGCATTATGGATGCCCGGGACTGACCATGCCGGAATTGCTACGCAAAATGTGGTTGAGAAATTCATTGCCAGGGAAGGATTGAAACGCCAGGATTTAGGCAGGGATAAGTTCATTGAGCGGGTCTGGAAGTGGAAAGAGGAGTATGGCTCAACCATTATCCGGCAGTTAAAAAAGATCGGCTCATCCTGCGATTGGCAACGCTTGCGTTTTACAATGGATGAAGAATACTCAGGCGCCGTAAAAGAGGTTTTTGTCCGGCTCTATGAAAAGGGCCTGATTTATCAGGGTAATTACATTATTAACTGGTGCCCGAGGTGCCAGACTGCTTTATCTGACGAAGAAGCTCCGCATCGGGAAATACAGGGGAGCCTTTATTATTTGAGATACCCATTGAAAGAGGCAGAGGGCCACGTTGTCGTAGCAACTACAAGGCCGGAGACGATGCTTGGGGATACTGCGGTTGCAGTCAATCCAAAGGATAAACGTTACAAGAACCTCGTCGGAAAAACTTTAATTTTGCCCTTAATAAACCGCCGGATAAAAATCATCGCGGATGAAATGGTTGATATGAAATTCGGCACCGGCGCGGTAAAAGTCACCCCTGCGCATGACCCTAATGATTATGCACTGGGTAAGAAGCATAAACTGGAATTTGTAAATGTCATGCACCCGGACGCCAGGATGAATGAAAATGCGCTCGACTACCGCGATATGGACAGGTTCGAGGCGCGCGAAGTTATCCTGGAAGATTTAAAGGAAAAAGGGCTTTTAGAAAAAATTGAGCCGCACACATTATCTGCCGGGCACTGTTACCGCTGCCATACACTGGTTGAGCCCTATTTGTCAAAACAGTGGTTTGTGAAGATGAAGCCCCTGGCAAAGCCCGCAATTGAGGCGGTAAAAAAAGGAAAAATTAAATTTTACCCTAAGCGCTGGACTAAGGTTTACCTGGGCTGGATGGAGAATATCCAGGATTGGTGTATTTCCCGGCAGATTTGGTGGGGCCACCGCATTCCTGTTTATTATTGCAGAGAGTGCCGTGATGAAATTATTGTTTCCCGGGATAAACCAGAGAAGTGCCCCAGATGCGGTGCGCCTGATATTTTTCAGGATGAGGATGTCCTGGATACCTGGTTTTCTTCCTGGCTTTGGCCGTTTGCCACTTTCTACTGGCCGAAGGAAAATCAAGACTTGAAATATTTTTATCCCACCTCTACTTTAGTCACCGCCCCTGAAATCATATTCTTCTGGGTAGCCAGGATGATTATGGCCGGGATGGAATTTATGGAAAATATTCCCTTTAAGGACGTTTATATTCACGGCACAGTCAGGGATGTGGAAGGGAAAAAGATGTCCAAGTCTTTGGGTAATATCATTGACCCCCTGGAAATCATCAATGAATACGGCGCGGATGCCTTGCGTTTCAGCCTGATTTCCATTACCAGCCAGGGCCAGGATGTGTACCTGGCAAAGGAAAGATTCGAGCAGGGAAGGAATTTTGCCAATAAGATCTGGAATGCTTCCAGGTTTGTGCTGACAAACCTTGACCCCAAGCAGGCGGCTGTTGATTTATGCGTTTATTTTAAAAAAGAGGATTTAGATATTATTAACCGCTGGATTTTAAGCAGGTTCTACTCTGTCTTAAAAGAGGTGAATAAAAATCTGGATAATTACAAATTTAACGAAGCAGTAAATTTACTTTACTCTTTCTTCTGGCATGAGTTTTGCGACTGGTACCTTGAAATCATAAAGCCGGATATTAAAGACCAGAAGAACCAGGTGGTGATGTATAAGGTCCTGGAAAAATTTTTAAGGGTGCTGCATCCGTTTATGCCCTTTCTCAGCGAAGAGATTTGGCAAAAAATGCAAGCCACAGAGCCACAGAGCCACAGAGCCACAAGTATAATGGTTAATAATTGGCCGCATATTCAGGAGCAGATAATAGATAAGAAATTGGAAAAGGAGGCAGAGGGAATATTTGGCATCATTACTCAAATCCGTAATTTACGCATTTCAATTGCGATAAAGCCGGATCAATTAGTCAAGGTTTCATGTTTTACCCATACAAAGGCAAAGGAAAGGCTGGTTAAGGAAAATTCCGCGATAATAAAGAATTTGGGCAAATTGGAAGATTTGGATTTTTTAGCAAAGAGTAAAAGGCCGGATGCGACCATCAGCGCAATCAGCGACGATGTGGATTTGTATTTGCATTTTACCGGGCTTTTAGACACTGCCCTGGAGCAGGAGAAGATTAAAGAAAAAATGCTGAGCCTCCAGAAGGCAATAAGGGCAAAGAGCGCGCAGCTTGCCAATTCAAACTTCTTAGAAAGAGCCCCTAAAGAGATTGTAGATAAGGAAAAGGAGTCTAAAAAGCAATTAGAGGACGAACTTAAGCGGCTTTCAAAAATGGCAGATGAGCTACGTTGACGATATTGATGTTATAAAAGAGGCGCTAAAAGAGGATATCGGAAAAAGGGATATCACTACTATTGCCCTTGTCCCGAAGAATATATCTGTCCGGGCTGTGCTTTTAGCGAAAGAGGATTTCGTGGTTTGCGGCCTGCACATCGCAAAAAAAGTTTTTATGCTGATAGACAAAAATATAAGATTTAATTCTTTAGTAAAAGAAGGCGAATACGTAAAAAAGGGGGAAATCCTGGCAAAGATTTCGGGGAAAGCCCGGGGGATATTAACCGCAGAGAGGGTGGCCTTGAATTTTCTCTCCATGCTTTCCGGGGTTTCTACGCTTACCCGAAGATATGTGCAGAAAGTCAGGCCATACAAAGCAAGGATTCTAGATACCCGTAAGACCATACCCGGTTTAAGGCTTTTTCTGAAATACGCAGTCAGGATAGGCGGAGGGTTTAACCACCGTTTTTGCCTGGATGAGATGGTGCTCCTGAAGGATAACCATCTTAAGGCCATAGGTGATAGTTTTTGGGAGATAGGTTTTAAAAAGAACAAAAAATACAGGAGAGAGATTGAAGTGAACACCCTGAAGGAATTCAGGAATGCGTTAGAACTTAATCCCGATATTATAATGTTAGATAATATGAGCCTTAAGCAGATGAACAAAGCTGTTAAATTAAGGAATAACCCACGGCCTAAATTAGAAGCCTCCGGAGGCATTACCCTCAAGAACGTCAAAAAAGTCGCTTCTACCGGCGTTGATTTCATTTCTGTCGGAGAACTAACCCATTCTGTAGATTCCGTTGATATAAGTTTGGAAATCCTTTGATGGATAAATTTAAGCTTGTTTCCAAGTTCAAGCCCTGCGGAGACCAGCCTAAGGCAATAAAGGATTTGACTGAATGCATACTCTCGGGCAGGCGCTATCAGACCCTCTTAGGCGTAACCGGTTCAGGGAAGACTTTTACTCTGGCAAATGTAATAGAAAACGTGAATTTGCCGACACTGGTGGTTTCGCATAATAAAACCCTGGCCGCGCAGTTATATTCGGAATTTAAGGAATTCTTCCCCCATAATGCAGTGGAATATTTCGTCAGTTATTACGATTATTACCAGCCCGAAGCGTATATCCCGCCTACCGATACTTATATCGAAAAGGACGCCTCTATAAATGACCGGTTAGACCGCCTGCGCCTATCTGCTACTTCCAGCCTAATGTCGCGGCAGGACGTATTAATCGTGGCCTCGGTTTCCTGTATTTATAACCTTGGCTCTCCGCAAGATTATAAGGGGATGTTAGTTTTTCTGGAGACCGGCCAGGTGATAGAGCGCGATACGCTCATAGCCAGGCTTATCCACATACAGTATGAAAGAAACGATTATGAATTTATCCGGGGAAGGTTAAGGGTAAGGGGGGATGTCCTGGAAATTTTCCCTTCTTACGAAGAGACTGCCCTGCGAATTGAGTTTTTTGGCGATAAAATAGAGAAGATTTGCGAAATTGACCCGGTAAGCTCTAAAATTATAAATGTCCTGGATAAGTTAGCGGTTTATCCGGCAAAGCATTTTTTGGTTTCAGAGGATAAAATCCAGGGTGCGCTTAATTCAATAGAGCGGGAATTAGAGGAGCAGCTTAAGCTTCTAAGGGGCCAGAATAAATTACTGGAGGCCCAGCGCCTGGAAAGCCGCACGCATTACGATATGGAGATGTTAAAGGAGATGGGTTACTGCCATGGGATAGAAAATTATTCCAGGCACCTTAGCGAAAGGCCTGCGGGCAGCCGGCCGTATTGCCTTATCGACTATTTTCCGGAGAAATTCTTGACCATCATTGATGAATCCCATGTAACTATCCCTCAAATACGCGGCATGTACGAAGGAGACCGCTCCAGAAAAGAGGTATTAGTGGAATACGGATTCAGGCTGCCGTCGTGCCTGGATAACCGGCCGTTAAAATTCGATGAATTCCAGGCGCTTACCAGGCAGGAAATTTTTGTTTCTGCAACACCGGATGAATTCGAGATTAAAAAAAGCGAGGGGAGTATAATTGAGCAAATTATCCGGCCCACGGGCCTGGTTGACCCGGAAATCATTATCAAGCCTACCGACAGCCAGATAGACGATTTAATTGAACAGGTAAGGTTGCGCGCAGCTAGAAATGAGCGTGTGCTGGTGACTACGCTTACCAAAAGGATGGCGGAAGATTTGTCAGGGTATCTTGCAGAGCAGGGGTTAAAAGTAAAATACCTGCACTCGGAAGTGGAAACCATTGAGCGCTCAAGGATACTGCGCCAGTTGCGGCAGAAGGAATTTGACTGCCTGGTAGGGATTAATCTACTCAGGGAGGGCCTGGATTTGCCTGAAGTTTCTTTGGTGGCAATACTTGATGCGGATAAAGAAGGATTTTTGCGCTCGGCAACTTCTTTGATCCAGGTTGCAGGAAGGGCTGCGCGCAATATTAACGGCATGGTAATAATGTACGCCGACACTCTCACCGGCTCAATCAAGAAAGCCATCAATGAGAGTAACCGCAGGCGTAAGATCCAGTTTGAATTTAACCAAAAAAACAAAATTACCCCGCGCTCCATCCAGAAGGCGATCAGGCAGGGGATAGAAGACCTGGCCCTGGCAGAGGAGTACGTAGAAGGCTTGACCGGCGAGGCGAAAGACGAATATGAATTGAATAAATATATTTCGCAGTTACAATATGAGATGGAATTAGCCAGCCGTAACCTGCAGTTTGAGCGTGCGGCAATTATCAGGGATAAGATAAAAGAATTAGGGACGGTTCTCAAGTTGAAGCAAAAGTGTCCCCTAAGAGGGGACACTTCTAGAACGAGTTGAGAACCGTCCCTGAAGAGAAGATGATTTTAACTGCCGATATAGGAAATACCAACATTACCTTTGGGATATTCAGGGGTAATAAGATTATCAAAAAATTTGATATCCCTACTAAATTTTACACTGCCTTTTCTTTAAAGAATAAATTGAAAGGTTTTTTATTTAGGGAATCAATTATCTGCAGCGTAGTGCCCAAGAAGACAAATGTTTTGAGCAGGGATTTAAAGGATATCAC
>JBFMBZ010000105.1:0-5828 GCA_040754615.1 Candidatus Omnitrophota bacterium | reverse complement strand
CGCGCAGATAGTCAATTCTATGGCATTTGCTGCAGCCAGAGGATGGCCAATCATGGATTTCAGAGAACTGATGGGAAGCTTGTAAGCATAGCCGCCAAAGACCGTCTTGTATGCGTTGGTTTCAAAGATATCGTTCATACGCGTAGATGAGCCGTGGGCATTAATGTAATCTATCTCTGCGGGTTTTAACCCGGCATCTTTTAATGCCAAATTAATGCAATTTGTCATCGCCGTACCGTCGGAAGGTAAATCCGTCATATGAAAGGCATTGCAGCTTGTGCCGAAACCTGTGACTTCGCAATAAATGGGCGCGTTTCTTTTTAAAGCGTGGCTTAATTCTTCTAATATCAGAATCCCCGCTCCCTCCCCTAACACAAATCCGTCTCGCTTATTATCAAAGGGCCGGCTTGCGCTTTGAGGGATATCGTTACGGCAGGATAAAACATTGACTACGTCAAATGCGCCAAAGGTAATGGGGGTAATCGGCGCCTCTGCAGCTCCGCAAATCATGAGGTCATGCTCCCCATCCTGAATGGTTTCCAAGCCAAAGCCTAAAGAATCAGTTCCGGCAGTACATCCGGTAGATAGAGTATCGCAAATTCCTTTAAGTGCGTATTTTGACGAGATTTCTATGGAAGGGGTATTAAACATTGCCGCGTCATAAAGGTCAGGCCGCACTTTAGAAGGATCAATGGGGTTTTTGCCATCGTCAGTAACCAGGGCGAATTCCTCCTCCATGTATTTTGTGCCGCAAATAGCATTGGCAAGGCATACCCCCACGCGTTCAGTATCTATCTTTACGAAATTTATTTTACTATCCTCTATCGCCATCTTGGCTGCGGCTACTCCAAACTGCACATACCTGTCCATGCGCACTGCTTCTTCATGCGAAAGCCCAAACTTAAAGGGGTCGAAATCTGTAACTATGGCCGCAATCTTGGTATTAAAGAGCGAAACATCAAATTCATCCACTCTCTTTACCCCGGATTTACCCGAAGAAAACGCCTTCCAGGCATTCTCTTTTCCGATTCCGTTAGGGGATATTGTTCCGATACCCGTGATAACTACTCTTCTTTTTGGCATATTAATCTTTATTTTCTTCTACCCGCTTTATTTTAAAGATAATCTTCCCGCCATCAGGACAGGTGACTGTGTTAATAGAATTAGGGTCTGGCATAAAAAAGAATTTTGCCCCGAAATTCAAAGCAAAGAGCGCCGGAAAGGCCGTATGAAAAGCCGCGCCGCAGAAACCGGGTATGCATTTTAAGCCTTGTGTTTCCCATTTGTCTCCGACTTTATAACCAAAGGTGCATTTACCGGTTGACTTAACCACTTCAATAACCATCCTTTTAGGCTGCGGCCCTTTAAAATTTTTGTCCTTTGGCATAACCTCAACCGTCCCGCTTTTATCCAAAACTTCCGCTTTAAATTCTAATTTTCCTCCGTCAGGGCAAGTTACCAAAAGAGAACGCTGGTTATCCATAAAAGGGAATTTGGCGCCAAAGCTTAAGGCATAAGCAACGGGAAATAAGGCGTGCGCTAAGCCTAAACAAAAAAATTTCGGAGGATGAGTAAAGTCTTCTAATATTAACTCATCTCCGATTTTATAGCCGTGGTAGCAGTGGCCATAGACGTTGGCTACGGTAAGTTTCAGCTTGGGAAATGGAGAATTAATTTCGCTCATTTAATTATAAAGCCCTTTAGTAAGGCTGATTAATTGCTCTTTACTTAAGAACTCCTTTGTTTTTTCAACTTGATGCACTAATTCTAGCAATTTCTCATTTAACGGAGAGGCCAGGTGATTATTTTTGGCTAAATCAACAAATTCGCCGTTAATAAAATCTATCTCTGAGGGCTTATTCCTTTTTATGCTCTGCAGGATTGAGCCGTAAAGCGGCTCTTTGCTTAAATTAGCCATAATCCCGGAGAATATTTTTGCCGCTTCTTCTTGAGGAAGGCCCGTTAATTTAGTAACCCTTTCAACAGGAAAATCCGGAAGAGAGATTAATTCTATCCCTGACTTTGTAACGATATCCAGGCCCTCTCTCCAGATAGCAATACTGATACGACTTAGCGCAGGGTCGGAAAATGCCTCCTGCATGCTTAAGCCGAGTATCGCGGGAATGCAATTATTGGCATTGACGAATACTTTCAAATATTTCATCCCCTTTATCTTCTCGGTGACCAGGATCGGAAAAATTCTATTTAAATTCTCGCCAATCTTGGACAGACTGGCATCATTTTTGGAAAATGCCCTTGCAATAAGCCAACTGCCTTCAAAATTATGCACAATCTTCCCCGGCTCTAGTGAAGTTGCTCCAAACATCACAATGCTTGAGATAATATTTTCCCGGGGGATAAATTGAGCGGTAATTTCTTCGGCCCTAACTCCGTTTTGTGTGGTCAAAACCTGCGCGTCTTTGATAAATTTAAAGTTCTCCTCTATTGCCTCCTTTAAATCCTGCGTCTTAGTAGCTAAAATTACTAAGCCCGGTTTTTCATTCAGGCGTTCACTGGCATCTATTTTGACATTAAAGGCCCCTCTTGCCCCTTGGATTGTCAATCCGTTTTCCTTGATTACGCCCAGGCACTCCTTGCGTGCCACTAAAGAGACATCTTCGTCTTTTAATTTTAAATACCCCCCTACCAAACCGCCTATGGCGCCTGCGCCTATAACCGTAATTTTCATTTCAAAGGCCTGCCGTTCTTGGGGAAGCCGTACTTCTTGTAATCGAACCCTGACTGCTCCAGGAGCCGAACCATCATGCTATAGAAAGGAGAGGGGACATCCGAGAAAAAAGCGCTGATTACATCTACTTCTTCTACCCGGATAGATTGCCTTTGCCGGGCATTCTCCTCTGCCCTTTTTGTCACTACTTCTTTGGTGATGCCCCGGTGGAAAACAGGTATCTTTGAGGCCATGAAATTGAATTTGTCTTGCGTGTTTCGTTCCCAGTCCATAATGAGATATAGTAAAATTTTACTAATTAAATTTTTCTTATTATCCCAAACAAAAACGCCCCTGTCAAGGCAATTTTGGCAGAGATGAAACCTCTGGATAAATATAGGGTTAGGTTTTTTGGGGGTCGATAATGACTTTAATGCAGTCTTTTGCCTCGGCAACCAACCGGAAGCCAAGATTGGCTTCTTTCAAGCTAAGGCGGTGGGTAACCAACTTTGTTACGGGAAGGCGGCTTTTTTGCAATAACTCTATTGCTTCTTGGGTATCAGAAGGGCTTGAGCCATAAGAATGCATGACCTTGATGCTCTGGCGCCAGAAATCATTTACTGGTAGGGGCAGGGTGACTCCCGGCTCAGTAGGGGCAAAACAGAGTATGCTGCCTGCGCGGCCAACAGCTTGTAATGCCTGCTGGAAGGCAGAAACTGCGCTGCTGCAAACAATCACCTGGTCAGCTAACCTGTTTTCGTTTGCCTTTTTCAAGACAGAAATTACGTCTTCTTTAGCGGAAATTGCTTTGCTTGCCCCTAAATCCCTGGCAACTTTAAGCCGGAATTCATTGATGTCCGTGACCATAATCGGGTTTATGCCTTTTGATTTAGCGAGCATAAGGTGCAAAAGCCCGGAGATGCCTGCTCCTAATATTAAGAGGCTCTGGCCCGGCTTTAAACCTGCCATTCTTTGCGAGCGCAATACACAGGCTAACGGCTCAATAAATGTAGCTTCTTCGTCGGAAATCTCATCGGGCAATAAAAAAGTCCCTCTTTCCACGTTGATTTGCGGAACCCGGATATATTCAGAAAAGCCTCCGGGATAGTAATTGGTGGTATGCAGGGTTTCGCAGACAGTATGGTTTCCGTTTAAGCAATAATGGCAGGAATTACAGGGAACGTGGTGGGCTACAAAAACGCGCGCTCCAACTCTGTAGCCTTTAACTTCTCCTCCCAGGCGGCTAATTTCGCCGCAAATTTCGTGGCCTAAAACCAAAGGCGCCCTTTTTACGCGGTACCACTCCATCACGTCGCTGCCGCAGATTCCGCTAAGCCTGACTTTAACCAAAATCTCCTTTGGCCCGATTTCAGGCAAAGGCATCTCTTCTAGTCTTACGTCTCTGTTATTATAATACATTGCCACGCGCATTATTTATTTTCCGGCGGGAATATTTTTGGCTTGGTTGAATACAATCAGCGCTTCTTTTACGTCTGCGTTCTCGTGCACAATCGCGCGTAAGGCCTTGGCCATGGCAACCGGATAGCGGTTCTGCCAGACGTTTCTGCCTAAATTTATTCCGATGGCACCCTGTTGCAAGCCTCCATAGACAAACTCAAAGACTTCTTTTTCTGTTTCGCAGACAGGGCCTCCGGCAATGACCACAGGCACAGGGCAACCCTGGACCACCTTCTCAAAATCCTTTTCGCACCAGTAGGTCTTCACTATCCTGGCACCCAGCTCTGCGGCAATACGGCAGGCTAACCCTAAGTAGCGGCTATCGCGCTTTTCTAATTCCTTGCCCACGGCAGTAACTGCCATTACCGGGATACCGTAAGGCTCGCAAACATTAACCAGCTTTGAAAGATTAAGCAACGTCTGATGTTCATATTCACTGCCCACAAAGATAGATATTCCCACGCTAGAGGCATTCAGCCGGATAATTTCATCAATAGAAGTAGTCAGGCCTTCATTAGCCAGGTCCTTGCCTGCCATGCTCGTGCCCCCGGAAACCCGAAGGATTATAGGCAGCGCATTCACAGGGTCAATTACAGAGCGCAGCACTCCCCTTGTCACGAATAGCCCGTCGCAGAATTCTAAAAGCGGCTTGATGGTTTCCGCAGGCCTTTCCAGGCAATGCGTCGGCCCTTGAAAATAACCATGGTCTATGGGCAGAAAAAAACAGCGGCCGTCCGGCTTGATTAACCGGCTTAAACGGTTCTCCATCCCCCAATCCATCTTTAACCCCCGATCTTTCTTTACTTTTTAATCAATTCCACTTTATCAAAATAAACCGTGCCTTTGGCCTCTGGCCTCGGCTCAAACTGAAAACTTTTTATGGGAAAATCCAAATTGGCGTTTTTGTCCGCGCTATCCGGCTGCCAGTCTCCCCGGCAGAAGAATTCGTTAAAAGGTAAAATAATTTGCTTCCACCCCTTAAAATTGTCTTCCAACAGGAAACGCCACATTTCATTGCCGTTATCTTTTATATCAAAGGCGACCTGCGCTTTGTTGCCTGAGCCGTACATATAAAAGGAAAAGGCGTTATAATCTTCCCACTTTATATCCTGTGGTTTAATCAGCCAGGCAGCGTTACCCGCATCCAGGCCAAAGCCGCGGGCAACCCACATATACCCGTCGGGAATTGCGTCATAAGCTACCTTGAGCGACTGGTTACCGGAATATTTAATACCCGTATCAGCAGATACCTCAACAGAAGAGCCTGAGCCTGCGCCAAAATCAACCGTCCCTTCCGGCCCGCCTGAAATAGCAACTTCAAAATCGTCAATTAATAACCCCTGGCTTTCTGCAAAACAGCCTGCAGCAATCCCGCAAATAAAAAGCAAAGAAAATATAATTTTATTCATGGTTCATCTCCCTGGTTTAAAAGATATAAATTGAAAGGGACGCTCTCCCAAAATAGAGCATCCCTTGTTTGTTTCTGCTAAAACCGCCATTATTATCAGATAGGGCCTTAACGAGCTGCCGAAGAGGTGCTCATCATATAATCAATGACCTTATCGCTGACTTTATTCTGTTTGAGATAAGTAATAATCTCGGAAGTAAGGGTATAAACAGAATGCGTCCTCTGTATCTCGCTGATTATTACATCATCAGGAGCGCCTTTCGCCGCCATGTCTACGATAGCAGTGTATGTCAG
>JBFMBZ010000104.1:0-31823 GCA_040754615.1 Candidatus Omnitrophota bacterium | reverse complement strand
CCTGGAAGGGGAAAATTATTTCAAATAGTATCATAATAGAGGTGGGAGGCTAAGAGCAGGTTTGGAGGAATCCTTTGTGTGCAATTTTAAAAAAAGAACAGATAAAGAAGAAAAGATGAGGGCGGATGATAGGCTTGCGATTCTTAGATTTTCAATAGCTTTCTTCATCTTTTTTATCATTTATCCCCCCTTTTCAATTTCTGAAACTTCATCTCCATGGCAAGAACAGAAAGATATAATTGATGATATTTGGCAGGGGGAGGTAAGTAAGTACGGCCGCGAAAAAGCGGCAGATAAAATATTGCGCATTGCGGTTGATAATAAGCAGGATATTCATCTGCGAGAATTTGCGGTCGGGAAATTAAGAGGCGAGAGAATGGTTAAATTTGCCGCAGATATGAGAGGCATTTCCGATAAGATACGATGGGAGGACGACAAACAAAGGCAGCTAAAGAGTGAAGCGTTATTGGCTTATCATGTACTGCGTTATCACGGGGAAAATTCCCCGGAGGCAAAAAGAGGACTGCTATTAGAAAGCCTGCAAAATCCGAGCGCAAGGGATTGGGCGATTGATGAATTAATTTTTCTGAAGGACAAAGATTCGCTTGCGCTGATTAAGGAGAGCGTAAACCAAGGCCTTTCGGGAGAAGATGCTTTAGTGGAAATCGCCCTTATAGAAGAAAAGTTTGAAATCATTACTGCTTCTAATAATATTGAGTTATTGAGGCTGGCTGTGCGCGAAAAATACCCTTTGCCGGATAAACTCTTTCAAGATAGAATAGTTTCAATCAGGTCTTTATTGAGCGATTGGGCTAAAGAGGCCCTTTCCAGATTTGAATAAAGAGGACGGGTCTAATTTTTTATAATTACTTATAATTTTCTTTGAATTAGTGGTATAATAATTTAAAAGGAGGAGGCATGGAGAAGAAAGCATTAAAAAGCAAGATCACAAAGCTGTGGAAAGAGGGTAAGAAAGACGTAAATATCTTTCTTAGCGATGCCGGCGCATTGTTCAAAAAAGGCGAACTTTATGTTGCGCAAGCATCCAAAAAAGGCGAAAAGAAAGTTGAAGCAGCGCTTTTGTCTTTGAAAAAGCAGAGATTGTGCTTTGAGCTGGGGCAAAAAGTAGCCGCGCTTCCCAGGAATAAATGGGGTAAAAGTGCGAAAGTAGCTGCTTTATTAGCAAAGGTCCACAAGGCCAGCCAGGCGATAAGGAAACTCAAGAGATAAAAAATAGGCAAATAAAAAACCCGCACTTGAAAACAAGATGCGGGTTTTTTATGTATAAGGCAGACGCTATGCCTTTGAAACGTTTGTTGCCTGTTCTCCTTTAGGGCCTTGGCTAAGTTCAAACTCCACTTCGTCGCCCTCCTCCAGGGTCTTGTATCCGTCGCCCGTTATTGCGCTATAGTGCACGAATATGTCTTTGCCGTCCTCAGATGTAATAAAGCCATAGCCTTTTTGATTGCTGAACCACTTAACTTTTCCTTTTGCCATTTGTGACCTTTTCACCTCCCCCTAAAATAAAAAACCCGTAAAGCCTTTTTGTTGCCTCTGCCTTACGGTTTTTAATAAAACTCGTTCAATATTTTTCCTTGTATAAATGACATTTTTACTATATCATCCTTTTTTCATTTGTCAACATTTTTTTTTGTGCTATAATTACATAACTGTTTTGCTTTCATAGCCTTAACTCACAACGAATATTCATTTTGTCCACATGCAGACATGCCGACGTAGCTCAGTTGGTAGAGCAAGTGTTTCGTAAACACTAGGTCGGAGGTTCAATTCCTCTCGTCGGCTCTGTTTTTTCTATGTCCAGGTTCAGGGAAACCTTAAAAAACCGCAATTTCTTCCTGCTTTGGCTCGGCCAGATAATCTCTCAGTTAGGGGATAGGCTGGGGCTGATGGCCCTGCTTAATTTCGCCTATCAAAAGAGAGATTACGGCTCTCCCATAGAAATATTCAAAATACTTTCATTTACCATAATTCCGGTCTTTTTAATCGGCCCGGTTGCCGGAGTCTACGTGGACAGGTGGGACAGACGGCGCACGATGTACCTTTGCGACTTTTTACGCATGCTTCTGGTCCTGGCTATCCCGTTTTTTCTGTTTTACCATATGAACCTCGCGGTGGCCTATTTTCTGATATTCCTCTTGTTTTGCCTGGGCCGTTTTTTCATACCGGCAAAACTTTCAATCATCCCGGACCTGGTAGAGCAAAAAGACCTGGTAATAGCCAATTCTCTCGTGAATATTACCGGCATGATTGCCGCTATCCTCGGTTTTGGCATAAGCGGTATCCTGGTTGAGAAGGTGGGGGCTAAAAACGGCTTTTACCTGGATGCCTTAAGCTTCTTTGTCTCCGGCTCGCTCATATTTTTTATCTCCAAAAAGACAGCCCAAGAGATGAGCCTGAAAAAGGTTGGCAAGGAGATAGTTGAGGTCATTAAGAAGTCCGTAATCCGGGAGATAAAGGACGGGGTCGTGTATTTCATACAAAAGAAAGGCATCGGGTTTACTGCCGGCATACTCTTTGCGCTTTCTTCGGCAATGGGAGTGGTCTCCCTGGTCCTGATTGCCTTTGTGCAGAATACCCTGGGCTCGGCAACCAAGGATTTGGGTTTTCTGATTATGTTTTTAGGCACGGGCTTATTTATGGGGACTATTATCTACGGCCGCTTCGGCCAGCGGATTAACCAGTATACCGCTATTTTTATTGCTTTGTTTTGCACCGGTGGTATAATCTCTGCGTTTGCCTTAGGGCTGGAGCGTTACCCCAGTTTTAATTTGGCAGCTCTCCTTTCTTTTTCTTTGGGGTTTTTATTCTCTCCGGTGATGATTGCTGTAAACACCATCATCCATAAGGTAAGCGACAATGAAATGATGGGCAAGATCTTCAGCTCCATTGAGATAGTGATGCATTTGGGTTTTTTGTTGTTTATGTTTATCAGCAGTTTGCTGGCAGAGCGCTTCCCGCAGCAGTATATCCTGGTAAGCGTAGGGGTTTTGGTCAGTTTATTGGGGGTAATCAGCTTTATATATAAACGTAAAATTTCATGGTTAAATTAGCCGAGCATAAGCACG
This sequence comes from Candidatus Omnitrophota bacterium, assembly GCA_040754615.1. Classification (GTDB taxonomy): domain Bacteria; phylum Omnitrophota; class Gorgyraeia; order Gygaellales; family Profunditerraquicolaceae; genus JBFMBZ01. The sequence goes on along the minus strand of JBFMBZ010000104.1, from coordinate 28,737 downwards.
TAACAGAAGATAAGGCAATAGAGCAGTTGCCTTTACCTCCCAAGGTTTACCTGTCTTTATCCCAGCATTTGGGAAAAATTTGCGTTCCTGAGGTGAAAGTTGGAGATACGGTTCTGGTCGGACAGAGGATTGCCGGGGTGGATGCCCATGTCTATTCTCCGATTATTGCTTCTATTTCCGGTAAGGTTGCAGGGATAACAGATTGGCCGCATCCGGTGCTGGGCAGGTGCAAGGCCATTGTGATAGAAAACAGTGAGCAGGAGTTACAAAGCCACCTGCCTGTCGGCAAGCAGGCAACGCCGCGAGAAGAAGTAGATAGCCTTACTCCTGGACAAATACGGGATATTGTCTTTAAGGCAGGGATAGTGGGGATGGGAGGGGCGAGTTTTCCCACGCACATCAAATTAAACCCACCAAAACCGGTGGATACGCTGATTATTAACGGCGCAGAATGCGAACCGTATTTAACCGGTGATTACCGGCTGATGGTTGAAAAGACAGGAGAAATTTTAAAGGGGATTGAAATAATCAGGAAATGCTTAGGCGTAAAGAATGTATATATCGCGATAGAGGATAATAAACCGGGGGCTGTTAAGAAGTTTGAAGCGATATGCGATAAGCGATACGCGATTCGCGTGTTGAAGTCAGAGTATCCGCAGGGCGGAGAAAAGCAGCTCATCAAAAATATTTTAAAGAAAGAAGTCCCTTCCGGAAAACTTCCTTTTGATATTGGGGTAGTAGTGCATAATGTAGCCACAGTCTTTGCCATTTACGAAGCAGTTTATTTAAATAAACCTTTGTATGAGCGCGTAGTAACAGTAACCGGAAGCTGTATTACTAACCCTAAGAATTTATTGGTGCGTATCGGCACGCCTATAAAAGCATTAATTGATGCCTGCGGACCCTTAAAAGAAGCTCCGGCGAAAATTATTACCGGAGGCCCGATGATGGGTATTGCCCAGTATACGCAGGAGGTGCCTGTAATAAGATCCACTAATGGCGTAGTTTTGCTTACAGAAAAAGAGGCAAGGCAGCAGGAAGAAGAGTTTTGCATCCGTTGCGGTGCCTGTGTGCGGGCCTGCCCTGCGGGGTTGATGCCCTGCTTAATCAATTTAGCCTCAGAAAAAGAAAGATGGAGCGAGGCAAAGGCTTATCAGGCAATTGATTGTATTGAGTGCGGCTTATGTAATTATGTGTGCCCGGCAAAGAGGCGCCTTACCCAGTCTATAAAAAGGGCAAAGATGGAGGTAAGCAAAGGATGAAAGAGATGGCCCGTTACGGAATAACGCTTTCTTTAATCTGCGTTGTCGCCAGCGCTTCTTTGGCTGTAACTAACTCTGTTACCGGCAAAAGAATAGCTGCGCAGTTAAAGCTGGAAGAAGAGGCGGGCCTCAAAGAGGTATTCCCCGAAGCAGATAGTTTTGAGCCGGTGAAGCAGGAAGACGAGCTTCTTTACTATAAGGCAATTTCTAAAGACAAAAAGATTATCGGAGCTGCCTTTAAAGTAACGAAAAAAGGGTATTCCAGCCCAATAGAGGCAATTGTAGGCATGGCTAAAGACGGCACAATTAAAGCGGTGAAAATATTAAGCCAGAACGAAACCCCGGGATTGGGCAGCCGCGTCAGCGAGCCGTCATTTTTGAGCCAATTTACGAATAAGGATACTGCTGACTTAAACCAGGTCCAGGCAATTACCGGAGCTACTATTTCTTCAAAGGCAGTAATAGATGCAGTAACGGAAAAAGCACAGATAATAAAGGATTTGATAATAGATGCCCCCAAAAAACGATAACCGTCTTATAGTTAGTATTTCGCCGCACCTGCATAAAGGAGAAACTACCTCTAATATTATGTGGATGGTAGTTATCAGTTTAATCCCGGCAGGGGCAGCGGGCGTCCTGTTATTCGGGATGAGCGCTTTATCCGTGATTATTTTAGGCGTACTTTCCGCGCTGGTAACCGAAGCAGCAATACAAATCTTGACGAAAAAAAGGGTGAGTATTTCAGACGGCAGCGCTCTTATCACCGGATTATTACTGGCTTACAATCTTCCTCCCGAAGCCCCCTTTTGGCTGCCTATCATCGGCTCAGTTTTTTCTATTGCTATCGGAAAGATGGTTTTTGGAGGGTTAGGCCAGAATATTTTTAACCCTGCGTTAGTGGGAAGAGTTTTCTTGATGGCTTCCTGGCCAAAATATATGACTACTTTTGCAGGGCCTTTTGACGCAGCGACTCAAGCCACGCCGCTTGCGGCAATGAAGGAAGGCAAGGCCCTGGAGGCTATTTCATATCTGGATTTATTCTTAGGTAAAAAAGGGGGCTGTATTGGAGAGGTTTGCATTTTGGCCCTTTTAATCGGCGCGCTCTTTCTTTTGGCCCGCGGCTATATTTCCTGGCACATCCCGGTACCCTATGTTTTTAGCGTAGGATTATTTACCTATATATTCGGGCAAAAAGGATTATTTTCGGGGGATTGGCTATTCCATATTTTAACCGGTGGCCTGATTTTAGGCGCATTCTTTATGGCCACAGATTATGTTACCTCGCCATTGACAAGAAAAGGGCAGGTTATATTTGGGGTTGGTTGCGGGATAATCACGGTGGTAATCCGTTTATGGGGAGGATATCCTGAGGGTACGTCTTACGCCATACTGATGATGAATGCCGCTACCCCCTTAATTGACCGTTTTACAAAAAACCGGGTTTACGGGTTGAAATGAAAAAATTACTTAACGAATTCCTAAAAGGCATCATTAAAGAAAATCCCACTTTTATTTTAGCCTTGGGCCTGTGCCCGACTTTGGCAGTTTCTACTTCCGTAACCAATGCCATAGGCATGGGCATTGCCGCAACTTTTGTGCTCCTCGGATCAAATGTCATTATTTCCCTGATAAAGAATTTTATTCCCGATAGAATCCGGATTCCCTGTTTTATCGTGGTTATCGCTACTTTCGTTACGATTGCAGAACTCGTCATGAAAGCATACAGCCCGGCGTTAAACAGGGCGCTGGGAATTTATGTCCCGCTTATCGTTGTAAACTGCATTGTCCTGGGCAGGGCTGAGGCATACGCCCAGAAAAATACGCTAGCAAATTCCCTGTTTGATGCCTTAGGCATGGGGGTGGGTTTTACTTTGGCATTAATCCTGATTTCCGCGATAAGAGAGTCTTTGGGCGCAGGCCAGATTTTAGGCCAGGCCCTGCTCAAAGGTTTTGAGCCGGTTTTTGTCTTTGTCCTTCCGACAGGCGCGCTTTTAGTGATCGGATTATTGCTCGGTTTCTTTAATCTGCTGAAAGAGAGAAAGACGTGAGCGTGGCGCAATTCTTAACTATTTTTATCTCCGCGGTCTTTATCAATAACGTTATCCTTTCGCGCTTTTTAGGGCTTTGTTCCTTTATCGCTATATCAAAAGAGACAAAGCCGGCCCTCGCCATGAGCTTTGCGGTAATGTTCGTTACCACCATGTCTTCTTTGATTACCTGGCTCATTTATAATTTTTTACTCGTCCCTTTTAACCTTACGTACCTGCGCACTATATCTTTTATTTTAGTCATCGCCACTTTCGTGCAGTTTGTAGAGATGGTGATTAGAAAAGTAGCCCCGCCGCTTTACCGGTTTTTCGGGATTTATCTTCCCCTGATTACCGTAAACTGCGCGGTGTTGGGAGTGGCAGTATTGAATTCAGATATGTTTTTTGCAAACGGCAAGGCAGTCTCAGGAAGTTTATTTTATTCCCTCTTTCAGGGGGTCTGCGTCGGCTTAGGTTATACTTTAGCCATGCTTTTAATGTCCGGGATAAGAGAGAGGCTTGAGTTCTGTAATGTGCCGAAGGCCTTAAAGGATTTCCCTTTAGGCTTTATCATTGCTTCAATAATGAGTTTAAGCTTTTTAGGGTTTAATGGTTTTAAATTTTAAGTGAGGCCACAACTTACGGAACGTAAGTTGTATGGCCGAACTTACCCTTGACATCTACCTAAATAAAGAAATCAAGGTAAATGTCAAGGGTTAATTCGCACATAAACTTACTCGCATCATTATGCTCGTAAGTTTAGTGCTCATTAAATGGATATCATAATACCAATTCTAGCTTTAGGGGCATTGGGGTTAATTTTTGGAGTAGGTCTTTCCATAGCCTCAAAAAAATTAGCCGTGCATGTTGACCCGCGTTTAGAGCAAATTCACGGCCTGCTTCCGGGCTCAAATTGCGGAGCCTGCGGAGGGGCAGGCTGTTTCGGTTTTGCAGAAGCTGTGCTTTCAGGAAAGTTAAGCGTAGATGCCTGCAGGGTGAGCGAGCATGCAGCAAAAGAGCAAATTGCCAGGCTCCTGGGCCAGAAGATAGAGAAAAAGGTAAAGAATGTAGCGGTTTTGCATTGCCACGGAGGCAGTAAGAGAGTCAAAGACAAATTTATTTATTCCGGAGTAAAAGACTGCATTGCCGCGAATATGGCAATGGCTGGGCCAAAGGCCTGTTTCTACGGATGTATTGGTTACGGGACCTGCGCTCGCGCCTGTCCTTTTGGCGCAATAACGATGAATGAAGAAAACCTCCCGGTGGTTAATGAGGATAAATGCACTGCCTGCGGAAAATGCGCAGCTGTTTGCCCGAAAAAGCTTTATACCCTGGCTGCCGTTAATAAAACATACGCTGTGCGCTGTAAGTCCCTGGATATAGGTAAAAAAGTTATGGAGGCCTGTTCTGTTGGCTGTATTGCCTGCGGAAAATGCGAAAAGGCCTGCCCGGTAAAGGCGATAAAGATAATTGATAACCTTTCAATAATAGATTACAAAATTTGCGATAACCGCGGTGAATGTTTTAAAGCCTGTCCTGTAAACACCATTGCCACAAAAGAAGATAAAATCTGGAAGAATAGATTAGAAAAGAATTAAAATTATGGCGAAAAAATTGTTGTTTTTTATATTTGCCCTGGGCGTATTCTTTTCTTTATCTGCCGAAGCAGTAGCTAATGATAAGATAACGAAAGAATTCTTTGGTTTTGATTTTTGGTTTAAGGATATCAGGATTTGGCAGGATGTGATTGAGCAGATGGATAAAGATTCCCTTAATTTCGGCCTGGTCGGTTATGAATTCCCCTGGGAAAAGATAGAGCCGGATCCTCCGCAAAAAGGCGCGCATTCATACGATTGGTCATTGGCAGATAAATTCGCCCAGGTAGTAGCGCACTCAGGCCGGCAGTTAGATTTGACGATATTACCCCGCAATAACTGGGCTACTATAGTGCCTTATAGCAAGATGGATGAGCCGTGTTGCGACATGAGCCCTTTAAAAGAAGACAAAGATTCCAATGCCTCAGCGTGGGGGATGACTGCTTACGAGGCCTGGGGGGAATTCGTTTTTAATTTAGTGGAGCGTTATGACGCAGACGGGATTGCTGATGCCCCCGGGATTACCCGCCCTGTTATAAAATATCTGGAGCTGGGCGCCGAGCCGGATTCGAAAGAGCATTTCTTAGTCTACGGCGGCTCTCCCGGGCTATTTGACAGAATGCTCTCCGTTACTTATAAATACGCTAAAAAAGCTAACCCTGATATTCAAATCGTAAGGGGAAGGTCTAATCCCGGGCATATCTTTGACGATAATCCGGATGAGAAAACATTAAGATTGCGCAGGGCGGATTATTTGGATTTTATATCCGAAAGCTTTAAGCTGGGTAAGGAAAATTTTGATATCTTCGCCATCAACTTAAATGACCATTATACCGGCCTTTTCCCTTTTGTCCGCTGGCTTGAGTCAGAGATGAATAAGCATGGTTATGTTAAGCCGTTTATGATAGGCGATGCCCGGACGACGCTATACCCCAGGGATAACGACAGCCCGGCAATGCGTATTTTGCCGCCCCGCTATCCGCCTGAATTTATGAAGATATTAAGGGACCCCGGCCATCCGCAGTATAGAAAGAATAAAACAATCCAGCAGGCCGATGAAGTAAGGCATAGCCTTTGTAAGATGCTCGTTGCCCTCGCTTCCGGCCAGGAAGCTATTTCTCTTCAGCCTGTGATAGGGCCGCTTGCTCATAAAAAAGAAATGTGGCAGGATGCGGGCTTGTTTGATATGCGCATCTTTAAACAAGGTAAAGGGGATTCCCTGAAATCGCGTAAACCCCTTTATTTTGCCTGCAAGCAGATTAGCGATATGCTCATTGGCGCGGATAAAGATATTGAAATTATCAGCCTGGGAGAAAATATTTTTGCCTATAAATTGCTTAATGGGGGTAAAAAGATATTTTTCCTATGGCATGAAGACCCCTTTGCCGTAGATGAGCAGGGATTAGTCCGGCGTAACCAAAATATGACGGTAAATCTTCGTCCGTTTGTTTCTTCGGCCAATGTGCGCATCAAGCATTTTGTGATAGAGATAGATTCAAATTTTAAGCCTGTTTATCCTGCGGATGCAGTTACTCCGGCTGGCCAGATAACTATTAATGAAATGCCCATTGCTGTGATAGAGGAGGGTTAATTAGATGAATATCGCAGTCTTTGCCTCGGGTAACGGCACGAATTTTCAGGCAATTGTTGACGCCGTTAAAAACGGAGAGATTAAGGCTAAATTAGCCTTGCTGGTTTGCGATAACCCGGATGCCTTTGCTATAAAGAGGGCGAAAACCGCAGGAGTCAAAGTGGCATTGGTTAGACGGGAAGACTTTGCAGGAAAAAAAGAGTTTGAGGCAGAGATTATCAGGCATTTGGAAGAGAATAAAATAGGCCTGGTTGTTTTAGCAGGTTTTATGCGCATACTGAGCCCTGAATTCGTCAAAAAATATTACGGCCGCATTTTAAATATCCACCCGTCACTACTCCCTTCTTTTAAGGGAGAACATGGGATTAAGGATGCCTTTGAATACGGCGTAAAGGTTACCGGGGTTACTGTGCACTTTGTAGATGAAAAAATGGACCATGGCCCGATAATCCTCCAGGAAGGAGTCCGGATAGAGGAGGCTGATACCGCAGAATCTTTAGAAGAGAAAATCCACAGCGTTGAGCATAAGATTTATCCTCAGGCGATTAAATTTTTTGTAGAAGGAAGATTAAAGATAGAAGGAAGGAAAGCCCGTTTAACTACTCAATAGGCCTTGCCCAAATAGCTGCCTGATTAAGAATAATTTTCTTCTGCGTAAGCAGGTTGTTCAGCTCTACCGAAGAAAAGTCTTTAATACCATAGATCCTTAAGGTCTCGACTACGATTTTAATTATCTCTTTGTCAATATCCGCGTTATTATCTACTTCAGGCTTCTGAAATTTCATTTTTATCCGGTGCTGGATTTGCCTGGCCACAAAATCACCCAAACCAATCTCGTTATAGACAAGATGCCTTCCTTCTCTATCGTCGATTATTTCGGAAGAAAGATACGTTTCATGGGGGACGCGGTGCCGGTATTCTCCCAAAGAGATCAGGCCGTAAATAGCCTTTTTAAGGTCCAAGCTATAAACTATCTCTTCGGTTTCAAACCCGTTTTTTATATCCGCGGTGATTAAAACAAAGAATTTTGGGGCCTCCCCGTTGTTTTCCAGGCTCATGATTATCCGCCTTAATACTTCCCAGGCATTGCCTATTTTTTTTGCGACTTCTTCATTGTAGGTTTGGCTTTGTGTTTTTTCGGTTTTTGGTATGCTCCTTACCGAATAATCTACCAGAAAGACCCCCATTTTAGACTGGGCCATGCTATTTTCTATCTCAAACTCCTCGGAGTATTTTTCAGGCTTGTCAGATTCGGTAATCAGGTCTTCAACCGGAAGGTACACCCAGAGGGTGGAGCCGGACTTTTTAACATACACCTCTGTTTTGTATTCTTTTTCGCAGATGCTTTGGATGGAAGTTTCGATATTTTCAGTATGATAGGTAGGGCTGGTTGAGGAGGAGCAGCCAAAAATAAAGAGCAGGCAAAAGAGAAGTGACAGCTTAAGTATTGGGGCGGGTTTTGCCAAATTCTTTGAATATCGCTTCAATCTCATCGTAATTAAGCTCTTCTTTTGCCACCAGTTCTTTTGCCAGGCGTTCAAGAAGCGGTTCTTCTTTTTTTAAGACTTCAGTAACTTCATTCAGGCAGGATTGCATTAATTCCTGGGTATCATTATCTAGCTTGGCTTTAGACTCTTCGGAAATATACGTGGCGCTGCTGCCCAGGCGCTTATAGAAATCAAGGGCATGAAAATCACCGATAAGCCCGGATTTTCCCATCCCCATCCTCCAAACCATATTGTGGGCGGTGAAAAGGGCGTTAGCAAAGTCTCCTCCTACGCCGGCGGTAGTCGCGCCCAATTTGATCTTTTCCGCGGCATAAGAGCCAAGAGAAATTTTTATTTCATTCAGGAGCTGGTTTTTATCCTCAATTAATATTTCTTCGCGCTCCGGGACCCAGGTCACTCCTCCGGTGTGGCCGCGAGGGGTTATGGTGATCTTAAAGACGTCTTTTGTGGGAGCAAGCAGGTAAGTGATAATCGCGTGGCCGGCCTCATGATAGGCTATCTGCCATTTTTCTTTTTCGCTGATCTTGATCCTGCGTTTTATGCCCAGGGCAATCCTTTCCCTGGCGTCGTCTATGTCTTTCATAGTGACCAACGGATGCTTATTTCGCACGGCAATCAGGGCTGCTTCCCTGACGATATTAGCGATATCAGCAGGGCTATTTCCTACCGAGATACGGGCGAGGCGGTCTATTTTTACGCTATTGGCATCGTATTGGATTTTTTTCAGGTAATAAGCAAAGAGTTGTTCTCTATCTGCGAGATTAGGCTTATCCACATAGATTTTTCTGTCAAACCTTCCCGGGCGCAGGAGCGCCGCATCCAGGTAATAATCAGGCACATTTGTCGCCCCGATTATCACGATATTAAAATCCTTTTCTTTCAGGCCGTCCATCTCAACAAGAAGCTGGTTTAGGGTAGTATTATGTTCGGTTGTGCCGCCGAATCCGGGGTCTAATCCCCGTTGCGCTCCGACCGCGTCTATCTCATCTATAAAAATCAGGCAGCCGCCTTCCAGCCCCGCAAGCCGGTGTGCCTTTTTAAAAAGGCTCCTTATCCTGCCTGCGCCTACCCCGACAAACATTTCTACAAATTCAGAACCGGACATTGCAATAAAGGGGAGTTTCGCCTCAGTAGCAATAGCCTTGGCCAAATAAGTTTTTCCGCAGCCCGGAGGGCCTAACATGAGTATCCCCCTTAGGATTTTTCCTCCGATGCGCTGTAATTCAGCGCGGTCTTTGACGAGCTTGACTACCTCCAGCGCCTCCTGCTTTGCGTCGTCCATCCCGATTACGTCGTCCCACTTGATGCCTATCTTTTCTCCGGCAACAGATTTCTTTCCCGTCTGAGTAAAGGTCTGCCCGCCTCTTTTATAAAACATCCAGTACATCATATAGGTATAAACTAAGCCCTGGATGATCCCCATTATCCCCCAGGTAAACATCTGAAGAGGAACTAAGGCTAATTGCGACTGGCGCAGGTAAGATTCCGACTCATTCCAGGCGCGCATGCCATGCATGATTACCGAGATAAGCCCCATGAAGAGGCAAAAAGCGGTTGCAATTATGAGAATCCTGATCCAGTATAATTCTACAAAATACTTAAATTTTCTCCAGTTCATGCAGGCTCCTTTTTTATACATAAAAATAGCATATTAAAAAACCTAAGTCAAACCTTTTCTTGACGAAGGAACTTTTGTGTGTATAATAAGTGAGCCCGCCTTTGGCGGGGCTCATAAAGGGGAGGAAAAAAGAAATTATGGCAAAGATAAAGGAAGTTCTGGCAAGAGAGATACTGGATTCAAGGGGAAACCCCACGGTGGAAGTGGATGTTATTTTAGATGACGGCCGTTTAGCAAGGGCAGCTGTTCCTTCCGGAGCTTCTACCGGAGAAAAAGAGGCTTTGGAATTAAGGGACGGCGACAAGAAAAGATATCTGGGCAAGGGGGTGTTGAAGGCAGTCGATAATGTCAATACCGTAATTGCCTCTAAAATAAAGGGTTTAGCCCCTGATTTTAAGAAGATAGATGAGCTGATGATTAAATTAGATGCTACGGAAAATAAATCTAGCCTGGGGGCAAATGCTATCTTAGGGGTATCCCTTGCCGTAGCCAAGGCAGAGAGTATCTTGAAAAATGAGCCTTTGTATAAATCTTTAGGGGGTGAGAAAGCAAATATTCTTCCTGTGCCTCTAATGAATATCCTTAACGGAGGCCTGCACGCGGATAATAACCTGGATATTCAGGAATTTATGATTATGCCCGTAGGCGCGCTGACATTCCGTGAAGCGCTGCGTTCTGCTGCCGAGGTCTTTCATAACCTGAAATCCATCTTAAAATCCAAAGGTTTGTCTACTTCGGTAGGGGATGAGGGTGGTTTTGCCCCCAGCTTAAAGAGCAATGAAGAGGCACTCGGCCTGATTGTAGAAGCTATTGAAAAAGCAGGCTATAAGCCTGGAAGAGATGTTTATCTCGCTTTAGACTGCGCAGCCAGTTCCTTTTATGAGGATGGAAATTATAAATTTGATAATTCCAAAAAGGACTCCGGGGAGCTGATTACGATTTATTCAGCGTGGCTGGATAAATACCCTGTTCTTTCTATTGAAGACGGACTTTCAGAGCATGATTGGCAGGGGTGGCAGGAGATGACAAAGGCGTTGGGAAGCAGGCTCCAGTTAGTGGGCGACGATATTTTTGTCACGAACCCCGAGATTTTCAAAAAAGGTATTGCAGAAAGAATAGGTAATGCTATACTAATAAAAGTCAATCAAATCGGCTCGCTCTCAGAGACTCTGGAAACAATAGACATAGCCAACAAGAATAAATACAAAGCGGTTATCTCTCACCGTTCCGGAGAAACAGAGGATGTGACAATTGCCCATCTGGCAGTTGCCTCTGGCTGCGGACAGATTAAGACTGGTTCCTTATCGCGAACTGACCGGATTTGTAAATACAATGAGCTATTAAGAATAGAAGAAGAGCTGGGTAAGCATTCAGTTTACGCGGGAACACTCTGGAAATAAATAATGGTGCATGTTTTAAGAAGAGGCTTCTGGCTTTTTGGAAGCGCGGTTTTGCTCTTGATTATCTTTTTGCCGGGCTACACAAAGCTGCAGGAGCTGCGGGATAAAAATAAAGGCCTGGAAGCCCAGATCAGGCAGCTGAATATAGATAATTCGCTCTTAGTACAGGAATTAAAAAGGGTACAGACCGACGCTCTTTATCAGGAAAAAATCGCCAGGGAAAAGATGGGGGTGGTGCGTAAAGGCGAAATCCCCGTCAAAATCATCCCGGAGAAGAAGAAAAGATAGCATTTAGTGAGGGATGTGTTATCATTTTTAAATAAACAGTTAATAGATTTCTTTGACAATATTGATCGCGGGGTGGAGCAGTCCGGTAGCTCGTAAGGCTCAAGTTGTTGGGCTCCCCAGCCGGAAACGGCTGAAGGATAGTCTGCCAAATTCGGTGAAGCCTTAATTAAGTTTGAGGTAATACCGAGCCAAGTCCGCCATATTTTATGGCGGGAAGGTGTAGAGACTATACGGCAGAGGTCCTGAAAAGGACTAAGATATAGTCCAGACTACAAATCCGCCAATTTTTGTGGCGGAGCAGCGTAAGCTGTAGTAGTATGCATAACCTTAAGGTCGCGCGTTCAAATCGCGCCCCCGCAAGTCTTTATTTTATGTTAAGAAGATGGAGTAAAGAAGAACATGTCAAATTAAAACATTTATATTTTTCCAAGAAACTTCCTATTCGAAATATTTGTGTTATTTTATCTAGAACTCCTGCCTCAGTAAATCAAAAATTATCCGATAAGTTTAAAAGAAACAGATCCTTGCCTAAAATTATAATTCCTACCAAAATGACTCCTGCTTTAGCTAGAATTCACGCGCATATCTGCGGTGATGGAAACTTGTTTAAAAGCAAAGAAAAGGATTGTTATGGATATATGGGGTCCTATAAGCTTAACAGGTATCGTTACAGATATGGGTTGGGATACACGAATATGAATAGGGAATTGATTAGGGAGTTTATGGAAGATACCAAGAGAACCTTCGGCTTAACGCCATATTATAGAAATAACTATGTAAAAATCAAATCCGGGAACATTTGGGCATTAATGCAAGAATTAGGTGCTGGTAAATCTCGCGATTGGTTTATTTCGTCTAAAATTATGCGAGCCAGCAGAAGAATTAAGAAGAGTTGGATCCGGGCGTTTTTTGATGATGAGGCGTGTTTTAATGCAGGTGGCAGAATCAGGGTTAGGTCTGTGAATAGAAAGGGTATTACGCAGCTCATGAGAATGGTTAGAGAATTTATTCCCTGTCATATTACTCCTAAGAAAGGTTATTATTCCGATAGTTCTGTGTATTTGAACATTAATAAAAATTACGCAAGTAAATACTTTTCTAAAATAGGCTCTTTGCGTTATAAGGGGGAGTGAATTTAGTCTTTATTAGGATTAGCTGCATTGAGAGGGTTTTTAATTTTTTGACTTATAAGCCCGTCAGAATTCTGGCGGGCTTTTGTTTTAGAGACAGGGACGGTTCTGGGCTAATTACGAAGACTGAACAGAACCGTCCCTATAAGTTAAAAAGCCTTGAAAAGAGTCTTTGCTTATGCTAATTTAAGAAAATCATGACAGATAAGCTTTGGTGTTTTACGGATAATTTGGGCAGTTTCGCATCGGAAAATGCCGATAAAATTAAAGGGCTTTATTTTCCTCTGGCTAATGAAGCCCTGATGTCCTCAATTACCCCTGACCTGCATGGCGATATCAAGACCGGGCAAAATTCTTTTCTGCTGCAGCCTGTTTCCCGCATAGATTTAGAGAACCTAAAATCTTCAAGAAATTTTTGGTTTTACATCAATAAAAACAAAGTTTGGTCTGCAACCGGAGTTTCTAAGGATTTAAAACAGATTAAAGATGATAAATTTTCCCTTGAGGCAGGCCTGCTTTGGCAGAAGATTACGCGTGAAAATAGAAAAATAGGCTTAAAAACGGAAATCCTATCGTTCGTACCCAAGGATCAGCCGGTTGAGATTATGCAGGTTACCGTTACGAATGTTTCTAGAAAAAAAATAAAATTTATTCCTTTCGCAGCCATACCAATTTACGCCAGAAGCGCAGATAACCTGCGTGACCACCGGCATGTCACTTCTTTACTGCAAAGAATAACCCTGAATAAATTCGGCCTGCTCGTAAAACCGACCCTGGTCTTTGATGAAAAAGGCCATCGCCACAACAAGGCGAATTATTTTGTCCTGGGCTGGGAGCAAAATTCCAAGGCGCCGGAATACATTTATCCCACGCAGGAGATGTTTTGCGGGGAAGCCGGGGATTTAGAAGCGCCGCTAAGCGTCTTAGAAAATTTAAAGCCGGATAACCGGCAGCGCATCCAGGGCAAAGAAGCAATGGGGGCCTTACGCTTTAAAGAAACCACCCTTAATCCTAAAGCCCGGTATTCCTACACCATAATTATGGGTATTTCTGAGGGGGATTTTAATCCTGACACCGTAATCAATAAATTTAATTCGCCTGCCAAGATTAACGCTGCTTTTGAAACCTGCAAAAAATACTGGCTCAATTTGAGCGAAAAAATAAAGGTAAAGACTGGAGAGCCTGATTTTGACAACTGGTTTCGCTGGGTAAGCATTCAGCCGACACTCAGGCGTATTTTTGGCTGTTCCTTCCTGCCTGATTTTGATTACGGAAAAGGCGGGAGGGGTTGGAGGGATTTATGGCAGGATTCCCTGGGCCTTATCTTAAATAACCCCAAAGCAGTGCGCAGCCTCCTCATCAATAATTTTGGCGGGGTAAGGATTGACGGCACCAATGCTACTATCATTGGTAAAAATCCCGGAGAGTTCATCCCCGACCGCAATAACATCAGCCGCGTGTGGATGGACCATGGTGTCTGGCCGCTCCTTACTTTGGATTTATACCTTAATGAAACCGGAGACCTCAATATCTTATTTGAAATGGCCGGCTACTTTGGAAGTGAATCTAAGGGCACCCTGCTTGAGCATTTACTACTGCAGAATCTCGTGCGGTTTTTCACTGTCGGAAACCATAACTACGCCCGCCTACTGGATGCGGATTGGAATGACGGCCTGGATATGGCAGGCAAAAGAGGAGAGAGCATTGCCTTTAGCTGTATGTACGCGCATAACTTAAGGCTGGTATCGGAATTATTGTTAAAAATAGGCCGTAAGGAAATTAAAATTGCTAAAGAGATGGGGATACTCCTAAGAAAAGTGGATTATAATAAAACAGAAGCAAAGCTAAGCCTCTTAAATGAATATTTTGCTAAGGCTAAGTCCGGTAATTTGAAGCAAAAGATAAGCATAGAAGTAAATAAATTGGCCGGAGATTTGAAATTAAAATCTGATTGGTTAACGCAGCATATCGGAAAAGATGCCTGGCTGAAAGAGGGTTTCTTTAACGGCTATTATGATAATCAGGGCCTTGCCGCCGAAGGGAGAAAAAAAGGGATTATCCGGATGATGCTAGCCTCGCAGACCTTTCCGATTATGTCGGGGATAGCCTCTGCAAAACAGATAAAGACAATCTTGCAGAGCGTGCATAAATACCTCTTAGACAAAAAATTAAAGGGCATACATTTAAACACGGATTTCAGGCAGGAGCAGTATAATTTAGGCAGGGCTTTTTCTTTTATTTACGGCGACAAAGAAAACGGCGCATACTTTAACCATATGATTGTAATGTTTGCCTACGCCTTATACAGCCGCGGCTTTGCTAAAGAAGCCTGGCAGGTAATAAAGTCCATATATAATATGTCAATCAACAGCCGGGTGAGCAAAATTTATCCCTGCCTTCCCGAATACTTTAATTCAGAAGCCCGCGGGATGTATTCTTATCTTACCGGCTCTGCCAGCTGGTTTGTGCTTACGCTTCTTACCCGGGTATTTGGCATAAGAGGCAAAGAGGGGGATCTTCTTATTGAGCCGAAATTGAGCCAAGAGCAATTTAAAAACTCACCTGTTATCAGCATAGGAAGAGTTTTTGCGGATAGGCGCGTAAGGATTATCTTCTCTAACCCCAGACGGCTTGGCTTTGGAGAATACAGGATAATTAAAGCCCGTCTTAATTCAAATGATTTGCATTTGGATTACTCCACCCAGCTACTTATCAGAAGAAAAGATATGCTGAAACTCTCCTTTTCAAAAACCCATACCCTTGAAATAATTTTAGGCTGAAATTACGCAAAATATGGCTAATTTAACCCTTGACGCAGGGATATTGCTATTGTAACTTATTAGTATGGATAAAAAGCACCCGGATTATCAGAGGACCCTGAAATTAATCCTGCAGGAATTAAAAGAAGATCCCTACCGGAAGTTCAACATTGCCTTTGCCCTGATGAGCATCATACCGTTTCTGGTTTTCTTTTACCTGCTTGCTACCAAGCTCTTTACCGTTAATGTGCTGATGGGCAATATCGGAGTTATCCTGTTTCTTGCCATTTTCATTTCCTTGGGCGGGTTTTTTATCGCCTACGGCATTATACGCACTATCCTGGATAAAGTTATTTTCTATGCTGCGCAGGCAAAACACAGCGACCAGCTCAAGTCTACTTTTGTGGCTTCGGTTTCTCACGAATTAAAGAGCCCCCTTACAATTATTAAAAGTATTATTGATAATTTAGTGAGCGGCCTGATGGGCCAGATTAACGAAGCCCAGAAGAAGATCCTGGGGGTGTGCGAAGAGGTAATCCACCGGATGGGTGACTTAATCAATGACCTCCTTGACTTGCATAAGATTGAAGCGGGGATGACGGATACCAGAAGGTCATTGTGTGATTTCCGCCAGCTTATAGAAAAGCAGCTTCAGGAATTCGAAATAATAACCAGCAAAAAACATATAAACCTGCAAAAAGAATTTAAGGAGAACCAGGATGTATCTTTCTGGGCTGATGAAGAGAAGATGAACCTGGTAATAACTAACTTGTTAAGCAATGCCATAAAATTTACTCCTGAAGGAGGCTCGGTTACTTTAAGCCTTGATTTATCCAACGGCCATATCAGGTTTGAGTGCGTTGACACCGGACAGGGGATACCTGCTGACAGGCTGCAAAAGATATTTAATAAATTTGAGCGCCTGGATACTACTAAGGAAGGCACGGGCCTTGGGCTTTCCATTACCAAAGATATAGTAGAAATGCATAAAGGCAAGATCTGGGCTGAGAGCGAGGTCGGCAAGGGGAGCAAATTTATTGTGCTGCTACCCCGGGATTTAAGGGGAAAGAACAGATAACCGTTTGTTTCTTGATTTTTGAGCCCTCCTAATGATCTTAGGCGGGCTCTTATTTTATTTGCCGCAAGCCATTTTTTTTGCTATAATTAATTTCTGATTGATACACCCGGCGCTCATCGGAATTGCGCCGGTGCCCTCGTGGGCAAGGAGTTCAAGATGATTGCACGCTATTGCTTGGAAGAAATGTCAAAGGTTTGGAGCGAAGAGAATAAATTCGGCATTATGCTAAAAGTCGAGCTTCTTGCCTTAGAGGCCCTGGCCAGGCAAAAGAAGGTTCCTTCCTCTGCCCTTAAAAAAATAAAATCAAAAGCCAGATTCAATGTAGAACAGATAAAGAAGATTGAAGAGAAGACACAACACGATGTAGTGGCATTCCTTACTAACATAGCACAATATATTGGGCCTGAAGCGCGGTATCTGCATATGGGCTTGACTTCCTCAGATATCCTGGACACAACGCTTGGGGTGCAACTGATGGAAACTTCAGATATACTACTGGAGGATTTAGAGAGGCTTCTTAAGGTGCTCAGCCAGAAGGCAAAAAGATACAAAGATATGGTTTGCATCGGCCGTACGCACGGAGTGCACGCAGAGCCTACTACCTTTGGCTTAAAATTAGCCCTCTGGCATGAGGAAACAAAACGCAATTTGACGCGCCTGCAATTAGCTAAAAAAGAAATTTCTGTGGGTAAGATTTCAGGCGCAGTGGGCACCTATTCCAATATTGACCCGCAAGTGGAAGTTTATGTTTGCAAAAAGTTAGGCTTGGAGCCGGCAAAGATTTCTACGCAGATAATCCAGAGGGATATCTACGCTGTTTTTATGGCGCGCCTCGCAATTATCGGTTCATCTTTAGAAAAGTTCGCTACGGAGATCCGGCACCTGCAAAGGACAGAAGTCCTGGAGGCAGAAGAGCCTTTTAGCGAAGGACAAAAGGGCTCCTCTGCAATGCCTCATAAACGTAATCCCGTAATCTGTGAGCGCATCTGCGGCTTGAGCCGTCTGTTACGCGCCAATGCTTTGGCAGCAATGGAAAATATCAGCCTTTGGCATGAGCGGGATATTTCCCATTCTTCGGTAGAACGCGTAATCCTGCCTGATTCCACGCTCGCTTTAGACTACATGCTGAATAAATTTATTGAAGTAATCAAAGGACTTCAGGTATATCCGGCGAATATGCTGACGAATTTAGCCAGGACTCACGGGCTGATATTCTCGCAGAGAGTCCTTATTGAATTGATGAACAAGGGCCTGGCCCGTACAAAAGCCTATGATTTAGTGCAGCGTTCGGCAATGAAATCCTGGAAGGACGGTTCGGATTTTAAGGCTAACCTTATAAAGGATAAAGAAGTATCGCGATACTTAAGCAGGAAAGAATTAGATAAGGTTTTTGATTTGGATTATTACCTGCGTAATGTGAACAAAATTTTTAAGCGGCTTAAACTTTAAGTATGCTTCCTATCCTGCTTTTTACTATTTTAGGCTTTCTAATCGGCCTGGGCATGGTCATGCGCAAGCGCAAAATCGAGCCCGGGAAGGTGCTCTCCGCTGCTTTTTTAGGGTTACTTTCAGTCGGGATTCTTAAGATTTTTAGAGACTTTTATAAGGACAAAAAGAGATATTTTTAAAGGAGGTAGCCATGGGGTTTCTGATTATACTGGTTTTTGGCTTTATTGTCGGCGTGGTCTTTACGAATGTTTCCCGGACCGGCTCCATAAAGCCCATTATTGCTACCACCGTAATCGGGCTGGTAATTGGAATTACTTTTAGTACGATCCGGGTCGTCCCCGCAGGTTATGTGGGGGTTGTTGATTTCTTCGGCCATGTTTCACCACAGCCGTTAAATAGCGGGATAAACTTTGTTAACCCCTTTGCGCGAGTGATCAGTTTATCCGTAAGGACGCAGGAAGACAAAGAGACCATGAGCGTCCCTTCAAAAGAGGGCCTAAACGTGTCTTTGGATGTTTCAGTATTATACCGGCTTGACCCGGCTAAGGCAGTCAATGTTTATAAGACTATCGGGCCAAATTATCAAAATATCATCTTAGTCCCTCAATATCGGGCTGCGGCAAGAGGGGTAACCGTAGCGCATGAAGCAAAGGCTTTGTATACCTCGGAAAGAGAGATGCTGGCGAAGGCAATATTTGAGGAATTAGTCAATCTTATCGGTGATAGGGGAGTGATAATCGAGCGGGCGTTACTACGCGCAATTAACTTGCCCACAACCGTAAGCGGCGCCATAGAGCAGAAATTAAAAGCTGAACAGGAAGCAGAGCGGATGAAATTTATTTTGCAGCGGGAAACGCAGGAAGCGCAGAGAAAACGCGTGGAGGCAGAGGGTATCCGCGATGCGCAGTCAATAATCAACCAGAGCCTGACCAGCCAGTACCTCAATTACCTTTGGATAAATACCTTAAACCAGAACCCGAATGTGATTTATGTGGCTACCGAAGCAAATATGCCCATGTTCAGGGCGATAAATCCCGACGAGCAGAATTTGCGTAAGAAGCCGCTTGTGCCTAAAGAATAGAAAGCCAAAAGGAATTATAGATACAAATCCTTCCTTAAATCTGGAGCATCATGTCCTGGAAAATCGAGGTAAGAGACAAGCCCGGAATTTTTGATGCCGTTGGAGAGGGTATTAAAAAAGATATCCTGGACCTGGGCATAAAAACCATCCAAAAGGTAAGCTTCAGCCAGATATATATAATAGAAGGAAGCCTTTCCGAAGAGCAAATCCGCCTTATTTGCAGAGAATTGCTTGCCGACAGGATCTCGCAGGATTATATTCTTGAAGTCACCAAGCCACCAAGCCGCCAAGCCACAAGCGAATTTGTAATAGAGGTTGCCTATAATCCCGGAGTAATGGATCCGGTAGAAACATCAACCCTAAAAGGCATCAGGGATTTAGGCATAGAAAGCGCGACTTCAGTAAAAACTGCTAAAAAATATGTCATCAAGGGCAAGCTCTCCTCTCAAGAACTGCTTACCATTTCCGAAAAACTTCTTTGTAATAAGCTGATTCAGCATATCGTTAAGCAACCTACCGCCTATGGCCTATCACCTATCACCTCTGAGATTAATTATCAGTTTAATCTTATTAAAGTAAGTTTATTAAACGCTTCAGATAAGGAATTACAGAAAATCAGCAAGGACGGCCAATTATTTTTAAACCTTAAGGAAATGCTCCAGATTAAGAAGTATTTTCAGAAGCTAAGGCGTAACCCCACGGACTGCGAATTAGAGACTGTTGCCCAGACCTGGTCTGAGCATTGCTGGCATAAGACCTTTAGAGGTAAGATTAAATATGCCGAAAAAATCCGAAATCCGAATTCCGAAACCCGGAACAGATCCAAAACACAAAACACAAAATTAAAAACTAAGAAAATAGATAATCTTCTGAAATCTACAATCATGAAAGTTACAAAGGAATTAAATAAACCTTGGTGCGTATCGGTGTTTAAGGATAATTCCGGGGTAATCAGGTTTGATGATAAATATAATGTCTGTTTTAAAGTGGAAACCCACAACCACCCTTCAGCTTTAGAGCCTTTTGGCGGAGCAAATACCGGGATCGGAGGGGTAATCAGGGACCCCTTAGGCACAGGTTTAGGCGCAAAGCCGATTTTAAATACGGATGTATTTTGTTTTGGCGAGCCCGATTATCCTTTTAGCGGGCTCACTAAAGGCACTTTACACCCAAAGCGCGTGATGAAAGGCGTAGTTTCCGGAGTGCGCGATTACGGAAATAAAATGGGTATCCCTACGGTTAACGGCGCGATACTTTTCCATGAACGGTTCGTAGGTAATCCTTTAGTCTATTGCGGAACAGTCGGCATTATGCCTAAGAATAAATCTTTTAAAGAGGCAAAAACCGGGGATTTGATTGTAGTGGTGGGCGGAAGGACAGGCAGGGATGGTATTCATGGCGCGACATTCTCTTCGGGAGAACTCACCCATGAATCAGAAACAATCTCAAGCGGCGCCGTGCAAATCGGAAACCCCATTCAGGAAAAGAAGATGGTAGACACTATTCTGCAGGCGCGCGATAAGAATCTTTATAATGCCATTACTGACTGCGGCGCAGGAGGCCTCTCCAGCGCTGTAGGGGAGATGGGGGAGGATTTAGGCGCAGAGGTTTACTTAGAGCGTGTCCCTTTAAAATACAGCGGCCTCTCTTATATGGAAATCTGGATTTCAGAGTCTCAAGAGAGGATGGTGCTTTCCGTAGCAAAAGAAAAGATTGATGAATTATTGGAAGTTTTCAGCAGCGAAAACGTAGAAGCTACCGTAATCGGAGAATTCACAGATACTCAAAGGCTCATTCTTTATTACAAAGATAATTTAGTTTGCGATTTGGATATGCAGTTTCTGCACCAGGGGATTCCGCAGATTGAGAAAAAGGCAATATTCATTCAAACTAAGCATAAAGAGCCGAAGTTTCCTTGCCCGAAAGATTTATCCAGATATCTTTTGCGGTTGCTTTCTCATTACAATATCTGCTCTAAAGAATGGGTCATTCGTCAGTATGACCACGAGGTACAGGGCGGCTCGGTTTTAAAGCCGTTGGCAGGACTTGTAAATGACGGGCCTTCTGACGCAAGCATTGCCAGGCCTCTATTAGATTCTAAGCGCGGCCTGATTATTTCTAACGGGATAAATTTCAGGTTCGGCTTTATTGATCCTTACTGGATGGCAGCTTCCTGTATTGATGAGGCATTACGCCAGATAATTGCAGTTGGCGGTTCTTTAAAAGAAGTAGCCATATTGGATAATTTCTGCTGGGGCAATCCTGATAAGCCGGATAGGCTAGGCAGTTTGGTCAGGGCGGCATACGGCTGTTATGATACTGCCAAAGGTTTTGGCGTCCCCTTCATTTCCGGAAAGGACAGCCTGAATAATGAATTTACCGTAAAGGGGAAATCTATCTCTATACCCGGCACGCTTTTAATTTCTGCCATGGCAGTGATGGAGGATATTGGCAAGGCAGTTTCTATGTATGCAAAATGCTCCGGAGATTTAGTGTATGTGGTAGGCCGGACTTACGATGAATTAGGCGGGTCGCATTATTATGATTTATTTGATACTATCGGTAATGACGCCCCCAAAGTTTTTCCTAAGCAAGCGCTTAAAACTTTTAATGCCCTAAGCAAGGCTTCGTCTTTGGGCCTGATTAAGGCTATGCATGATTGTTCAGAAGGAGGAATAGGGGTTGCCTTAGCTGAAATGGCGTTCTCGGGTGGTTTGGGAATGGAGATATTTTTGTCAGAAGTACCTTATTGCACAGCGCACAGCGCTAGAAATGACTTCATTTTATTTTCGGAGTCAAATTCAAGGTTCATAGCAGAAGTGGAGCCGAAAAAGCAAAAAGAATTTGAAATTATTTTAAAAAACAGCAAAGTTCCCTTTGGACTTGTCGGTTGTATTCAAAAAAATAGTGATTTTATAGTTTACGGGCTGGATAATAAAATTTGTATAAAAGCAGGCATAGATAATTTAAAAGAAGCATGGCAAAGACCGTTAAAGTGGTAATAGGAGGGCGTTAAAATGTCGAAACCAAATATGAGCAGAAATAGAATAATCAAAGATGATTTTACCAGCGAAGATACCTGGCGGATATTCAGGATTATGTCGGAGTTTGTGGATGGTTTTGAAGTCCTCTCTAAAGTAGGAAAGGCGGTCTCCATATTCGGCTCAAGCCGCACAAAGCCAGGCACTAAATATTTTAAGTTGGCAGAAGAGATTGCCTATTTACTGGCTAAAGAAGGTTATGCCATTATTACCGGAAGCGGGCCGGGCTTAATGGAGGCGGCAAACCGCGGGGCGAGAAGGGCCAAGGGAAAATCTATCGGTTTGAATATTCAGATACCTTCAGAACAGAAACCGAACAATTACGTGGATATGCTTCTGGATTTCCGTTACTTCTTTGTAAGAAAGGTAATGTTTGTCAAATATGCCAAGGCATTTGTGATTTTGCCCGGAGGTTACGGCACTCTGGATGAATTCACCGAAGCCATCAACCTTATCCAGACAGAAAGAATCAAGAAATTCCCGGTAGTTTTATTTAACCGCGAATACTGGAAAGGGATGGTGGATTGGTTAAAAACAGTAGTTTTAAATAACGGAAATATCAGCAAAGAAGACTTAAATATTTTTACCGTCGTAGACAGCCCTAAAGAAGTAGTGGGAGCGATTAAAAAATTCTATGGGAAAGCCTAAGGTTTGTGTTTTAAGGGCTGCAGGGACTAATTGCGATAAAGAGACCGGTTTTGCCTTTTTAAAAGCAGGGGCAAGCCCGGAATTTATCCATATTAACCGGCTTATTTGCGGAAAAGATAGATTAGAAGGCTATCAGATTTTGGCCCTTCCCGGGGGGTTTACTTATGGTGACGATATTGCCGCGGGGAAAATCCTGGCCAATGAATTAAGGTATAAGCTGGCTGAGGATTTAAGGAAATTTATTGCGCAGGGAAAATTAATTATCGGTATTTGTAACGGCTTTCAGATCCTTGTGAAAGCCGGGCTTCTTCCCGGCAACGGCGAATTCAAGCAGGAAGCGAGCTTAATTATCAATGATTCTGGAAAATTTGAAGACCGCTGGGTTTATCTCAAGTCACAAAGTCACAAAGTCACAAAGTCACAAAGTAAATGCATTTGGACGAGAAGCCTGCCGCAAACAATCTATCTTCCGGTGGCGCATGGAGAGGGGAAATTTGTGGCAAAAGACAAAGCTGTTTTAGCGAAATTGAAAAAAAATAACCAGATTGTTTTCCAATATTGCGATGAAAATGGAAAATCCGCAAAATATCCCGCTAATCCAAATGGCTCAGAAGATGATATTGCCGGGATTTGCGATGAGACAGGGATGATTTTGGGCCTGATGCCGCATCCTGAACGGCATATGCATTTTAGCCAGCATCCCGGATGGGTGCGGTCGAAAGCGCGCAAAGAAGGAGACGGTTTACAGATTTTCCGTAATGCGGTAGAATATACGAGAAAGCATTTATGAAAGGGCGAAAAATGTTAGAGGTTAATCTTAATGACGAGCCAAAAGAATACTGCGGCCTGCTCGGAATAATCAACCACAGGCAGGCAAGCTGGCTCACTTATCTTGGGCTTTACGCCTTGCAGCACAGGGGCCAGGAAGCCTGCGGGATAGTGGCGAATAATAAGGGCGCGCTTTCCGTATATAAGGATATGGGGCTGGTGAGCGACGTTTTTAGCGAGCAGGTTTTAAGCAAATTAAAAGGGGATATGGCCTGCGGCCATGTGCGTTATTCTACTACCGGCTCAAGCGTCTTAAAGAACGCGCAGCCGCTGATGATTGATTATGCCAAAGGCTCAATCTGTATTGCGCATAACGGCAACCTGGTAAATTCTCTGGAACTGAGAAGTTACCTGGAGAAAACCGGCTCCATTTTTCAGACTACTACCGACTCCGAAATTATTATCCATCTTATGGCGCGCAGTAAATCCAGCGACTTGCAGGATAGCCTGATGTACGCCTTAAAGCGGATTAAGGGCGCATACTCGCTGGTGATGATGAATAATAATAATCTCATCGGAGTAAGAGACCCCTTTGGGTTTAGGCCCCTTTGTTTAGGTAAGATAAATAGTTCATTTTGCCTGGCCTCGGAAACCTGCGCCTTTGATTTGATGGGGGCGAAGTTATTGCGGGAGGTCCAGCCCGGAGAAATCGTTATTATCAATAAAAGCGGCGAGATGAAATCTGTTAAATTTCACTCCGATATGAAGCACGCCTTTTGTACCTTTGAGCATGTTTATTTTTCCCGTCCGGACTCCATAGTTTTTGGGGAGACGGTGCACCTGGTAAGAAGAAAATTAGGCAGGCAGCTCGCCCGGGAGCACCGGGTAAAGGCTGATTTGGTAGTACCCGTTCCTGATTCGGGGTTTTCCGCGGCTTTAGGTTATTCGCAGGAATCCGGTATACCTTTAGAAATGGGGATTATCCGTAATCACTACGTAGGCAGGACGTTTATCCAGCCTGCGCAGGATTCCCGGGACCTGGGGGTGAGGGTAAAATTTAACCTGCTCAGGGAAGTCGTAAAAGGAAAACGCATTGTCATTGTTGATGATTCTATCGTGCGCGGGACAACTTCCAAAATACGCGTGCGCAATTTGCGTAAAGCCGGGGTAAAAGAAGTGCATTTAAGGATCTCCTGCCCGCCTCACCGTTTTCCCTGTTTCTACGGGATAGATTTTCACCGCGCTTCCGAATTGATTGCAAATAAATACGAGTCTTTAGAACAAATCAGGAAATATTTAGGAGTGGACACCTTAGGTTACTTGAGTCTGGATGGGATGCTGAAGTGCCTGAAACACCCTAGAAATAATTATTGCACTGCCTGCTGGGCAGGGAAATATCCGATTATCGCGGAAAAAAAACACGGGAAATTTTCTTTAGAGGAGCATTGCTGCGGACAGAGCCCAACCTAAATGAAGAATTTGACCTATAAAAAATCAGGGGTAGATATACAATCTGCGGGAGAGTTTAAGGCAAAGATTAAATCTATGGTGAGGAGCTCTTTTCGTAAAGAGGTCATGAAGGATATCGGAGGGTTCGGGAGTTTATTTGAATTGGCAAGGGGAAAATATAAGGTGCCGGTTTTGGTTTCTTCAGCCGATGGGGTGGGCACAAAATTAAAAGTAGCCGGCATGGCCGGTAAACATGACAGCGTAGGCATTGACGCAGTAGCCATGAATGTGAATGACATCCTCTGCACCGGTGCCGAGCCGCTGTTTTTCTTAGACTACATTGCTTATAGCGCGCTTAAGCCGGATGTATTGCTTGATATAGTAAGCGGGTTAAATAAAGGGTGTATTGAAGCAGGCTGTTCTTTGATTGGCGGAGAGACTGCCCAGATGCCGGGGATGTATAAGGCCGGAGAATACGATTTAGCGGGTTTTTGCGTGGGAGTAGTTGAGAAGAATAAGATTATTGACGGCTCTAAGATTGAAGCGCAGGATGCGATTGTGGGAATCGAATCAAACGGCCTTCATTCTAATGGTTTCTCTTTGGTGAGAAGAGTTTTTTCGCAAAACGAATTAAGGCGGATGAGTAAGGAATTGCTAAAACCAACGCGCATTTATGTTAAGCCGGTCCTGAATCTGCTAAACGCTAAACGCTATCCGCTAGACGCTATAAGAGGTATTTCCCATATCACCGGCGGAGCTTTTTACGATAAGATAGCGCGAATTTTACCGGATAATGTGGACGCGCTAATTTATAAGGATTCCTGGACGGTGCCTAAGATCTTCAAGCTCATACAGAATAGGGGCAATATTGAGGACAAAGAAATGTATCATACCCTGAACATGGGCATAGGCATGGTTTTGATTGTAGACAGGGCTGCGTTAAAATCCATTATTTCCGGATTAGGTGCGTTAAAACTGAAATCCTGGTTAATCGGAGAGGTAGTAAAGGGGAACAGAGAGGTAGGGATAGTTTAAACACCCAATCTTAAAGGATAGATTGGTGTGCCCTTGTGGGCAAGGAGGTGTGATTATGAGCGGGGCTATTTTAACCGGAATTATTGTGGCAGTTTTAATCTTTTTTATGGGGATACGCATTGTCCGTCCTACGCACAGGGGCTTGATTGAAAGATTAGGCAAATACAACCGTTTTGCTAATCCCGGATTTAATTGGGTCATCCCCATAATTGAGTCTATGTATCAGGTAAACAGCACCGAGCAGATGGTGGATGCTGAGCCGCAGGAAATTATCACTAATGATAATTTGAACGCCCGTGTAGACGCCCAGGTTTATTTTAAAGTTAAAGGTGACGAGGATAGCGTTAAGAGTTCGCAATATAATGTAAATAATTATCAATGGCAGATAGTGAATTTAGCCAGGACTACTTTAAGGAATATTATCGGCACTCTTACCTTAAAATCTGCGAACAGTGAAAGAGGAAAGATTAATTCCGAGCTCCATAAGACGCTGATGGAAGAGACAGCCAGCTGGGGCATAGAGATAGTCCGGACCGAGCTAAAAGAGATAGACCCGCCCAAGGATGTCCAAGAGACAATGAACAAGGTTGTCAAAGCTGAAAATGAGAAGATTGCCGCCGTAGATTTTGCCACCGCTACTGAAACCGCTGCGGACGGGCAAAAGAGAGCGGAGATTAAAAAAGCCGAAGGCATAAAACAGGCGAGGATTTTGCAGGCAGAAGGGGAAGCCGAAGCCATAAAGCTGGTTAATGAGGCGGCAGAGCATTATTTTGTGGGCAATGCCCAGGTATTAAGGAAACTGGAGGCAGTAGAAAAAGCCTTAGAAAATAATGCTAAAATCGTAGTCCCTTCTAATACGGAATTAGTGAATGTTATCGGCGAAATGGCAGGTGTCTTGCCGCTTAAAAAAGAGCAAAAAGAAAAATAAATATAGAAACAGTTTCCATTACAATCGGGAAACTGTTTCCTTCCTAATCGGGACAGTGGGATAGGTCTATAAGCATAAGAGCCTTAGTACCCACTTTCCCGAACAACTTGGAAACTGTTTCTAATATACAATATGAGAATTTTGGTTGTCGGTTCAGGAGGAAGGGAGCATGCGCTGGCCTGGAAGATAGCGCAGTCAAAGTTAGCGGATAAGATTTTTTGCGCTCCCGGTAACGGCGGGATAGCAAAGCAGGCAGAGTGCCTTGATATCAAAGCAGAAGATATACCCTCTTTAATAGATTTCGCC
Source organism: Candidatus Omnitrophota bacterium (assembly GCA_040754615.1). Classification (GTDB taxonomy): domain Bacteria; phylum Omnitrophota; class Gorgyraeia; order Gygaellales; family Profunditerraquicolaceae; genus JBFMBZ01. Next base: position 1,776 of record JBFMBZ010000104.1, on the reverse strand, counting down.
AGAAAAGAAAAGATTGATTTAACGGTTGTGGGGCCCGAAGTTCCTTTGGCTTGCGGCATTGCCGATGAATTCGCTAAAGAAAAATTAAGGATATTTGCGCCAGGCAAAAGAGCTGCCCAATTAGAAGCAAGTAAAGTTTTTGCCAAGGAATTAATGGCAAAATACAAAGTACCCACTGCGGATTTTGAGATTTTTGAGGAAGCCTACTCTGCCAGAAAATACATTCAAAAAACCGGTGCGCCCTGCGTAATTAAGGCAGATGGCCTGGCTCAGGGAAAGGGAGTAATCGTTGCTAAAACAATTTCTGAAGCAGAGGAAGCAATTGACTCAATAATGGAGAAGAGGGTATTCGGCGAGGCGGGGAATAAGGTAATTATAGAGGAATGTTTAGAGGGCCAGGAAGCTTCGATACTTGTGATTACGGACTCTCAAGAAGTAATCGCTCTGGCTTCCAGCCAGGACCATAAAAGAGTTTTTGACAATGATGAAGGGCCGAATACGGGTGGTATGGGCGCATATTCTCCAGCACCGGTAGTTACCCGGGAGTTATTCAAAGAAATCTTAGAGAAGATAGTTTACCGGACAATAGACGGCCTAGCAAAGGAAGGCATTGATTACAGGGGTGTGTTGTATGCCGGGGTTATGCTGACTAAAGACGGCCCGAAGACACTGGAATTTAACGTTCGTTTCGGAGACCCGGAAACGCAGGCGATTTTTCCGAGGTTAAAATCAGATTTGCTGGAAGTGATGTTAGCGGTAAGCGAACAGAAACTTTCCCGGGTAAGACCCTTAGATTGGGAAACCAGAGCTTGTGTATGCGTGGTTTGCGCCTCCGGAGGATATCCGGGTAATTATGACAAGGACAAGGAGATTTTTGGATTAGATGAAGCCGAAAAAATGCATGATGTGGTAGTGTTTCATGCAGGAACACGAAAGTCTCAAGTTAAATACTTTACAAATGGAGGCAGGGTATTGGGAGTTACTGGGTTAGGAAACACAATAAAAGAAGCAATAGATAAGAGTTATCAGGCAGTCGGAAAAATACATTTTGAGGGGATGCATTATCGCAGGGACATTGGATATAAGGCTATACAAAGTCGTTATGATACATGATACTTGATACCTGATACAGACCAATATCTTTGTATCATGTGTCAGGTGTCAAGTGTCAAGCAACGAGGAGGCATTATGGCTAAGGCAATAAGCATAATAATGGGGAGTCAATCCGATCTAGAGACACTAAGAGAAGCAATAGAGCTGCTTAAGATGTTTAAAGTGAGCTTTGAAGTGAAGGTTCTTTCCGCGCACAGGACCCCCAAGGAATTGGTGAAATATGTTGAAGCAGCCCCCAAAAAAGGAATAAGAATCTTTATTGCTGCTGCCGGAGGCGCTGCTGCTTTAGCCGGAGTAATTGCTAGCCATACAACACTACCGGTTATCGGGGTCCCCATTGAAACCAAAAGCTTAAAAGGCCTGGATTCGTTATTATCTACCGCACAGATGCCCGCAGGTATCCCGGTTGCCTCTATGGCAATAGGAAAGCCAGGCGCAAAGAATGCAGCCATTTTTGCCTTAGAGATTTTAGGGATAGAAGATAAAACCATTAATGCCCGGATAAAAGATTACAAAAAAGAGATGCGTATAAAAATCAAGAAAGTAAGTATAAAATTATGATTGAAACAAAGATAGTAAAACAAAACCCCCTAAGCCCTCAGGATGAGGTTTGTAAAGAGGCGGGCGACATCATAAAGGAAGGCGGGTTAGTCATCATACCTA
>JBFMBZ010000103.1:0-14037 GCA_040754615.1 Candidatus Omnitrophota bacterium | reverse complement strand
CTCTTTATTAATGGCAAATAAAAAAACCGAATTGACCCTTGTCAACTCGGTTAAATGTTCTTTGTTACCTTCCCGGCCTTCCTCCAAAAAACCGGGAAACCGTTAAATTATGTAAGCAAAAGAAAATATAGCATATTTTGCCTTCTTGTCAAGGGGATTTTAAAGAATTTTGAGGTGCCAAAATGTCACCTTAAAAAGAGGCGGCAGAAGATATTTACCCTATGCTTTTACAGAAGAGAGCATTGCAATGCCACGCTTAGGGGCATGGTGCCGGAGAAGGAACTTGAACCCCCATGAGGTTGCCGTAAGGATAGGGCAATTCAGGTCAGGAATCTGTCAGCGATTTTTCTTTTACGCTTCAAACAAGGCAAATTAGGCTTATAGTAAATCCAAGAAAGGAATTTTAACGAATCATATTTAGCAAAACGCAACCTCCAAAGTGGGATTTTTCTATTTTTTCCTCCTAGAATTCTTAAACTCCCCTTAAATTCAAAGAAATATCTTAGGGTCGATCGTAACCATTCCAGATGTTTTGGTGAAGACGAATAGAAGGTTAAATATAATCTTTGATATTTATATTTAACCCCCTTATATTCCATCTGTCTATCAATGTAGGTAACTATAGAACCATCACCGTCTAAGTGCCCACGCAGAAAATCTCTAAAATATCTTCTTGGAACATTTATTTTACCTAAATTAGAAGTTTTGTTGGGGGCGAGTCCGATTTTTAATAGCCATCGATATAACTTCACGTTGCCAAACTGCAGCCGGTAACTTTTTGTTCCCGCAAAAGAGCCATATTTTCTGCCAATTTTAATATTTAATGAGAGGCACTTCTTAAAAGTTTTTATTAATTGAAAATCACTAGAGGTAAAATCGATGTGCCTTCCATCTTTAGAGAGATTCCCGTCAGTAGTAATTAGGCCAACGATATAGGCGAGATTTGATGACCAACGAGGCTTAAAGAGAGGATTCTCGTAAAATGCCGAGGGAGGGACTTGAACCCTCACGAGCTTGCGCTCATCAGTTTTTGAGACTGACATGTATGCCATTCCATCACCTCGGCAATATTTTGTTTGACGCAGCTTATTTTATATTCTAAAATAGCGAAGGTCAACAAATAATTATGGGGCCGTAGCGAAGCTGGGATCGCGTTTGACTGGCAGTCAAAAGATCGAGGGTTCAAATCCCTCCGGCTCCACCAAGATTTTCCGACAAGGAAAATCTTGATGGCACTCAAGCGAGCGAAGCGAGGCGACAAGCCGAGCAGCGAGCGTAGTGCATACTAAAATAAGGGCGGCAAATAAGCCGCCCTTGATTTTAGAGGATAAGAGGAGTATAATTTAACACTATGTTATTAGGCGTGCATGTTTCCGGCGTAGGGAAAATTTACGAGGCCCTGGACCACGCGGGAAAGTTAGGCTGCAATACGATGCAGGTTTTCTCGCGTAACCCCCAGAGGTGGCGCGAGAGTTTCCTTGAGCCGCAGGATATTGAGGAGTTTAACCGCAGGCAGAAAAAATTTAAAATCAGCCCGGTTTTTATTCATATACCGTATTTAATAAACCTCGCATCTCCCAACCCGCGGCTGTACCAGGCTTCCATTGAGGCCTATATCGAGGATATCCTGGAGGCGCACGCCTTAAAAGCAGATTACATCGTTACGCATATGGGCAGCCACAAGGAAACCTCAGAGGAAGCGGGCTTGAAGAGATTAAGTGATGCACTAAATGAGATTTTAGATAAAACAAAGAATGTAAAAGTAGGAATACTCCTTGAAAACACCTCCGGCTCAGGCTCGTGGCTGGGGTATAATTTTATTCACCAGAGGATTGTCTTACAGAATATTATGGATAAAAAAAGAGTGGGCTTTTGCCTGGATACTGCGCACGCATATTTAGCCGGCTATGATATCTCTCAGAAGGAGGGGCTGGATAAGATGCTGGATGAAATAGAGAGGATGGTGGGCCTAAAACTTATCAGGCTCATTCATTTAAACGATGCCAAGGGCGCATTAGGCTCGCATCATGACCGGCACGACCATATCGGTAAAGGCGGCATCGGCTTAGAGGGGTTGAAAAGAATCATCAATCACCCCAAGTTAAAGGATATCCCCTTAATTTTAGAAACTCCCAAGAAGAGCGAAGAAGAAGATATGATGAATTTGAATTTAGTCAGAAAGTTACGTAAAGGCTAAATATGTCTGTGTACCCATTTAAGGAAATCGAAGAAAAGTGGCAGGCGCTGTGGCAGAAGGAGAGGGCTTTTTCTGCCAGGGCCGATTCCCAAAAGAAGAAGTATTATCTTTTGGAGATGTTTCCTTACCCTTCGGGAAAAATCCATATGGGCCATGTGCGTAATTACACTATCGGCGATGTTGCCAGCCGTTTTAAATGGATGCAGGGATATAATGTTTTACACCCTATGGGATTTGATGCCTTTGGCCAGCCCGCGGAGAACGCCGCCATAAAGAATAAAACCCAGCCCGGCATCTGGACGCATAAATGTATTGAGTGGATGAAGATTGAATTAAAGAAGATGGGTTTTTCTTATGACTGGGAGAGGGAGGTTTCTACCTGCGAAAGCAGTTATTATAAATGGAACCAGTGGATATTCTTAAGGATGTTTGAAAAGGGCTTGGCTTACAAAAAGGCCTCTTCGGTAAACTGGTGCCCGGCCTGCGAAACCACTTTGGCTAATGAAGAGGTGGTGGACGGCGGTTGCTGGAGATGCCACACAGAAGTAGAGCAGAAAGACCTGGAGCAGTGGTATCTAAAGATAACCGGATATAAAGAGCAGCTTTTAGAAGATTTAAGACAGCTGACAAATTGGCCGCAGAGAGTCCTGGCCATGCAGGAGAACTGGCTCGGCAAGAGCCTGGGGGTAGAAATATATTTTCGCATCAAAGGCCAAGATAAAACCATCCCGGTTTTTACCACAAGGGTAGATACTATTTTCGGCGCAACGTACATCGTACTTGCTGCGGAGCACCCTTTGGTAAAGGAGCTTATTGGAGGCAGCAGCCAGGAAAAGAAAGTTTTAAAATTCATTGAAAAGGTAAGCAAAGAAAGTAAGGCTGTGCGCACTTCAGCCGACGTGAAAAAAGAAGGGATTTTTAGCGGCGCATTTGCCGTTAACCCGGTAAATAACGAAGAGGTGCCTATCTGGGTGGCGGATTATGTGTTAATGGAATATGGCACCGGAGCGATTATGGCAGTGCCTACCCATGACCAGCGTGATTTCCTGTTTGCCAAAGAGCATGGGTTACCAATGCGAGTTGTTATTGAGTCGCCGGTCGCCGGTCGCCGGTCGCCGGAAAAATTAACAGAGGCATATGAAGGAGACGGGATCCAGGTTAATTCCGGCCAATTTGACGGGCTGCCGAACAAGGAGGCTAAAGTTAAAATTGCCGAATGGATGGAGAAAGCCGGTATCGGGAAAATCCAGACTCATTGGCGCTTGCGGGATTGGCTGATTTCCCGGCAAAGATATTGGGGAACGCCTATCCCTATAATTTATTGCGAAAAATGCGGGATGCTTCCTGTAGCCTATGCAGATTTACCTGTAGAATTACCTAAAGAAGCGCCTTTTACCGGCAAAGGCGGAAGCCCTCTTGCTAAGGTCAAAGAATTTGTGCACGTCACCTGCCCTAAATGCTCCGTGCCAGCTCGCCGGGAAACGGATACGATGGCCACTTTTTTCGATTCTTCATGGTACTTTTTACGCTTCTGTTCGCCCCAATTTGCTGATGAGCCCTTTGACAGGAGAGAGGCAAAATACTGGATGCCGGTTGACCAGTATATCGGCGGAATTGAGCATGCGATTTTGCACCTTTTGTATTCACGCTTCTTTACCAAATTCTTTAAGGATTTGGGGATGGTGGATTTTGCCGAGCCGTTTAAGCGCTTGCTTACGCAAGGGATGGTCTTAAAAGACGGGGAGGTAATGTCCAAGTCGCGGGGTAATATCGTTGACCCGGATTTAATTATAAAAAAATACGGGGCAGATACCTTAAGGCTCTTTATCCTTTTTGCCGCGCCTCCTGAAATGGAACTGGAGTGGGATGAGCGCGGTATCGAGGGTGCGTTTAAATTCTTAAACCGGGTGTGGAGACTTTACGAAAGTCACGAGCCTGAAGATGTAATGAAAAGTCGAAAGAAGATGCACGAAACGATTAAAGAAGTTACGGAGGATATTGAGAACTTTAAGTTTAATACGGCCATTGCCAGTTTAATGGAATTTGTGAATGTTATTTATCAATCAGGAGCAGATGAAGAGATTATTTCTAGCCTGATTATCATGCTTAGCCCTTTTGCGCCGCATTTTTCCGAAGAGCTCTGGGAGCGCATGGGGAACAAAGAGCGTATTTATAAAACGAAGTGGCCTGAATACGACCCTAAGATGCTTATTGAAGAAACTGTAACCATTATCATCCAGGTCAATGGAAAGGTGCGTTCAAAGATTGACATTCCTTCCGATATGGCCGAGGATAAACTCAAAGAGTTGGCCCTTGCCGATGAAAAGTTAAGACCCTGGATCCAGGGTAAGCCTGTCAAAAACCTCATTGTTGTCCCCCGCAAATTAGTGAATATTGTCATTTAAATACCATAGAAACAGTTTCCGAGTCGAGAAGGAAACTGTTTCTAATCCAATCGGGAAACTGGGTAATTAACCATCCATAACTATCCCACTTTCCCGAACAAAATGGAAACTGTTTCTGCTTTGGGATGGAAACTGTTTCTATTTACTATTTGAAAGAGTTGAGAACCGTCCCTAAATTATTTCCGTTAGATTCTTATATTTTTGACGTCTATTACTGGTAGAGAGGAGAAATTATGTTTAGTCTGACGCGGCAGGAAAAGGGGGTAATCTTGTTTTTGCTGGCCATGGCTCTGGCAGGTAGCGGGATAAGCTTTTTGCGCAAGAAATATTCTCGAGTAGAAACAGTTATCGAGTGCGGGATTAATACCTGGAAGGTGGATTTGAATAAAGCGGATAAAGAGATGCTAATGGGTGTGCCCGGCATCGGGGAAAAAATCGCCTCCCGCATCATAGAGTACCGCAGCGAAAAGGGAGCCTTCAAAGATATGGAAGAATTGAGAAGCATAAAAGGGGTTAGTGCATATAGGTTTGAAAAAATAAAAGAGAGTTTATCCGTGAAGTGATTTATGAAAAGGCCGTTGTTAGCTTTGGCTATTTTTTTCTCCTTCGGGATAATTCTGGCAAGCCTTATCTCATTGCCTTTTGGCTGGATTTATTTTTGCGCCTTAATATTATTTATTTTAAGCGCATTATTCTTAAAAAAAGAGCTACTGTTTAAGCTGCTTATTTGCGGCCTTGCCTTTGTTACAGGAATAATCCTATTATGCAATGCGCAGGTTATCCCGAAATCTGATATCGTAAACTTTGTGCCGCTAAACAATAATAGTCTTTCCTGCGTGATACAGGGGGTAATAAATAGCGAGCCGGATTTTAAAGATAATAAAACATTTTTTGTCTTAAAAGCAGAAAAGGCCTGGGTAAAAAACAGGAAAGCAAATTGCAGCGGAAACTTGCTGGTTTATATTAAAGGAAGGCCCCGTTTAGTGTATGGAGAAGAATTAATCCTAAAAGGGGAGCTAAGGAGAATTGTAGCCAGCAACAAAAAACAGGGCTACTCAAATTATTTATCAAACCAAAATATTTATTCTGTTTTTGCGGTTAAAGAGAAACACCACGTCATTATGATAAAGAAAAACCAGGCGCCGAAGATTATGCTCCTGGCTTCAGGCCTGAAGGCCAAGATTAAAAGGATAATCTCGCTTAATATAATACCCGCGCAAGCCTCCATTTTGAAGGCAATGATTTTGGGAGAAAAAAGCGCTATCCCGCAGCAGATATATAACTCCATGGTAAAAACAGGGACAGTGCACATACTCGTGGTGAGCGGATTTAACGTGGGGATAGTTGCTTTTATCCTGAATTTGTTTCTGAAATTAATCCGCCTCCCGCGCAGGCTGCGTTTTGTCATAGCCACGCTATGCCTTATTCTTTACTGCCTGGTTACCGGAGCTTCAAACCCTGTGCTGCGGGCAACAATAATGGCGGTTGTATTTATGTGGGGGTTTTTGATTGAGCGCGAGCCTGACCAACATAATGCCCTGGCCTTAGCTATGCTGTTTATATTGGTTATAAATCCTAAACAATTATTTGATATAGGCTTTCAGCTTTCTTTTGCCAGCGTATTCTCGATAATTTTTCTATACCCGAAACTCAAGGCTCTTTTGCGCCTGGAATCGCTAAAATTAAGATTTTTGAGAAATCTCGCCAGCGGCTGCCTGGTTTCATTTTCCTGCTGGATAGGCACAATGGGGTTGGTAGCTTGTTATTTCCGGCTCTTTACTCCCATAACGGTATTAGCTAACCTTTTTATCGTGCCTTTAGCCACTTTAATTACTTTATGCGGTTTCAGCCTGATATTTGCCTATTTTTTCCTTCCGGCTTTCAGCCCGTATTTTAGCCAGAGCGCAGAAATGGCGGTTATGTTATTGTTTTGCGTAAACTCTTTCCTGGTTAAGCTTCCCTGGGCATATTTTAACCTTGCTTCCAATTAAAATGGCGGGTTGACAAAGCCCGCCAGATATGTTAAAGTTACTCTACTATGAGGCGCAAGGCAGCGATTTTTACCGTAATTTTTGTTTTTTCTGCGTTCCAGCAGGCTTTTTGTTTCTGGATTTGGACTCCCAAGACCGGAAAATGGGTAAACCCCAAGTCCGAGGCAAAAACCAACCCCAAAGAGCAGTTTGACTTTGCCAAAGGCTTCTACGATGAGAAGAAATACCCTGAGGCTGAGCGTGAATTTAAAAGGCTCCTCAAAGACTTCCCTAAATCATTTGAGGCCTCTGAGAGCCAGTATTACCTCGGCCTTATAGAAGAGGCAAGAGGCAGTTTATATGAGGCGTTCAAGTCCTACCAAAAAGTTATAGATAAATACCCATTTTCAGAAAGGACACAGGAGATTATCGAGCGCGAATATAAAATAGGCGAAATGTTTATGTCGGAAGACAAGCGCAGGGGCGTGCCGATAATCGTAGAGCATCCTTCTATAGAGGTTTTTAGCCAGGTGATCGAGAATTCCACTTATGGGCCGTTAGCGCCGAAAGCCCAGTATAAATTGGGCTTGGTGCTTAAAAGCCTGATGCGTTATTATGAGGCAGAAGAGGCCTTCAATAAGGTCATCACTAATTATCCGGATAGCGAATGGGTGGAGGCAGCCAAGTTTCAGATTGCTTCCTGCCGTGCCAGTCTTTCGCGCGGAGCGGATTACGACCAGGCAGCGACCAAAGAGGCAAAGAAGAAATTTGAAGAGTTTATCAGGGAGCACCCTGATGCGGTCCTCTCGCGGGATGCGGAGAAAAATATCAGCCAGCTTACCGAGAAAGAGGCAGAGGCTAACTACAATACGGGCCGCTTCTATGAGAAGCAGAAACAGTTTGACGCGGCAAGGGTTTATTATAATGAAGCTGTGGCTAAATACTCCGACACTGTATGGGCTGCTAAGTCCCTGGAAAGGCTGCGCATAATGGAGAAGATGAAATGACGCACTGGAGAAAGAGAGTAGTTGCATTACTAGTTACTAGTTACTCGTTACTCGTTACTATCTTTGGCTGCGGTTATACTACCCGCTCGATGATTTCGGATAAATACCGGACAATTTACGTGGCACCATTTGCCAACAAAGTGGATATTACCAATGAAAGTTATGCCTCCGGTAAATACAGGGTTTACCGGCCGATGCTCGATTCGGATATAACCAAGTCCGTCAGAAATAAATTCCTCCTGGACGGGAATTTAAGGCCCGCGTCAGAAGAAACGGCGGATTTAATTTTGAAGGGAGAGCTCATAGAATTCCGCAGAGACCCCTTAAGATATGACGATAGTGGAGAAGTAGTCAGCGAATACCGCCTGAACCTGGTTTGTAACTTGAGCCTCTTGGAGGGGGATGAAAACAGGTTAGTCTGGGAGGAGAAAGGTTTCACAGGCGATACCACCTATTTTACCAGCGGTTTTCAGGCCAAGTCAGAAGATACTGCCGTAAACGACGCCTTAAGCGACCTGGCGCGCAGGATTGTAGAGCGCACAGTTGAACAGTGGTAAGTAAATGTTATATTTATTTATCGGAGAAGACCGTCCCGCCAAAGACCTGCAAATCAAGCGCCTGAAAGAGCAGTTCCTCGCCAAAGGGTTAGAGCAGTTTAACCTCGACACTTTATACGCAAAAGACTTAAGCCTTAAAGAGCTGCAGGAAAAATTTTTGTGCCTGCCGGTGAAGGCTGATAAAAGAGTCATTATCATCAAGTCTGCCCAGAACCTTAAAGAAGAAAGCAGGGAATTCCTTATCGCTTACGCGAAAAAACCCGCAAGGAGCGTCATTGCGGTTTTGGATTTTGACAGATATGAGCGCAGGGATAATTTTGTCAGGGCTATTTCAGCTTACGCGAAAATAATCCGCTTTAAAGATGCCCCCCAAGTCAATACCTTTTCCCTGGAGCGGGAGATTAGTTTGGGACGTAAAGAGTGGGCGCTACGCATATTGAGCGAACTACTTAAGAACGGAGAAAGGCCGGAGAGGATTTTGGGGGGGTTAAGGTATGCCTGGGAGAACAGCGTCAGGGAAACTCAAGGCACGCAGAGGAAATTCAGGCTTTTATTGAATTGCGATTTAGAAATAAAAACCGGCAAACTCAAGCCGGTTTTTGCTCTGGAAAAACTGGTATTGGATTTATGCAGGCCTGTTAAGCCTCTTCGTTAAGCGGGCCTTTTTTCGGTCGGCGGTCTTAGAGTGGATGATTCTTTTTTTTGCCGCCTTGTCCAGCTGGGAGAAAACTTTTCCTAAAAGCGCTTTAGCTTCGCTTACATTCTTTGCCGATAATAGAGACTGGAACTTTTTTATCGTGGCCTTAAGCTGCTTTTTTATCTTTAAGTTTCTCAGGTGCCTTTTCTTATCTGCGCGTTTTCTTTTTAAAGATGTCCTGCGTCTTGGCATAACCTTCTCCTTTCGCACCCTTATATCATAATAAATTATTTATGTCAACAAACAATTCTTTTGAAGGCGCAACAAACAGGGAAATCGGCCGTTCTGCGGGGATAATCGGTCTTGCCACCCTATTGTCGCGCCTGCTGGGATTTGCCCGGGACGTGGTGATAGCCAGGTTATTCGGGGTTTATATTTACGCCCAGGCCTTTGTCATCGCCTTTAGGATACCGAATTTACTGCGCGACCTGGTGGGCGAAGGGGCAACCAATGCCGCGTTTGTGCCGGTTTTTAGCGAATACAGGCTAAAGCATACAAAAGAAGAGTTCTGGGAGCTGGCAAATGTTGTGCTTAACCTGCTCTTAGTTATACTTATGGCAATAACGATAGCGGGTATTATAGTTGCGCCCCTTATCGTAAGGATAATTGCCCCGGGCTTTGTATCTGACCCGCAAAAATTAGAAGCAACCGTAAGGCTCACCAGGATAATTTTTCCCTACCTATTGTTAATCAGCCTGGCTGCTTACTCAATGGGCATCCTGAACTCTTTAAAGCATTTTTCTATCCCTGCCTTCAGCCCCTGCCTGCTGAATATTTCCCTGATTTTGTTTAGCCTGCTTTTTGGGGAAGGAATAAAAGGCCTGGCCTTGGGAGTATTAGCCGGCGGCGTCATGCAATTAGGGGTGCAGATACCTGTCCTTTACAAAAAAGGTTTCAGGCTGAAATCCCCCAGGCGCTTTAACCACCCCGCGGCAAAGGCCATAGGCAGATTAATGGCGCCCAGGCTCTTAAGCTCCTGTATTTATCAATTGAATAATTTTGTGGATTCAATTTTCGGCTCGCTCTCCTGGATTGTAGGCGAGGGAGGGGTGGCGGTATTATATTTTTCTTACCGGCTCATTCAGTTCCCCATCGGGATTTTCAGCAATGCGCTTTCTCAGGCAATGTTGCCTACGTTTTCTACGCAAGCCCTGGGCGAAGAAAGGAAAGATCTAACGGTTACGCTCTCTTGGGGTTTAAGGATGGTATTTTTCGTCATGCTTCCTGCTTCAGCCGGACTTATAGCTTTGTCTAAGCCCATAATCTCTGTCCTTTTTGGTGCAGGTAAATTTGATGCTTATGCCATTAATGTTACTAGCCGCACCCTGGCTTTTTATAGCATTGGACTGGCGGCATATGGCGCAAATAAGGTTTTACAGGCATGCTTTTTTGCCCTTAAAGACACCGTTACTCCCACAAAAGTTTCTGCCGCAGCCCTGGTTATCAACGCGGTTTTAAACGCCATTTTTATGTTTCCTTTCAAGATAGCAGGCTTGGCGCTGGCAACTTCCATAGCCGGGGTGGCTAGCTTCCTGTTTTTATTCATGATTTTAAAAAAACGGCTGGGGGATTTCAATGCCAAAGAAATAGCCTCGTCTTTTATGCGTATCCTTTCAGCAAGCCTTTGCATGGGGATAGTTTGTTATTTTGCGTCTCTGCTCAGAATAAATAAGTTTGTCAATCTAGGGTTAGCGTTAGTCCTGGGTGTCCTTTCCTATATATCATCTTGCTTCATATTTAAAGTGAATGAAATGCGGCAGTTATACTATTGGCTTACGAAGGCAAAAAGTTAACCAATAATAATGCCCTCTTTAACGCAGGTCATAACTATTTTCTTCCTTTCTTTGGCCTTTACCGGTTTTGTAACCGCGGTAATCAGAAAGCTATCTTTATCGCTGCGGCCGTTTACGCAATTAAGCCTTTTTATGGCAGGCTGGATGATCGGCCTTTGTAACAGAGGCCTGCCCTGTCAGAACTGCCCGTTTTCATTCGGCTTTTGCCCCATAGGCACCAGCCAGAGAATAGCCTTTTTTAAAACCTTCCCGGTTTATCTTGCCCTGATTTTTATTGCGTTAATCGGCGCTGTCTTTGGAGCTATGGGGTGCGGCTGGGTATGCCCCGGGGGCTTTATTCAAGATAATCTACATGCTCTTTGTCCCAGGGAGTTCAGAATCAGCATTAAGTTAAAACGTTTAAGATTAGCAGCGTTGCTGCTAGTTATAATTTTGATATATCTGGAGTTGGCTTTTAACATTTTCAGTTCGCGAGGGGTAATAATTTCGCACGATGACCTTATCACTATTCTGGTCGTGGATTTATTCTTAATCTTGGCCCTCTTTGCTAAAAGGCCGTTTTGCCGTTTTCTCTGCCCGCTTGGGTTTATTTACGGAAAGATGAATAAGATTGCTCCGGCAAGAGTTAATTTGGACATAGAGAAATGCCTTAAGTGCGGCAACTGCCGCAAGGTATGTCCTGTGGGATTGAAACCGAACGAAGAAGTGAACACGGAATTATGCATAAAGTGTTTTAATTGCGCTAAAGCCTGCCCTCGGCTGGCTAAGGCAGCAGCCAATAATTAACAATGAAAAAACCCGATAAGATTAAAGAGAAATTTCTAAATGCTCCGGATTCTCCGGGCGTGTACTTGATGAAGGACGCTTCCGGCAAAGTCATCTATGTAGGCAAGGCCAAGGCATTAAGAAGAAGGCTTTCAAGTTACCTTAAGGCCGGAAATTCCGTTAAGACCGCGATTCTTATGTCGCATGTTTGCGATATTGATTTTCAGCTTTGCCCCACCGAGAGTTTTGCTTTACTGCAGGAAGCAGCCTTGATTCAAAAATACAAGCCTAAATATAATATTTCCCTGCGGGACGACAAAAGTTTTCCTTTGGTAAAGATTACCCGTGAGGAATTCCCGGCTATCTGTATTACGCGTAAAAAAGAAGCTGACGGCAGCCGTTATTTCGGGCCTTATACCAGCGCGGGCTTATTGCGGGATGCGCTAAAGGTCATCCGCAGGCATTTTCCTTACCGTTATTGCAAAGAGCTTCCGGAAGAATCCCGCATTTACCACCGCATAGGCCTTGCCCCGGCTGCGGACACAAAGGAAATTAACAAAAGAGAATACCGCCAGGTAATCAAAAATATAATTTTGCTGCTGGAGGGCAGGCAGGGCATTTTGATTAAAGGCCTTTTACGCAAGATGGAGGAAAAGGCAAAGAAATTAGAATTTGAAGAAGCAGCCGCAATCAGGGATCAGGTTAATGCCCTGAGCGCCTTAAGTGAAAGCAATGTAGGGGTAAGCCCGGAGCTGGAATTATTGGATTTTAAAAAATTACTGAATCTGGATAGGGTGCCTGTGCATATTGAGGCGTTTGACATTTCTAATATAGCAGGCAAAGAAGCAACCGGTTCAATGGTAAGTTTTTTCCGGGGCTTGCCGGATAAGAATAATTACCGCAGGTTCCGGATAAAGACTGTCGCGGGAATAGACGATTATAAAATGCTCTCCGAGGTAGTCAGGAGGCGATACAGCCGGGCGCTTTCTGAGAATCTCAAGCTTCCGGATTTAATCCTCATTGACGGAGGGCTGGCTCATTTAACTACGGCCCAAAAAGAATTAAAGGCGCTGGGCCTGGATATCCCCCTGGTAAGTATCGCCAAAAAGAAGGAAAATATATATACTAAAGGCAGCGAAAGGCCCATCAAGCTTAAGCGGGATACTCCGGCATTAAACCTCATCCGCAGGATGCGCGACGAAGCGCACCGGTTTGCGGTCTCATACCATCATTTGTTAAGGAGGAAGAAAGTAATCGGCGGATGAAAATGACTCCTTTTGTTAAAAAAGTCTACAAGGCTGCCTTAAGTATCCCTCTCGGGGAAGTACGCACTTACAAGTGGATTGCCAAAAAAGCAGGCAAGCCCAAAGCCTACCGGGCAGTGGGCCAGATAATGAAAAATAACCCTTATCCTTTGATTATACCCTGCCACCGGGTGGTTGGTTCGGGAGGAAAGTTGGGAGGATACTCCGGAGGAATAAAAAATAAAAAAATTTTATTAGATTTGGAAAGACAGATTAAGAAATTAATGATATAATAAAATTATGGAGACTAAAATTAGGGAGGAGACGATGGAGATAAAAAGCCTTTTGATGAAGATGGTTGAGGATAAGGGGTCGGATTTATTCTATCGCGCAGGAGGGGTTCCCCGTTACAGAAAGGACGGGAAGGTCGTCCCTATCAGCGATCAAATCTTAAGAATAGATGATGCCTATAAAGCAATAGAATCCCTTACCAATGCCGCGCAAAGGGAAACCCTAAAGAGGAATTTTGATATTGATTTTATCTTCTATTGGGAGGAGATAGACCGCAGGTTTCGCGTGAGCATATTCATGCAAAGGAATTCTCCCTCTATCGTCGTCAGGAATGTTAACCGCGAGACCCAGACTTTCGAAGAACTGGGCTTGCCTTCCGATATACTAAAAAAACTTGCCGGCGAAATAAGGGGCCTGGTGCTTTTGACCGGAAGCATGGGTAGCGGTAAATCCACTACCATTGCCAGTATGATAGAATACATCAACTGTAACTATAAGAAGCATATCCTGACCGTTGAAGAGCCTATAGAGTTTACTTTCCGGGATAAGGAGTCGCTTATTAACCAAAGGGAGCTGGGAATAGATGTTTCTTCATATGCGGTAGCGCTGCGCGCCTTTACTTTACAGAGCCCGGATGTCATCTTTATCAGCAACATCAGGGACCAGGAAACCATGGCCGCTGCTATCACCGCTGCGGAAACCGGCGTCCTGGTTTTAAGCACCCTGCATACCATAAACGCCAGCCAAACCGTAGAAAGAATCATTAACTTTTTCCCTCCCCACCAGCATCAGGAAGTAAGAAACCAGCTATCCTCTCTTCTAAAGGGAGTAATGTCATTGAGGCTTACCCCCTTAAAAGACGGAAGCGGCCGGGTTCCCGCATACGAAGTTATGCTGTTAACTCCGACTATCAGCCGGCTTATCCGGGAGAACAAGGTCTGGGAGATCCCCCAGTACATAGAAGACGGCTCCATTTTCGGGATGCAGTCATTCAACCAGTCGCTGATAAAATTAGTAAAAGAGGGCAGGATAACCGAAGAAGAGGCCAGCCAGCAGTCAGATAATAAAGACGAGTTCTTATTATCCTTGAGGGGGATAAGGAAAGGGTAAA
>JBFMBZ010000102.1:0-5449 GCA_040754615.1 Candidatus Omnitrophota bacterium | reverse complement strand
CGCCCATCAATTGTTTACGTTCCGCGAGAAATTTCCGCAAGGTTTATATTTTTCAGAAGACCTTGAAGTTTATCTTTGTTGAGAAGATCTATCGGTCTTGTTTCCGCGAACTCAATCGCTTTTCTGGAAAAATTGGAACTTGCTACAATAACACCCCTCGTAATACTTAAATTTTTCATCTCTTCATGCATTGATCGTACGGCTGAATCGTCAATTAAATCTGCCACCCGTAAAAAGCGAATTAATTTCGGCATTTTGCGGATATTTCTCCATTTTGAATCGGATTCGACTGCAAAAATCTGGCATCCATTGGGGATCTCGGCGATTTCCCTGATACTTAACCCCATATTCATGGCGACGGCTTTGCAAATTTCCAAAAACTCGGGCATCGAAACGGTTAGAAAGTCCTTTACTTTGTCATCCGCCCTGAGTTCCTGATACTGGGCGAGTTTTTCGGCGACATCCTTGAAGGTGGATTTCTTGGAATAGATAAATTCCCAATTTTCGATTGCCTTATCTATATTACGGGTTTTTTCATAGCACATGGCAAGAAAATACCGGCCGAAAAGTATTTCGGCCGAGGAATCATTCTCTGCACTTTTTACCGCCCGTTCAAGTTCTGTAATTGCACTTTCAAAACTGTTCATGCTCATGTAGCAGGCGCCCCGTTCGACCAGGGCTTTTACCTTGAACTCCGTATCCCGCTGTGCTTTTTCGAAGGCATGGAGGGCGCCGATATAGTCGTGGTTTTCCTTTAGAAGGCGGCCGATATAAAAGTAGGCTTTGAAATTGTCCGGTTGGAGTTTTATGGCCAGTTCCAGTTCATTTTTTGCTTCCACCGGTTTCTTGGCCCGGTATAATACCTGGCCGAGTCTGTAATGCGCCATGGAATGCCGGCTGTCGAGTTCAATTGTTTTTCTATAGTAATTCACCGCCTTGTCGGGCCTGTCCCTCTCTTCAAACAGTTCGCCGGCCTTATAATAATAATCAGCATTGTCACCTTCCAGTTTAATAAGAAGCAGGTATTCTTTCAGTGCTTCCTCCGGCTGACGGAATTTTTTGTACAGTTCAGCTATTGTTTTCCTGAATTGTTTTTCCGGGCATATTCCACCGAAGTTGCCGATTTGATTGACGGTCTTAAACTCCATCAAAGCCAGTTCCGGTTTATTTTCAGCCAGATACGCCTGTCCCAATAGGTAATGAGCTTCGACATTCCGCGGTTCTTTGGCAATTATTTGCTTGGCGAGGCGGGTAACCGATGCGGTTTTGCCCTGTTTCAGCAGGGTTGACAATGTCGCCACTTTTTGGGGCATAATGATAGATTTGATGAGGAAAAAGGTAATAACACCGATTGCTATGCCGAGGATTACTATTAGAATGATTATAAAAGGCATAATCTGCTCCAGTTACAAGATTAAATAGTTTTGGTAGAACTGTCAAACCCTGGATTATCACTGGAGATAAAATGACGGGAAGAATGCAAAAGATACTATCCTTAGTCGTATTTGTCGTTTGCATAGGGGTATCGTTTCTCAATGCGGTACCCTCATTTGAGCAGGGTGAAAAACTCTTTCTCGAGAATAAGCCGAACGAAGCCGTGAAATACCTTGAAACCGCCCTCGAGGAGGATCGTAATAATGAGAAAGTTTACCTCTATCTTGGAATCGTTTATGAACAGTTGGAATATTACGATAAGGCTATAGCCATTATGCAACTGGGCTTGAAAATTTCCAAATCCAACGGCGACAGGCTATATTTTAACATCGGGAATAATTATTTTGCTAAGGGAGACTACGAAAGAGCCAAAGAGATGTACGGCCATTCCATCTCCCAAAATCCCGGTTATGCTGAAGCCTATCTAAACAGGGCAAACAGCTTGATGCATATGAGCCTGTACCGGGAGGCCTTGACGGATTATACTTATTACCTCTCGTTACGCCCATCCGCTCCGCAGAGAGACAAAATCGAACAGATGATAAACCTGTTGAAACACTCCATTGCAGAGGAAGAGCGGAAGAAAAAAGAGGAGGAGCAAAGAAAATTTGAAGAAGAAAAGAAGCGGCGTGAAGAAGAATTAAGGCGGCAGGAAGAAGAAAAAAAACGCATTGCCGAGGAGCAGCGACGCAAGGAAGAGGAACGCAAGCGGCAAGAGGAAGAGAAGCAACGGCAGGAGCAGCTTTTAAAAAATGTTCTCGAGTCGCTTAAAAATGTAAAAACGGATACAACTAATCTCTCTACCGGGAGTGAGAATATCCAGGATTATCATGAAGAACTGGACCTTAAAGATTAGCGTCGGGAGGGGAACATGGATACTAAAAAAATCATCATTATAGCGGCCGCTATTATTGTTACTGCAATTCTGGTTGCCGGTGTGATTTTAATTATTAAAAATCAAATCGAAGCGACCCGCAAAAATACCTTAAGCCTGGCAAAGGATTATATGGATAAGGGTGAATACCAGCGCGCCCTGGATCTCCTGGATAAACTGCTGATTGAAAACAGTGATGATGAGGATGCAAAATCACTCCGGGACCGCATAATCGAAAATAAGAGCCGGACCGAAGAAAAAGAAAAACAAAACCAGTTGGATCAGCAGGAGAAGTTAAGCAAAAGCCTTACCGAGCTCGGCGACTCGCTTGAAGAGTCAAAGAAAAAGATTGACGGTTCAACCGCTCGATATCAGCCGGTTCCGCCAGCCCAGGAAAAACCGGAGGATTTAAAGAAATTAAGCGAAAAGGAAAAGGAGAAAAAATTAAAAGTCAGAAGCCTGTTAAATGACGGAATCGCTTTAATGCAGGCGCGCGGTTACCCTGAAGCGAGAAAGAAATTTGATGAAGCCTTAGCCCTGGAGCCTGCTTCGGGGGAAGCCTATGCCCGCTTAGGCGAATCATACTACCTGGAAAACAGCCAGGATCCGGGTAATATCCAGAAAGCACTGGCAAACTCCAACCGGGCGGTTGAGAAGGATGCGAACCTCTGGATACCCCACAATACACTCGGCCAGATCTACAAGGACGCGAAAAACTACGATAATGCCATCCGGGAATTCAAGGAAGCTTCCAGGCTTAATCCGGAAGATTATATGATACTGTACGAACTGGGAGTGGCCCAGTACAATGCCAGAAAATATACGGATGCCATTCAATCTTTTGAGAGCTCCATTCATCTGAATCCGAAATTTGAGAATTCCTATTACAGGCTCGGGAAATCATTGGATAAGATCGGAGAAAAAGACAAGGCTTATAAATCCTTTAATAGTGCGATTTCCGTAAAACCGGATTTTGATCTTGCCTATTATGAAATCGGCAATTTATTAAGTAATAAGGATGATCTTAAAGGGGCAGCCGAGGCATACAAGAAAGCGATGGAATCGAACCCTGAACAGTCGGCCTATATTATTCAGCTTGCGGCGGTTCTTTTTAAGCAGGATAAATACCGGGAAGCCGAGGACTACTTTCAAAAAGCGCTTCAGATAAAACCGGATATCGCCGAATTAAACTACAATCTGGCGGTTGTAAAGCTTAAACTTAACAAGCCCGAGGAAGCATTTACGTACGCCGCCAGGGCGGTCCAATTAAAAGGTGCTTCCGCCCCGTATCTTTTCACCCTGGGTGAGGCCAGCGAAAAATTGGGAAATATTGATGGTGCCGTCGGTGCGTATCAAGAGTCAATAAAAGCCGACCGGGCGTACATCAAACCTTTGATAAATCTCGGCGTAATCTACAACAAGAGAGAAGCCTACGATGAGGCGAGAAAATATTTGATTGAGGCGTATAAAATCGACCCAAACTCCCTCGAGGTTAACAATAACCTGGGAAACACCTACCTTCACTTGCAACTGTACCAGGACAGCATAACCCACTATGGAAAAGCGGTTTCCTTAAGCCCCAATGATGCGGAGATCCGGTATAGCCTGGCAATAGCATATATAAAAAACGAGCAGTATCCCCAGGCGAAGGAGAACCTTACACGCCTGATTAAACTCTCTCCAACCTACTGGGATGCCTACTATCAGCAGGGTCTGGTGTTGATTAAGGAAGGCAACGAGAAGGACGGTAAAGCGGTTCTTAAGACGCTGCTTGAAAAAAATCCCGGCTACAGCAAGAGAGCTGAGATTGAGGATGTCCTTTCCAGATAATAACTACAGTCGTCCCACCCAGTAAAAGAGCTCCTTTTTGGACAGTTCATACCATACGGGCCGGCCGTGGGGGCAGCGGGCATTTTTCAACGCAAAGGTCTGCGTAATAAGCCGGGTTGCAGTCACATCATCCAGTTGTTCTCCATCTTTTACAGCGGCTTTGCATGCGATAGTTGCATAAAGCTCTTTTTGCAGTTCCTCCACTGGGCCGCGCCGGCTTTTTATAAACTCAATTACGGAAACTGCCTGTGCCAGGCAGTAATCGGGCAGGCTGAGCAGCATCCACGTTCCATCTTTTCCCGGTGTCGCGGTAATACCAAGCTGCCTGTATTTTTCCTGGTTATCGATAAGTATCCGTTCTTCGGACTCGGATGAAAGCTCGAATTGGATAGGGACAAGAAGGTTTTGAGGGGTGGATTTCTTCTCGATAAGCTGGTCGTAGAGTATGCGTTCATGGGCGGCATGCTGATCGATTATGAACAGCGAATCATCCAATACTGCCAGAAGAAAAAGATTAAAAAGCTGGCCGAAGTATTTAAATTTCGCCTCGGCTTCTGTCTGGAAAAGATTTTGACGTATTTCTCTATTCTTGTTTCGTATTTCGTTAAATAAGGCTTCATTGAGGGGCAGGAAAGCCGGCCTGGTTTCGGCCGCGGTTGAATCTTTTTCACAAGTATCTTTAAGACTGTTTATACCGGAGGATATTCCAGCACCCGGTATAGACACATGGAGGGCATATGAAGCCGCGTATGACTTAAGCATACCTGCCAGGTTGTGATGAATTTCCGGCAAATTACGAAACCTGGCTTCCTTTTTTGCCGGATGAATATTAAAATCTACCAGTTCAGGGTTTATATTTATGAACACGAATGCAACGGGGTAATTTCCGCCGGGAAGATGGCCGGAATAGCCGTACTCAACCGCCTGGATAAGGGAATACTCGTTTAGCCTGCGGTTATTGACAAAAACATGGATAAACTTTCTGTCTTTTCTCTTTAGTTCGGGCCGTCCTGCTACCAGGGTGATGGTATGATCGGTGAAAGTTTCCGCCGCCTCATTGAGCATGGCTGCATTCAAATGTTCGGGATAAGCATGCAGGACCCGCTCTTTTAAGGATGAGGGCGGTAAAAAGGTCTTTAGCTCCCCGCCGGAAAAAAACCTGAAGGCAATGTGCGGGAAGGGGAGCGCCTTTTCAAGGAAGGTTGTTTTACACATTGCCGTTTCGGCGGAAGGTTTTTTTAAGAACTTTCTTCGTCCCGGTATAGAATAAAACAGGTCGGCTGCACTTACAACCGTTCCTTTACTCCCTCT
>JBFMBZ010000101.1:0-18900 GCA_040754615.1 Candidatus Omnitrophota bacterium | reverse complement strand
ACGCCGCATTTATCTTCAAATATTCGCTACGGCCTGATACAGAAGCCGCAAAATATGCTGATGACGTGCCGAAGGAAGAAAAGGAAAGAAGGCACGCGCTGATTTTAGAGCTGCAGAAGAAAATATCGAAGGGAAGAAAATGAAGAAGGGTCGCAGGGTTGTAATCTTTGTGTCTTTGTGTCTTTGTGTCTTTGTGTCCCTTGATTTTGTTTATGCCTTGAATTTAGACAGCCTCAAGGCAAATTTATTGAAAGGCAATTACAAGGAGGCAATAAACGAAGGGGAAAAAATACTCGCCGGAACCCGCAAAGATGATGCCAGCGATGAGCTGTATTATTTACTCGGATTAAGTTATTTAAAGGACGGGAATTATCTGCGCGCTTCCGACATCTTTGAAATAATCCTAAAGGAGCTTAATAGCAGCAGGTTTAAGGAGCAGGCGAAGATAGGCCTAGCTGACACGTATTTGCTGCGGCAGGATTTTAATGGCGCCGAGGCCATATATAAGGAATTGTTAAGCCAGAATCCGGGTACAAAATATAAGGCCGTTATTTTCTCGCGCCTGAGCCGCGTGGGTTTTAAAAAAGGCGACCCGGAGATGGGAAAGGAATACCGGGATAAGTTAAAACAGGAATTTCCGAAGAGTTTTGAAGCAAAATTAAGCGAGGAATCCGGGCCTCTTATTGAAGATACGTCGGGAGTTTATTTTACCGTGCAGGTGGGGGTTTTTAACAGCAATGTCAACGCGCAGAACTTAGCGGAAAAATTAGCCCTGAAGGGGTACGCTTCTTTTATTGAAGAGACCCTTTTGAATGAAAAGAAATCTTATAGAGTAAGGGTAGGCAAATTAAAGACGCTAAAAGAGGCAAAAGAATTAGAAAACAAGCTCCGGCAGGAGGGTTTTCCTACCAAAATCTGCCCTTAATGCAAAGCCATCGCGCCAGCCGGCAACTTATCTTTATCGTAGGACCGACCGCAATAGGCAAAACCGAAGCCAGCGCCGCATTAGCAAAAAAGATTAACGCTGAGATTATCTCCTGTGATTCTATGCAGGTTTATAAAGGGATGGATATCCTTACTTCAAAGTCCGCGCTTTCATTGAGGAAGAAAATCCCGCATCATCTGCTAAGCATAATTTCTCCGGAAAAAGAATACAATGTCTCCAAGTACCGCAAAGAGGCATTAAAAAAAATAAAGATATTACACGGGAAGGGCAAAATCCCTCTTTTTGCGGGAGGCACCGGGCTTTATATGTCCATTCTTATTGACGGGTTATTTAAGCCTGCGCCGGAAAATAAGAGGTTTAGAAAGAAATTATATGAAGAAGCCCAAATAAGGGGGAGTAGTTTTCTTTACAGAAAGCTAAAAAAAGTAGATTCTGCCGCCGCCGCAAAAATCCATCCCAATGATGCAAAACGGATTATCAGGGCGCTGGAGGTGTACCAGGCAACCGGAAAGCCCATCTCAGAATTACAGAAGGAAAGGAAAGGGCTCAGCCGGGATTTTGATATCAAAATATTTTGCCTGAATATGGATAGGGAAGCCCTGCGTAAAAGAATTGATATACGCGTAGAGCGGATGTTCAGGCAGGGCCTTGCGAAGGAGGCAAGGAGGCTCCTGCGTATGAAGTTAAGCCGGACAGCAAGATGCGCCATAGGCTTAAGGGAATTAAAAGGATATTTTGCAGGATTGTACGATTTAGCTGAGGCGAAGCGCCTGATTAAACGCAATACTTATCTTTATGCAAAGCGACAGCTGACCTGGTTTAGAAAAGATAAGCGCATCAGCTGGGTTAATATTACTGGGAAAGAAAAACCGGCCCAGATAGCAAGGAGAATATGGAGAGAGCTTTATTAATTACTATAAGATTCAAGACAGAAAGAGATGAGTGGCCAATGAAGGATTCTGTTGAAGAGCTTGAGGAACTGGCGGCAACCTCAGGCGCAGAAGTTATTGACCATATAAGCTATACCGGGGAAAAACCCACCCCTAATTTTTTTATCGGAAGCGGCAAGGCCAAAGAGCTTGCCGCGCTCTGCCAGGAGGAGGATATCGGCACAGTAATTTTCGGCCGGAACTTATCCGGGACACAACAGCGTAACCTTGAAGAAGTCATCGGCAAGAAAACCATTGACCGCACGCAGTTGATCCTGGATATATTTGCCAAGCACGCCAAAACCCCGGAAGGGAAAATGCAGGTTGAGCTTGCGCAGCTGGAATACCTGATGCCCCGGTTGGTGGGTAAGGGGATAATCCTCTCGCGTTTAGGGGGCGGTATCGGCACAAGGGGGCCGGGCGAGCAGAAGTTAGAGGTGGACCGCAGGAGAACCAGAAAAAGAATTGATAAATTAAAAGATGACTTAAAAAGCGTGGCCCAGCACAGGCAAACGCTCAAGAAAAGAAGAAAAGAAAATGCCGTTGCGAGCATAGCCTTAGTCGGTTATACCAATGCAGGTAAATCCACGCTTTTAAATTCTTTGACTGAAGCAGGCCAGATTGTGGCTGATAGCCTTTTTACCACGCTTGACCCGTTATCAAAAGCACTGGTTTTACCTGACGGTGAGCACGTTATTGTTTCCGATACGGTCGGATTCTTGCACGGCCTTCCCCATGGGTTAATTGAGGCTTTTAAGGCCACGCTTGAAGAGGTGCTGGACGCAGACCTGTTAATTCATGTGCTGGATGTCAGCCATCCCAGGGTTTACGAGCATAGCCAGGCAGTCCTTACGGTTTTAAAAGAGTTGCAGGCAGAGCAGAAACCAACAATCACCGCCCTGAATAAAATTGACCTGCTTGACGATAAAATGTGGCTGGCGCGCTTAGAAAGTGATTTTCCCAATTCTGTTTCGATTTCCGCGAAACTAAAAGAGAACCTGGGTTTGTTGCTCGATAAAGTTCAGGAAAACTTTAAAGAGCGGGTGCAGAAAATTACCCTGTTGCTTCCGAATTCCCGTATGGACCTGGTGGATTTATTTTACAGACAGGCGAAAGTAGTTGAAGTAAAATACCTGCAAAAAGGCATAAAAATAAAGCTTATTCTTCCAAAACCTTTGCTTCATAATATACTGCATGACAAAGAGATAGAGATAGTCAGTTAGATTATCTAATAATTTTTGTAAGATTTGCTTGACAAAATATTAGTCCTATGTTAGACTTATGCTGGAAACAGACAGGAGGCCAAGATGCCTTTGTTTGATATACAGATAAGCCCGGATGAACCGGTGTATATTATCAGCGTAGTAAGCAAGCTGGTGGATTTACCGGTGTGGACATTGCGTCAGCTGGATAAAGCGGGGATTGTCCGTCCGAAAAGAGCGGGCAAGAAGAGCCGGCTTTATTCTTTGAAAGACATGAGAAGATTGGAGTATATCCACTATTTGATGGAAGAGAAAAGGGTGAACCTTCATGGCGTCAGGATTATTTTAGAGATGGAGTCAGTAGGGTAAATTTTTTTAAATTGTGATTAGCACTCTGATGCACAGAGCGCTAATTAGAAGGAGTAAAGGATGAGATTTGATAAGATGACCATAAGATTGCAGGAAGCGATCCAGGATGCGGTAGGCTTGGCAACTGAGAGCGGCCACCAAAAACTTGAACCCGAGCATCTATTCTATGCCTTGCTTAATCAAAAGGAGAGTATTATCAATAGCGCGCTTGTAAGCCTGGGGGTTAAACCGTCCGCAGTTATTAAAATACTTGATGCAGAGCTGGATAAGATCCCTTCAGTAAGCGCAGCGGATACCCAGGTTTATTTTTCCGGCCGGATGAATAAATTATTAATCGAGGCAACGAAACAGGCAACGGCATTAAAAGATGACTATGTTTCAGTTGAGCATATACTCTTGGCAATTTTGCAGGATAGTGAGTCTATCGTCACCAAAGAATTAAAAAAATTAAAAATTGACCAGGAAAAGTTTTTATCCGAACTTTCAAGACTGCGCGGAAGCCACAGGGTTACCGACCAGAACCCGGAAGAAAAATTCAACGCGCTGGAAAAATACGGCCAGGATATTACGGCTTTGGCCGAGCAGGGAAAGCTTGACCCGGTTATAGGAAGGGATAAGGAGATACGCCGGCTGATGCAGGTATTATCCAGGCGCACCAAAAATAATCCCGTATTGATAGGAGAGGCGGGCGTAGGAAAGACCGCGATTGTAGAAGGCCTGGCGCAGAGAATCGCCTTTAAGGACGTGCCCGAAGGCTTAAAAGAAAAAAGGCTCATCTCCCTTGATTTAGGAAGCCTGGTTGCGGGAACAAAATTCCGGGGTGAGTTTGAGAACCGCCTGAAAGCGGTCTTACGCGAGATTGAGCAGCGAAACGGCGAAATTATACTCTTTATTGATGAACTGCATACTATAGTAGGAGCAGGCGCTGCGGAAGGAGCAATAGATGCTTCCAATATGTTAAAGCCCATGCTCGCTCGCGGAAAGCTGCGTTGTATCGGAGCAACTACTCTTGATGAATACAGAAAGCATATAGAAAAAGACGGGGCACTGGAAAGAAGGTTCCAGACCGTTTATGTCAATGAGCCTACAGTTGAGGATACAATAGCGATTTTACGCGGCTTAAAAGAAAAATATGAAATTCATCACGGCGTGCGCATCAAGGATTCTGCGTTGATTGCGGCGAGCGTCTTGTCTGAGCGCTATATTACGGACAGGCACCTGCCTGATAAGGCAGTGGACTTGATAGATGAGGCAGCAAGCCGGCTACGCATTGAAATAGACAGCATGCCTAATGAAATTGACGTGGTGCAGAGAAAAATCATCCAGCTGGAAATAGAAAAGCAGGCTTTAAAGAAAGAAAAGGACAAGCCGTCAGAGGAGCGGTTAAAAAAGCTGGAGAAAGAGCTGGAGAACCTGAAAAGCGCCCTGGAAAGAGACAAGAAGCACTGGGAAGATGAAAAGAGGGTAATCCAAAAGATTCAGGAATTAAAATCAGGAATAGAAGATTTGAAAAACCAGGCGCAGGCAGCAGAGAAAGTCGGGGATTTGGATAAGGTAGCTGAAATAAAATACGGCAAACTCCCGGAATTTGAGCGTAAACTCACAGAGCAAAACCAGCAGCTTAATAAGCTGCAGAAGGATAATGCCATGCTCAGGCAGGAAGTGGGGGAGGATGATGTTGCGGCAGTGGTTTCGGAATGGACAGGGGTGCCTTTAACCAGGCTGATTGAATCTGAAAGCGAAAAGCTGCTTAAAATAGAGGAGCGTTTAAAGACCAAGGTCATCGGCCAGGATGAGGCAGTGCAAAGCATCGCAAGCAGTATCAGGCGCAGCCGCTCTGGCCTTGCTGATGAGAAAAGGCCTATGGGCTCATTCATTTTTATGGGGCCGACCGGCGTGGGCAAAACCAAGTTAGCCAAAGCCCTGGCGTGGTTTTTATTTAATGATGAAGACGCGGTAGTGCGCATCGATATGTCCGAATATATGGAGAAGTTCAGTGTCTCAAGGCTGGTGGGAGCGCCTCCCGGATACGTAGGCTATGAAGAAGGAGGCCAGCTTACCGAAAAGATCCGGCGCAGGCCCTATGCCGTCTTGCTTTTAGATGAAATTGAAAAGGCGCACCCGGACGTGTTTAACATATTGCTTCAGGTTCTCGATGAAGGAAGGCTTACTGACAGCCAGGGCAGGACGGTTAATTTCCGGAATACGGTGATTATCATGACTTCCAACATAGGCCAGGAGATTATCCAGCATCATGGCTCAATAGGCTTTAAGGGGCCGCGCGATGAAAATGAATTCAAGGATATCAAGGAAAGGCTGTTTGAGGAGGTAAGGAAGGCCTTCCGGCCGGAATTCTTGAACCGCGTTGATGAAATTATTATTTTTAACCCTTTAGCAAAGGAAGATATCAACAGAGTTATAGAGATAGAATTAGAGCCTCTTTATAGGAAATTACTCAGCCAGGGGATTAAGTTGGAATTGGCTAATAAAGCAAAGGAGTATCTGGTAGAGAAAGGGTTTGATACGCACTTCGGGGCCAGGCCTTTAAAGCGGGCAATTCAGAAGTATGTGCAAGACCCGCTATCCGTAATGTTACTGGAGGGTTCTTTAAAGCAGGGCGCAAAGGTTATCGGGGATTTGGGGTTAGGTAAAAGAATAGAATTTAAAATAAAAGACTAATAATTTGACAAAAAACAGATTTATGTTAAAATTACCCTTTAGCATTCTCTCAATAAGAGTGCTAATGGGAGGTAAAATATGGTCAGAAGCGTAGATTTTGAATCCAGGCGCAGGCAGGTTTTAAATGCCGCCATTAACAGATATATCCAAAACGGAGCTGCGGTTTCTTCCGAAGAAATGGCCCGTGATTTTGATTTAAGCCCGGCTACTATCAGGAATGTTTTTGCAGAGCTGGAGGAGGGCGGATACCTTACTCATCCTTATACTTCCGGAGGCAGGATACCCACAGTAAAAGGGTACCGCTATTATGTGGATTTCCTCTCCAAACAGCTGGAACTGATGCAGGGGGAGAAAGAAAAGATTGCCGGAGAATACAGGAAAGAAATGATGCGGCTGGAAGATGCGCTGGAAGAGACCTCCGAGATTATCTCGCGGCTTACGCATTATACGGGGATTGTCTCGTTCTTAGAATGGCAGGATAAGTTTTTTTATAAAGGGATCAGCCAAATCCTGGAATACCGGGAGTTTCACGACTTTGAGAATATCCGCCTCCTTTTTAAGGTCATTGAAGAAAAACAAACACTCCTTGAGATTATCAACCGTGATTTTGAGGAGAAGGTAAAAGTTTACATCGGCAGCGAGCTGGATTGTCCGGAAATGCAGAATTGTTCCCTGGTGGTTTCCAGTTACTCCCGCAGGAGCAAGCCCTCGGGGAAACTCGCAGTTCTCGGGCCGGTAAGGATGGAATACAAGCACATTATACCGACATTGGATTATATTTCGGATGTGTTAAGCACAGTCCTGGATAATTTTTAGGCAGCTTTAGATGGAAGAGAAAAAGCAGAATAGCAAGGAAGAAAAAAACGAGCAGGCCTGCCGGAAGGAAGAAAAGGCCATCACCCTCAAAGAGGGCGAATACCTGAAATTGCAGGAAGAGGCAGGAAAGGCGAAGGAACATTGGGATAAGTTATTGCGGCTGCAGGCAGAATTTGAGAATACGCGTAAGCGCCTTGAAAGGGAAAAGCAGGATTTTGTAAAGTTTGCCAATGAAGGCTTAATTTTGGAATTATTGAATATACTGGATGATTTGGAGCGTACGGTAGAGCTTGCCGAAAGCAAGCACCAGGATTTACCGAATTTTTTAAAGGGGGTAGAGATGATACTCGCCCACCTTTATGACTTGTTAAAAGAATTCGGGGTAAAGCCAATTGAGGTTGAAGGAAAGATTTTTGACCCGCATTATCATGAGGCCTTGATGCAGGAAGAGAAGAAGGATTTACCCGAGCATTCGGTTTTGGAGGTTTTACAAAAAGGCTATTTGTTAAACGACAGAGTAATCAGGACGGCAAAAGTAAAAGTTTCAAAGAAATTATGATAACATAGCGTTTAGGGAGGATGAGATGGCAAAAATTATCGGTATTGATTTAGGGACGTCTAATTCAGCTGCCAGTGTTATGGAGGGAGGAAGGCCCGTAATTATCCCCTCTGCTGAAGGCGCAGGGGTTGCTTCCGGAAAGGCATTCCCTTCTTACGTTGCCTTTACAAAAGACGGCCAGCGTTTAGTAGGCGAGCCGGCAAGGCGCCAGGCAGCCATAAATCCTGAAGGCACAATTCAGGCAGCAAAACGCAAGATGGGCACAGACTATAAGTATAAAATTTTCGGCAAAGAATATACACCCCAGCAGATATCTGCGTTTATCCTGCAGAAGATTAAGCAAGATGCGGAAAGCTATTTGGGAGACAAGGTGGAGGAAGCAGTAATTACCTGCCCGGCGTATTTTGACGACAACCAGAGGACCGCCACAAAAGATGCAGGAGAAATCGCAGGCTTAAAGGTTTTGCGTATCATAAATGAGCCTACGGCAGCCTGCCTTGCTTATGGTTTGGAAAAATCGCAAAAAGAACAGAAGATTATGGTGTTTGACTTAGGGGGCGGGACCCTTGATGTCACGATTATGGAGATGGCTCAGGGCGTATTTGAAGTAAAATCCACCTCCGGAGACACGCAGTTAGGCGGAACGGATATGGATAATACCCTTATTGAATATATAGCCGGGCAATTTAAGCGCGAAAATGGGATTGATTTGCGTAATGACAAGATAGCTGTGCAGCGCTTGCGCGAGGCTGTGGAAAAGGCAAAGATAGAGCTTTCTTCGACGCTGAATACGGATATTAATCTTCCCTTTATTACTGCCGATGCACAGGGGCCCAAGCATTTGACGATGTCTTTGACCCGGGCAAAGTTGGAAGATTTAATTAACCCGATTATTGAAAGGTGCCGGCATCCTATGGAGCAGGCGATTTCGGATGCAAAATTGACGCCGAAGGAGATTGACCGGATTATTATGGTCGGCGGGCCTACGCGCATGCCCATAGTGCAGAAGTTTGTGGAAGATTATGTGGGCAAAAAGATTGAGCGCGGAGTTGACCCCATGGAATGCGTGGCCATGGGCGCGGCAATCCAGGCGGCGATTATTAAGGGAGAAATGAAGGATGTCCTTCTCCTTGATGTTACTCCCTTGTCTTTGGGCATTGAGACTTTAGGGGGCGTGAATACCAAGCTTATTGAGAGGAATACGACCATCCCGACGAAAAAGAGCCAGATTTTTTCTACTGCCGCGGATAGCCAGACCGCCGTAACTATCAGGGTATTGCAGGGCGAGCGGCCGATGGCGGATGACAATGTGGAGTTAGGCAGGTTTGATTTAGTGGGGATTCCGTCTGCTCCGCGCGGCATCCCGCAGATTGAGGTTGCCTTTGATATTGACGCAAACGGGATTGTGCATGTTTCGGCAAAAGATTTGGGCACAGGCAAGGAGCAGTCTATCCGCATTACCGCTCCTAAGAAATTGAGCAGCGAAGAGATTGAGAAGATGGTAAAAGACGCGGAGAAGTTTGCTTCTGAGGATACCAAGCGAAAAGAGCTGGCAGAGCTGATTAATCAGGCTGACACTTTGGTATATTCAACGGAAAAGTCCCTGAAAGAATTCGGGGATAAGGTAAGCCAGTCCGAGCGCGCAAATATTGAGGCGAGCCTTAATGATTTAAAGGCGGCGGTCAAAGATAAGAATGCAGACAGGATTAAGAAAGGCACGGAGGATTTGACTAAGGCATCGCATAAATTAGCCGAAGAGATTTATAAACAGGCAGCACAGAAGCAGCAGAAATCGCAAGGCCAGGGGCAGAAACCAGAAGAGCCTCAGGATGAGAAATCCGCCAAAGGCCCAGGCTCCTCCGCAGGGAAAGGCGAAGACGTAATTGACGCGGAATTTAAAGAAGAGGACGAAAATAAGCAATAATGATGGCGACAAAGCGTGATTATTACGAAGTTTTGGGGGTAAAAAAGAGCGCAAGCCTTGATGAGATAAAGAAGGCATACAGGGAGCTTGCCATGCGCCATCACCCTGACCGGGTCCCGCACGAGCAGAAAAAAGAAGCTGAGGAAAAATTCAAGGAGATTTCCGAAGCCTACGCGGTTTTATCCGATGCCAATAAGCGCGCACTTTACGACCAATACGGCCATTCGGGGATAGACCAGCGTTATGCTTACGAGGATATTTTTAAAGGCGCTGATTTTAGCAGTGTCTTTGAGGGGCTGGGAGATTTTGGCTTTGGCGGAGGCTTGTTTGAAGAGATATTCAGTGATTTAGGTTTTGATATTTTCGGAACAAGAAGGTCAAGGGGCCAGGCAGCCAGAAGAAGAGGAAGGGACTTACAGATTTCGGAAGAGATTACGTTGGAAGAGGCAGCCAGTGGCACGGAGAAAACGATTACCGTGCCGCGTTATGAAACCTGCCCGGCCTGTTCCGGCTCAGGGGCAAAACCGGGCTCTAAAAAGATTACCTGCCCGCAGTGCAAGGGTTCAGGCCGCACGGTTATTTCGAATGGATTCTTTCAGATGGCCCAAACCTGTTCGCGCTGCCGGGGAGAAGGCGCGATGATACAATCTCCCTGCCCGGATTGCCACGGAGAAGGGAGAGCCAAGGTAACGCGTAAGATAAACGTAAAGATTCCCCACGGGGTAGACTCGGGTTCCAGTTTAAGGCTGAGGGGAGAAGGCGAAGCAGGCACAGCAGGCCGGGGGGATTTATATGTCATTATTGAAGTAAAGCCGCACCCTGTTTTTGAAAGGCACGAAAATGACATCTTGACGGAAATTAATATTTCTTTGAGTAAGGCTATTTTAGGAAGCGAAATAGAAGTCCCTGCCCTTGATGGAAAAGTAATGATGAAAATTCCTGCGGGCACGCAAAGCGCAAGGATCTTTCGCCTGAAAGGCAAAGGAATACCTGATGTCCACGGCCGCGGAGTAGGAGATGAGCTGGTCAGGGTGAATGTAGAGATACCTACGCGGCTAACACCCGAACAGCGCAGGCTAATTGAAGAGTTTGCCAGGGCCTCGGGAGAAGAGATAAACAAAGAAAGCCTTTCTGAGAAAATAAAGAGAGCCTTTAAATAATATTAGGGACGGTTCTTAACTCAAATTAAAAGTGTCCCCTAAAAGGGGACACTTTTAGAACGACTTGAGAACCGTCCCTAGGAGGATAGGATGCCAACATATGATTTTGAGTGCAGCGCTTGCGGGTACGTTTTTGAAGCGTTTCAGAATATTTCGGACAAGCCGTTAAGCAAATGCCCCAAGTGCGCCAAGAAAGTAAAGCGGTTAATCGGTAGCGGATCGGGGATTATTTTTAAAGGGAGCGGCTTCTACGCTACTGACTACCGGAAGAAACCCGCCAAAACAGATGCGCCCAGCTGCCCAAAATTCAAAGAAGGCTGCGATGGCTGTAAGAAGGAGTAGTATTAACCGTGGCTAAAATCAAGCCTTTTAAGGCGGTTGTCTATAACCAGGAGAAGGTAAAGGATTTATCCAATGTCCTTTGCCCTCCTTATGACGTCATCTCTCAGGCAGGGCAAAGGCGCTACCAGAGCTTAAGCCCCTATAATTTTATCCATATACTTTTAGGCCGCGACATCCCCGGAGATGATAAGTACCAGCGAGCGGCAAAATATTTTAATACCTGGCAGAAGTCAAGGATACTCATTCAGGACGAGAAGCCGGCCATATATTTTTATAGCCAGCAATTTAGCGTGAAGGGTGTAAAGATGCAGAGGCTGGGCTTTATTTCATTGTTAGAGTTAACGGATAGTAACCCAACGGTCTTCGGCCATGAGCATACCCGCTTAGAGCCCAAAGAGGACAGGGCCAGGCTCCTTAAGAAAGTTAAGGCGAGCCTCAGCCCGATTTTCGCCATATTCACGGATAAGGAACGGTTAATCCAGCAGGTTTATAAAAAATATATAGAAAACGAGGCTCCTTTCATTACGGTTACGGACGAGGAGAAAGTAGTGCATAAACTATGGAGGGTAGATTCTCCCGAGGTTATCGCTAAAATCCAGGATAAGATGGAGAATGAAAACATTTTTATCGCCGACGGCCATCACCGCTATGAAGTAGCCTGCGCATACAGGCAGGAAAGGAATAAGAGGCTAAAAAAGATAGCGGATGGCGCGGATTATAATTATATTCTGGCGTATTTTACCAGCACCGACCCGCGCAGCCTTTCTATCTTTCCCATACACCGGCTCGTAAAATTAAGCAGAGATATTGATATGCAGGAACTGAAAGATAAATTACAGGATTATTTCGATGCGGAGGAGGTCCGGGAAAAGAGCCGCTTCTTTTTTTCCATGGAAAAAGGAGGCAGGACCGAGCACCTTATCGGAGCATACAAGGATAAGAAGTTCCTTATATTAAGGTTGAAGAACATAAAGATGCTTGATAAGCTGATGGGCGACAAGCCAGAGGAGTACCGGACGCTTGACGTAGCCATCCTAAACCATATTGTATTAAAGAGTATTTTAGGCCTTAACCCCGATGATAAAGAAAGCATAATATTTATGCCGAACGCCGAAGAGGTTATCAGCCGGGTAGATTTAGCAGCTGATCCCTATATTGCCTTCCTGCTTAACCCCGCTAAGATTGAACAGATTATCGCGGTTGCTTTAAGGGGGCAGAAGATGCCTTCAAAGTCAACTTACTTTTACCCGAAAGTTTTATCGGGGATGGTGGTTAACAAGTTTAAATAAGGCGGACTATGGCGTTATTCGGAAAACCAAAATATACTATCGTCAGGTTAAAGAAGAAGGACATCCCCGACGGCCTCTGGACAAAGTGCGAAGGCTGCTCCGAGACGCTATATAATAAGACCCTGGAAGAGAACCTCAAGGTCTGCCCAAAGTGCAATTATCATTTTATTCTGTCTGCGCATGAAAGAATGGGAATGCTTTTAGACAGGGATACGTTTGCGGAATACGACAAAGATATGGCTTCCTGCGACCCGTTGGACTTTAAAGGCCCGAAGACTTACAAGGAAAAACTGGCTGCCGATATGAGCCAAACGGGTTTAAAAGACGCTGTAGTTTCAGGGGAGGGCAGGATTGACAATAAGAGGTGTGTGGTTGCGGTGACAGACTCCAGGTTCATTATGGGGTCCATGGGGTCCGTAGTGGGGGAAAAGATAACCCGGGCAATAGAAAGCGCAACCGCAAACAGGATTCCCGTCGTTATTGTTTCCGGCTCAGGCGGAGGCGCGCGGATGTACGAAGGCATGTACAGCCTGATGCAGATGTCTAAGACCTGCGCAGCGCTTGCCTTGCATAATAAAGCCGGGCTTTCTTACATTTCGGTCCTTACCAATCCTACCATGGCAGGGGTGATGGCTTCTTTTGCCGGCGTAGGCGATGTAATTATTGCCGAGCCAAAGGCCCTGATAGGCTTTACCGGGCCCCGGGTCATCGAGCAGACTATCAGGCAAAAATTGCCTGCGGGGTTTCAGCGTTCGGAGTTCCTGCTTGAGCACGGGCTGATTGATATGATAGTCCACCGTAAAAATTTAAAGCAGACTTTAAGCCAATTGCTTGATTATTTGAGTTAAAAATTATATAATATTTTTAGGAAAGGAGCCAGAGCGTGGCACAGGTAAGTTTGAGGAACGTATCAAAAATATTCCCGGGAGGGAATGCCCGGGCAGTGGATAAAGTAAATTTAGGTATTGAAAATAAAGAGTTCATGGTCTTAGTCGGGCCTTCCGGATGCGGCAAGTCAACTACCCTGAGGATGGTTGCCGGCCTTGAAGAAATAAGCGAAGGCGATATTTATATAGGGGATAAAAAAGTCAATGATGTCCCGGCAAAAGACCGCGACATCGCCATGGTCTTTCAAAATTACGCGCTTTACCCGCATATGACCGTAGAAGAGAATATGGCTTTCGGCCTGAAATTAAGGCACATACCGAAAAAAGAAATAGAGCAGCGCGTTAATGAAGCGGCAGAGATCCTGGGGATTAAGAGGCTCCTTAAGCGCAGGCCCAGGGAGCTTTCCGGAGGAGAGAGGCAGCGCGTGGCAGTAGGCAGGGCTATTGTAAGAAAGCCGATGGTTTTCTTATTTGATGAACCCCTGAGTAACCTCGATGCAAAATTAAGGGTGCAGATGCGCACTGAAATTCATAAGCTCCACTTAAGGCTCCAAACTACCATTATTTACGTTACACATGACCAGGTGGAGGCTATGACCATGGGAGACCGTATCGCCGTAATGAAAGACGGCATCCTCCAGCAGGTCGCAGACCCCATAACCATTTACGACCATCCCAGGAATAAATTTGTAGCCGGGTTTATCGGCTCGCCTCCCATGAACTTTATGAAAGGGCAAATCCTGAAGAAAAACGGGAGGATGTATTTTACTGAAGGCAAGATCCAGGTAAAGCTGGTTGAAGATATGCACACGAAGATGAGGCCTTATATCGGCAGAGAGGTTATCTTTGGTATCCGTTCGGAAGATATCTATGATAAGCTATTTGTATCTGAGGCGCCTCCGGAGAATATAGTCAGGGTAAATTGCGAGGTTTATGAGCCGATGGGTTCGGAGGTATATCTGTATCTTAATACGGGAAAACACACCTTTATCGCCAGGGTCGGAGCGCACGATAAGCCCCAGGTAAATCAGGATATGGACCTGGTTTTTGATATGAGTAAAGTCCACTTTTTTGATAAAGAGAGCGAGGAAACAATAGTTTAAATAAGACGAATACGAAAAAACCCCTCAAAGAAAAATATCTGAACAAGCCCGCCATAATAACCATCACTACCCTTTTTTACCTCACTTTTCCTTTATTAATCAGTAAGGGCACATTTAAAAATCTCATTTTCTTCTATTTGGCCAATTTTCTGATTGCCGCCTTTCTGTACCACAGGCACTCCCTTAAGGTTTCCCGCCTTGATTATCAAGCCCAGGCTTTGGAAGAAGAATTCAATTTATTGAGCCAGCAGAATAAGCAGGAATTCTTAAGCAGTAACGCTTATCAGGAAAAGATAATGCGCTATAACAGCCTCAAAAAAGTTATTGAAGAAATTAACAGTAACCTGGACCTGGAATTTGTGGCGGATAACCTGACGCTGATTGCCTCTTCGCTTATTTCAAAAGACAAGGGCGCCTGCATACTGTATCTGGTAGGAGACCCTGCAGAGGCAAAATTAAGGATATTTAGGAGCAGGAAAGAGGATAAAAATTTGATTATTAAGGCAAAGGAGGGGGATATATTTGATTTCTGGGTGTTAAGGCATGCGAGCTCCTTATTGATAGAAGACGCAAAGAAAGATTTCCGCTTTGACTTGGATAGATTAAAGCAGCAGGACAGCCGGCCGATAGGCTCTTTAATCAGTTCGCCCCTGATAAGTAAGTCTCATTTTCTGGGGGTAATGAGGCTGGATAACCCTGTGCCTAATTTTTATACTCAGGAGGACCTGCGTTTTCTGGTGAGTATCTGTGATTTGGGGGCAGTGGCATTGGAGAATAGCCAGCTTTTTAAGAAGACCGAGGAGCTGGCTATTCACGACGGGCTTACCTCTTTATTCACAAAAGGCTACTTTATGGAGCGCCTGAAGGAGGAGCTCAAGCGCAGCGTGCGCCAGAAAAAAAGTATTTCGCTATTGATGCTGGATATAGACTTTTTCAAACATTATAATGACAAATTCGGCCACACAGCCGGAGATATTGTATTAAAAAGCCTGGGCGAGAAGATAACGGAACATTTTAAGGGTACACCCGCAGTGATCAGCCGTTTTGGCGGGGAGGAGTTCTGTATATTTATACCGGGCACTGAAAAAAAGGGGGCAGTGTCGGTTGCGGAATCGCTAAGGAAGGACATAGAAAAACAAAAGGTTGTTTTACGCAGGCAGGAAACAGGCGTTACTGTTTCTGTGGGCGTTTCGGCATCCCCCGAAGACTCAAGCGATGAAGAGGACCTCATCTTTAAGGCAGATAAGGCGATGTATGCGGCAAAAAATAAAGGGAGAAACCGTATAGCATGCTGCAGTTAACCGTTTTTATGCTCATGACAATTGGCTTATGCGTGAATTTAATCCTGGCATTTAAGCTCAAATACCTTAAAAAATTAAAAGACTTCTCAGGCATAAAGTCAAGAAATGAGAGATTGGGACAGGAAAATGAAAAGTTAAAAGCATATAATTCAGAGCTGGGCAGGGTTTGCGAGGATATGATAGCGCTCTACGACATAACCAAAGATTTATGTAACAGCCTTGACGAAGAAAAAGTATTCAATCTGTTTAAGGCTAACATCGGAAAGTATTTAGAAGTAAAAGATTGCCTGTTTTTAAAGCCCGGGGCAAACCTTGAAGAGTTAAGCGGCTATGCCTTGCTTCCTTTGGCGATAAGAAATGACACCATTGGCTACCTGGCTGTTTCCGGAGTGGGAGAGCCCGATAAAGATAAATTTCATATTTTATCCCAGCAATTCCTTTTAGGGATGAAGAGGGCCCTTTTATATAAACAGGTGCAGGAATTGACGATTACCGATGCTTTGACGCATTCTTTCAGCAGAAGGCATTTCCTGGAAAGATTTGGAGAAGAGCTGGTGCGTTCGAAGAAATTTAGTTTAAAGTTTTCTTTTCTTTTGGTGGATACAGACCATTTTAAAGAATATAATGACCGTTACGGCCATCTTGTCGGAGATGCTGTCCTGGGGGAGGTCGGTAAAACTATAAAAGAAAATATCAGGCAGATAGATTTTATGGGCAGATACGGAGGGGATGAATTGGCGGTTGTCCTTACGGAGACAGATAAGGAAAACGCATTGCCGGTCGCAGAACGCATCAGAAAGGCCATTGAAAACAAAAAGATCCGGGTTTACGATGAGGAGCTAAACGTTACTGTTTCTATCGGGATTTCCGCTTTTCCCCCTGACGCCAAAGACACAGATACCCTGATAGACCGGGCTGATATTGCCCTCTATAAGGCTAAACAGGAGGGGAGAAACAGGATTTGTAATTATTGATAAGCAGTGAAATTTGGCTTGCGGCTTGAAAAATCAATGATATAATTTAAATAAATACAATTAAATGAAAATGCCTGGCGATAAACATACAATATTTCTGCGTTACCCCCTTTTTATATTAATTTTTTGTTCTATTTTCTGCGCTATCGTTTTTGGCGGCTCTTTTGCGGCTGACGATTTAAACTCAAAATACGGGCTCCGGAATAAATATTATGAGCAGGGGAAGAGTTATTTTAATAAAGGGCTCTATGAGCAGGCAGTTGCGCAGTTTGAGCTGGCTTTAGAACAGGATTCCGGTTATGACCTTGCCAAAAGATACATTGAATTTGCGAAATACAAGATGGGCCAGCGTAGCGACATCGCGCAGGAGGTGCGCCAAGGGCCTGGCGGCCATTCCCCGCAGCAAATAAGCGAATTAATCCCGCCTCCCGAAGAGGGGCCTGGAGAAAATACCCCCTCGGCGATAATATATAAGATAGACAAAGAAGATATTTTAGA
Organism: Candidatus Omnitrophota bacterium; assembly: GCA_040754615.1. Classification (GTDB taxonomy): domain Bacteria; phylum Omnitrophota; class Gorgyraeia; order Gygaellales; family Profunditerraquicolaceae; genus JBFMBZ01. The sequence continues at coordinate 1,922 of JBFMBZ010000101.1, read as the reverse complement.
TATTGCCGTTTGGGGCCATAAAGATTTGGAAAAGCAGGTTATCGTGCGTCCGGACGGAAAAATATCTTTTCCCTTCATAGGGGATGTACAGGCTGCGGGTTCAACCATTCCGGAATTAGAAAAACGGATAACTGATGGTCTGAAAGAATACGTTAAGGGAAAGTTAAAATCGTCCGGATTTATAGTAAACCAGGAATCCGGAGAATACCTGATTAATAACGGGGATGTTTTGGATATTTCGGTCTGGAAAATTGCTGACCTTTCCAAAGAAGTGATTGTGCGTCCGGACGGGATGATTTCGTACCCTCTTGTTGGGGATTTAAAGGCCACGGGCCATACCTTAGTTGAGCTTGACCAGAAACTTACCGAAGCCCTGGCGAGTTTCGTTAAAGACCCGCAGGTTGCGGTAATGATTAAGTCCTTTGGCCGTAAGGAAGAGTTTGCTGATGATGAGGAATTTATGGATGAGAACCCGCAGGTTTCGGTAATCCTCAGGGAGTTCGGAGAAAAGAAGGTGATTGTCTTGGGAGAGGTCCTCAAGCCGGGAGTATATCCCTTCACGAATCAGATCCGCCTGATGGAGGCTATCGGCTTAGCCGGGGATTTCTCCAAATACGCGGTAAAAAACAATGTCTTTGTAATCAGGGGCGATATACATAAAAATCCCGAAGTATTTACTTCAAACGTAGTGCAGTTATTTAAATATTCTGACTTTTCCCAAAACCTCGAGATTAAGTCACAGGATATAGTTTACGTTCCCCGTACACTTGTCGGTAATATCTCGGATTTCCTGGAATTCATCAACCCTACTATAGACGCTTTCTATAAGGGCCAGGTTGCCGCCGATATCGGCAGCGAGTGATATCAAGCTTACCAACCTTTAGTAAATGTCATCTATAATAATCAATCGCACAAAGAGCCTTTCTCCCCTTACTTTTAAAGAAATCGAAGCAGAAATCATATTGGAAGACGGGAAGGTGTTCCTGCGTAAACAGGATGAGAAAGGGAACATCTACAAGCGTTTATTGGAGAAAGACTACGAGTTTTATAAATTGATGACTTCGGGCCAAACTAAAACGCAGGTGCCTTGCGTTATTTCCGCACTTTATATTTCTTCCCGTTGTAATCTTAATTGCTCTTTTTGTTTTGAGGGAAAAGACGGAATTTCAGAGCCTTCAGCAGAAGAAATCAAGGCGCTCGCTAAAGGCTGTAAGAGCGGTTTCTGCGCTATTTTCGGAAGGGAGCCGACCTGCAGAGAAGATTTATTTGAAATCATTAAAATTTTGCGTAAGCACACCAAAAGGGTCTGCCTTTTGACTAACGGGATAAAACTATCTGATTTTGAATATACATTAAAGCTCAAAAAGAGCGGCCTGAAGTATATATTCTTTTCTTTTAACGGCCTTAGCGATAATGTTTACCGCAAGCTTGACGGCAGCCCTGTTTTAAATTTGAAGCTGCAGGCTTTAAAGAACATTGAGAAAAACGGTATTCATACCATTCTTTCGGCTACCATCGCCCGCGGCATCAATGATGACCAGATTAAGGGCCTCTTAGAGTACGCTTTCAGGCACAGGTCTTTTATCAGCGAATTGAGAATCAGGACAACCGTCCCCACCGGCAGGCATCTTGATATAGAGCCTTACTGTATGTCCGAGTTGCTCGATTTAGTGACTACCTCCCTTGAGATCGAGAAAGAAGATGTCTTCAAGGAGAATATTTTTTTACAGGAATTTTTCAGCACTTTTAAGGCATTTTTACCTCTTGCCGTCAGGCAGTTTTGGTCCAGCCGACTTTGCACTCTTCTTTTTCATGTAAAGCAAGATGGGAAATTGATTTCAAGCGGCCAGCCTATCAACCTGGAGAGGATAAAAAAATCTAAGCTTAGAATATTCTGGCTGGCTTTTTATTTTATGAAGATT
>JBFMBZ010000100.1:0-13868 GCA_040754615.1 Candidatus Omnitrophota bacterium | reverse complement strand
ACCTATATTTTTCAAGGCCTCAAGCATTTTTCTATTAAGCGCATACAGAGCCAATGAGTTTGGAAAAAAGGCGGTTAATTGAAGTTTAGACATTATATTAATTATTTCAAAAGCCCTTTGTTCGTCTGCCGCAAAATGGTCGTCCTGAAAAACAATTGTTTTTATTCCGTAATTATCCTTAAGCCGCTTTAAATCTTCTCTCACGCGGCTAATACTATGGTAGCGCATCGTTCTCCCATGAACAGTATGCGATGAACAAAAACAGCACCGATAGGTACAGCCTCTGGATGTCATCACGGGCAGGCTTTTTTCTTTCTCGCTGATGGAAGTATAAGCTGATATAGTCGGGTTTAATTCATAGCCATTTTTATCTAAAATGCTATAATCATAAAATGGTATCTCATCAAGGTTTTCTATAAAATCATGCCGAAAAGTCCGCCTGCCTTCAACTTTTTTCTGCGTAATCCATGAAGGGTTTTCTTCGAAATATTGCAATTTGTCATCCGCTTCCATAAGGCCTAAAAGTGGCTTTTCGCCCTCGCCGTAGCAAAGGGCGTTGAAGCAGGCGCTGTCTCTAAATATTTCATTATACATATTTGTCGGAACTCCGCCTCCTGAAATGACAAAGGCTTTCGGAAATATATCCCGGCAACACTGCGCGATCTCCAATATACTCTGATATGACGGTGTAAATAATGCTGTAATGCCTATTATATTTGGAGCATAACCCTCCCACTCTTTATTTGAAAGGATTTTCCGGAAAAACTCCTTAAAAGAGTGAAATTCAAAGCGTTCCAACCTATTTAAAGAAACATTGAAATCCAAGAGCCTGGTTTCTGCCGCAACGAACTTTTTCACATACGCGCTCAAGGATAATACTCCTAAAGGGATATCGGTAATTACTGCCCCATAATCGCCTGATTCTTTTGAGATGGTTTTTACATTATCAGGAGGGTTTATAAAATCATCATAAGTAATATTGGGGGGCACTATAAATAAAATTTTATCCATATTTTATTGTAGTAAAATACTAAACAACCTCCAGTCCAAAATCTCTTAATATGGCGATATTCAAACTTGCGCCGAAATCTTTTCGTATAATCCTTGCTACTTCATCCGAATAGCCGGCTGCCATAACGATAATGGCATCAGCAGGATCTGCTTTTAGCCTATCCGGAGGAACTATCGGAATATGTGTAGCCGGGGTATATTTACCCTGTTTAAATGCGGCGGAATCGACAACGTATCTGATTTTTCCCCCCATGCCCATTAAAGAAATCGCTGCAAACGCCTGATGCCCTGCCCCCCATACGGCTATTTTTTTATTCTTGAAACGGCGAAGATAATTTTCTATCTCTTTTTTAAGCCTGCTCTTATGTTTACCAAAATGCGCCAGGTCCAAGCTCTTCCTTTTTCTTACCAAGCAAGAAATTATATAATCCTTCCAGACTTCACTACAATCAATGATATCAAAACCATTCAGCCTCAGGGTAAACTCAAGGGTTTCTCTGGTAAAATAAAGAATATGGTCGCTGATGAACTCGGAAAAGAGATTATTCTTTAAAATCATATTGAAATTAGGCACCTCAACCAGCCCTATAGCGCCGTCTTCTAAATTATTAAATATCCCCTTTAAAACAGAGTTCGGTTCTGGCAGGTGTTCAAGGAAGCTTAAAATATAGAATGCGGCAAAGGGGCCCTTATTTAGCTTGTAATCGGCGTTATCAATAAAACCCTTTGAAACCTTTAATCCGTTTTTAACGCAGTAATTTACTGAAATCTTTGAATACTCAAGCCCGTACGCCTTTAGCGGGCACTTTTGCATAATAGAGAGGTATTCTCCCCTGCCGCAGCCAATTTCAATGATTTTTTTATTTTTGAGGGAAAAATTTTGTACAAGCCCGCTAAATTGCTTTTTACGGAAGGCTTTCATTTCTTCAGAAACTCCGGAAGCGCGTATGACTTCTTTATAATAAGGCACGGGTTGACTATTTAACTGTACAAGGCCGCAGCCAGAACATTGGCGGATTTCAAGACGCATTGCTTTATCTTTTTTAAGCCCTGATTTATCCGGAAGGTACTGGGCTGCCCTTGGCATATTCCCATATCGCAGTAAGGGTGCTTTAAAAAACTTGCTGCCACAAACCCTGCATTTGTTTACAGGCATGAACACCTCTGATATTTTAAGCAAAAATAAATAATATTGAAAATACGGCCATAAAATAGAAACAGGCGCTTGTAATTAATACTAAATTAAACCCGAATGACATGGCAATCATAATTGCAACAATTGAAGCAATGACGGACGCACAACCATTTATTGCCCAAGCCCAGGGAACTAATCTCGTATCTTTAGTAGAAATAATTCTTAAACCCAGTGGAAACGCAAAACCCATAAAGTAAGAAATGGGAATTATTACCGCAGCCACAATTACAATACGAAGCCAGAGCGATGCCAGAAGAAAAATTCCAGATAAAAAAGGCATAAACTTAACAAAGCTTATGATAAGAATACCGCAAATAAATACAATTACCGGTACCCACCGCTTCAGATTATCATTTTTTATTAAACCTGAACTTAAGGTCCCAAGCGCCGCTCCGATTAAAATTACAGGTATAACTACTGCCATTGAGTAAATAGGGCTTCCTAGAAAAAGGACAAACTTTTGTAAAATACCCATTTCAAGAAGCATAAAAGCAAAGCCAATTGCCGGGAAATAAATACAGGTAAAAATGACTGCACCCGGCATAACGGCTTTCTTCCTTAGAAACATAAGGGGCATTAAGACAAGGGCCAGAGATAGAACTGATGCATGTAAGCAAAGAAACGATAAAACAAAAATATGCCATACCCCTCTTATACGGTTGAAATATGAGGCCGGCCATGGAGCGGATGATTCTTTCTGCAGGGAAGCTTTTCTGTTGTAGTGGTAAAAAAATGGGCTGTCATCTGTGGTCGGCGTAACATCAAATTCGTATTTCTCATAAAATTCATTCTCTGCATTATTGTCAAAAGCCCTAGCCAGCTTTACGAAAGGCGCCATGTAACTAAGCTGCTCATCGCTCGTAACAGCAATCTCAGGATACCAAATCTCAAGCTTATTTGACTTACAAAATTTAACAAGCTTTTCCTTTTCTTCACGGTTAAAAGGCGAGTTCTTAAAAATTACATTCCCTACTGTTTTATTCTGAGAAGCTACAACAACTATGTGTTCACTCGGTCTTCTATAACCTTTTTTGAGGCATGCTGCAAGGGCTATCGAGAAGACGCGTAGCGCCTCCCTCGGCTTTCCGGGGTACTCCCATCTGCCTATCTGGATATAACCAGCGGGGGTCAAATGGTCCAGATAATCAATAAAAGCCTCTGTGGTATAAAGAAAGTTATCTGATAGAGTATAGGCTCCGCTTGAAAGCGCAAGAAAGTTATCGGTATAATATAATATTATAGCATCGTACTTCTGCTGAGACCTCCTCACAAAGCTTCTTCCGTCTTCTACGAAAAGGTTTACGTTTTCGTAAGAAAAGATATTGGCGATCTGGCCTGAAAATTTATCACGTATTATATAGGCTATGGTAGGATTAATCTCTACCGCATCAACTCTTTCCGCAGAATTGAAGATTGCCGTAAGCACATCAAATGCTCCTCCGGCCCCAATAACAAGCACGCGCTCCATAGGAGAATCCCCGAGAATATAGGCTGTATTTCTATCCACAAATATTGACTGTAGCAAACGAGCAGATAATTCAGGAGTATAAAACCAGGCCATCGCATCTGCGTCCATAACTATATGCTTAAGCGCAGGGTTATTTTTATTATGTATAACGTCTATGCGGGAAATAGAGTTCCATTTTGTATATTCAACCTCGGCCTTAACATTTTCTCCGAATGCAGTATAAAATTGCTTGTGTTTCTCTGGCGAAATATCATGAAAGAATGAGCTTTCCGGAAAGGCAAGCAACAAAACTAAAAAGCAAATCCAAACAGAGATAGCTCTTTTATAATCATGGAGTTTATGGGAAATTAGATATAACGGGGTGATGCTTAAGAGAGAAGACATAACTACCAGGTGCGAAGCTCCTATTGGGCTAATTGAAATGACAAAAAAAAGACATCCTAATCCTGAACCGAGCAAATTAAAAAAATAAATTTTTGTAGTTAAGTTTGGAAAACGCATGAATGAGCCGCCTACTATTAATCCGGCAAAAAAATACGGCAGCATGAGTATTAGATACGAGAAGGTAAGCCCTAAGACTATTTTCGGGTTTGGCAGTAAGGCGAATGTGTCCCTGATTGGAAAATACCCGATTCTGGATGAAATAAGAATTGATAGCGAAAAACCACAAAGGCAAAATACATAAAAAGATTCATCAGGGAGACTTTTTAATTTCTTGGACAAGAATAATACTGTTCCGCTTGCAGCAAACCCAAGCAATGCCATGGTTATTACAATATAAACAAAATGGTACCATAACGCTACCGAAAGGATGCGTGTCTGCAAAAGCTCTAACTCAAGAGTCAGGACTGAGGTAATGAAAACTATGAAAAAAAGCGATTTTTTTGACATGCCTTCTCCTATCCCCTATCTTAGTTCAGGGTTATGCTTTAGCACAGATACTCTTTATCAATAATATTTTTATTGGCTGAATACCAGCTGTATATTTCCTTAATGGAATCATCGATATCCTTAAAACTGTATTCGCCAACCTCATTCATAAGCCTTGAGTTGTCCCCGCTATATTCAATGCCAGGGCTATCTTCTTTGACTATTACCTCTAAATCCTTGCCGCAAATTTTCAAAACCTTTTTGGCAAGTGTTAAATGGTCGTATACCCTGCAGGTACAAACGTTATAATCTTTTTCTCTGGGCGACTTATTGATAAACCACTCTGTTATATTAACCAAATCATCTATATACAGATAATCAAACGAGACATTCTTTTCGATTGTGATGGGTAAGCTGAGCGCAGCGGCAGCGCAGGCATAGGAAACAAAACGCACCCTGTAGTCATCATATTTGCCGAATACGGCAAAAAGCCTGAAGTTATATATGTTTTCGCTTAAACGGGCAAACTTATTCATTATATATTTTGAAAAGCCGTACTGGTCCTGGGGAACGTGCCGGTCAAAATAGTCCTCTTTCATTTTCGGCACCCAGTACTCCCGGGAAAACTCAGCTCCAGAGCCAAAATAAATCATCTTGCCGAAGTAATCTTTGCACCTGGCAAGATTAAAAAACATTCTTAAGTTATACTCCAGGACCTTTGAGGGGTCTTTTGTGGAATGCTTTGGCGCGGCGTCATATGTAGCAGTATGTATCACTACGTCAAATTTGCCCGTTTTTATAAAATCAAAAACCTTATCAGAATCTAGGAGGTTAAGTTCAGCACTATTACAAGGTATAATGGTGTAGCCGCTTTTCAGTTGTTCGATTATGTTTCTGGCAATGAATCCGGATGCGCCGGTAACCAATATTTTCATTTTATATCGCCTTCGGGGTTTACAATCATGTTTGCCTTAAATTCCTCTCTGCCTAAAAAAGGCCATAAATCCTCTAACGGCTTAGAAACAATAGAGCCGTCAGGCAGAACCTGCGAGGAAAGCCGCGGAGCAGTCTGCAAATTGGGGTCCACCATTACCTCGCAGATGAACGGCCCCTCCTGCTCCAGAATTTCCTTTATGCGTTCTTTAATCCCGGCATGGCTTGATATCCTGCAGTTTTTTAAGCCATAAGCTCCGGCAACTTTGCATGTCTGGGGAATAGTCAGCCCGCTCGTAGGGTCGCAGGCAACTAAATTGCCTTTAAAATAATTATTTTGGGTATTTCTAATTGAGGCATAACCGTTATTGTTTAGAATAAAGATTTTAAGGGGTAACTTTAGCCTCGCCACTGTCTCCAGCTCCTGAATATTAAGCTGTAGGCCTCCATCTCCTATAATGCTCACCGTGCGCTTCTTTCCGCTGGCAATGCAGGCGCCGATGCTTGCCGGTAAGCCAAAGCCCATTGCACCCAGACCCGGGCTGTTAAATACCCGCTGGCCTTTCTTAACTTTAAATGCCTGCATGGTAATTTCACTGCAGCTGCCGGAACTCCCGGGGACGATGACGTCATCAGTCGAAAGCAGTTCTGATAAAATATCTACCAGGCAATAGGTATTCACATATTCCTTTTGCTGCCAGTATTGCGGCAATATTAGCGGATATTTAGCTTTCCAGTCATTACAATGGGATAGCCACTCAGCGCGCTCACTGGGGTGTATTTTATCTTTTTGCCTTAAGAGCTCAGCTATAAAATCTTTAGCTTCACAGGTTGCCGGAACATCTATATGCATATTCAGCTTTCTTATTTCCGCCAGGTCAATATCAACTATTACCTTTTTAGCAAAATGGGCAAAATTATTGTAATTATACCCGGACTGTGGAAGGTCAAGCCTGGCTCCTATAACCATGATAAAATCGCAATTTTGCTGAATAAAATTTGCCGGCCGCTGGCCAATGGAGCCCGGCCTGCCGAAAAATAATCCGTGGTTATCAGGCAGGAAATCCGTGGCTCTCCAAGTGGTTAATACCGGTATTTTGAGATAATCAACTAAATCCAAAAAATCATTCAGGGCTCCCGATAACCTGATGCCGTTGCCTGCCAGGATTACCGGCCTTTGCGAATCATTAAGCAATTGAATAGCTTTTTTTGCAGAGCTTGCGGCTTCTCTTTTATTCTCTTTAGCAGCTAATGCGGGAGAAGAAAAACCTTTGAGCCGGGCCTCCTCTATCATGGTTGCCTGAACATCCAGAGGAATATCTATCCAAACCGGCCCGGGCCGGCCGGTTCTTGCCAGATAAATTGCCTTTTCTAAATGGTACCTTATGCTTTCAGGCTCCAAAACCGTGGCCGCATATTTAGTAATCGGCTTTACTATTGATATAATATCTATCTCTTGATTGCCTCTCTGCCTGAGCCCGGTTTTTCCGATCATATCCTGGCGCTTAACCTGGCCGGATATAATCAATACCGGAGTGGAATCAATCCAGGCTCCGGCAACTCCAGTAATGGCATTGGTGCCTCCGGGCCCGGTAGTTACCAGCGCTAAGCCGATATTGTTCGTGTATTGAGCATAGGCGTCACTGGCTATGGCAGCAGCCTGTTCATGCAGGCAACAGATGTATTCTAACTCCGGCTGCCTTCCCAGCGAATCAACTAAATGCATGCATCCTCCTCCGGGAAGGAGAAAAACATGTTTTATCTTTAACCCGGAAATAAACTTAAATACGTAATCGGAGAGTTTAATCATTTAAGAATCTTTAGCATTTGCGATATGGTTAATTTACTCTTATTCCAGGGGCGGGGGAACAAAATACATTTTATCCCTAACTCTTTACACTCCCGAATATTCGTTTCATTATCATCAATAAAAATATCTCCCTTGCCCAGCCAGCGCAGGAAATCCTCTTTGCTTTTATCGTACCTGGGCTCATTAGCGCCGTTACGCAGAGAGGGAACAAAATGAAAAGACCTTATCCACCTGCCAAAATGCCTGAATAACCATTCTGCGCTCACGAATGATGAACTTACCGGTACTGCGCTGACAGCTATATGACGAAAAAACTCCCCATGGCGCAAAAACCATCTCTTAACTTCGGGCAAGGGAGTAATTTTTTCATATTTTCCCGATAATCGGAATTCATCCAGGGAAGCGAGATAGCGCTCTTTACTTATCCCCAGGAGCTTATGCGGCGGATTCTCCCTGATATCGATATATTTTAAAAAATGGGCATTGCGATGCTTTCTTTGGTAATTTTCAAGCCATAGGCGCATAAGGTCATTTAAGACATCATCTATATCCCAGGCAATCGTTAGCAAATAAATATTCCTTTCAAGACTTAGGAGATTGGCTTTATCAGCCAATCTGACCAGAAGGTCATTTCTGTCTTTCTGTCTTTATTCTCCAATATCTTTTTGTCGTCATAATAGGAATCGTCAGAAAAATGCGTGGTTGAGATTTCTTCAAAGACTGCGCCGTTTTTGGAGCTGAAGCTATGTTTGCTGCCTCTTTCAATGACAATCATCTCTCCCGGCTTATACTCTTTTTGGGCCCCATTTAAAACCAGGGAGATATCGCCGTAAAGTATATGGAAGGTCTCCTCCTTTTTATCGTGATAGTGAGAAGGGTGCTTCTGGCCGGGCAGCATTATTATCAGTTTCTTACAATATTCCCTGTTTATGCAATTAATTATCGCTGCGCCAAAACTTTCAAAATTTTCTATTCCATAATGATGCGATAGCTCAAAATCAACTTTTTCAGGAAGGCTGATTTTACTTTCGATAACTATATCCTTGACTTTATTTATTATCTGGAGCACCTTGCCCCTGAGGTTGCTGGAGATTACCTCGGAAGATATAACCGCCTCATTTTGGTTTATCTCTTTTTTTGCAATATACTCCGCATATTTAGATAAATCATTAGCGAGCAGCTGATTTTTAGAGCTCGGTATTGCCAGAAAAGTATTGAAAAGATTTATCTTCTCTCCCTGCCTGATTTTTTCTTTGGCGAAAACCCCTCTTTTTAAATCTCTTAAGGCCTCCACCTCTTCTTTGCTGATGTGCCTTAGGTTATCCGAAACACCGCAGGCCTTGAATGCTGCCTCAGCTGCCGATAACCACTTTCCTATCGCTTCGGGGCCGGAAGAATACTGGTTGAGTTTATATTCTTTAGAGGCCGCTCCTACATGCCGCTCAAAAACAGAAGCGCCTTTGGCTATGGCTATCTTTAACGGCTCCAGATTATCCGGATTTTCATGGCCTGAATATCCCACTGGTATATCCGGGTATCTGGTGCGCATCAGGTCAATCTGATTAAGCTGTAAGTCATGGTCATTAGCAGGATAAAGGCTTACGCAGTGCATAAGGCAAAACTGTTTTCTTCTGTGCTCCAGAAAAACTACGACTTTATCCACATCTTCAAGCGTAACTCCTCCCACGGATAAAATAACCGGCTTATCCGTCTTGACTATCCGCTCAAGCAGCGGCCAATCCGTAAAAGAGCAGCTGCCTACTTTTATTGCGTCAAAATCATGCTTTTCAATTAAGTCCACGGAGGCTTCATCAAAAGGAGTACATATGGATATAAAGCCGGAATCCTTGATTTCGTCTTTTAAAGCCCTTAACTCTTTTTCGCCGAGCCGCGTTTCTTCAAAACGCTTGATGTATTTGATGTCGCCCCTGCCCTTAAAATCCGGGTGGATAAAAGTATCCAGGTTTCTGTATTGCAGTTTAAGGGCAAACTTAAAACCAGCCCGTGCAAAATTTTTACATATCTTGCTAATCTCGCGGATAATCGTTATCCCATGGCCAAGATCGCCCATATGGTTATTTGCCATTTCAAAGATAAACAGTTTATTAAAATCTATCTGCCTGCTCATAAGAACCTCCGGGCGCGCAAATTATGCTTATACCATTCAATGGTCCTTTTTAATCCTTGCTCAAGAGAAACTTCAGGTGCCCATCCTAATACCCTCCTTGCTTTAAGAGAAGAAAGATACTGGTGCTTGATTTCAAATTTTGCCTGATTAAGGATTTTATAATTGGCCGGTATTCTGCTTATTTTATATATTATCCTTATTAGCTCCAACACAGTAAGCGGTTTCTCGTCACTGAAATTAAACGCCTCGCCTCCGAGTTTTAATTTCTGCAATTTTTGCGCAAGGATAAGATAGCCATTTACAATATCGTCAACAAAAATATAGTCGCGGGTAAACCTGCCGTTACTGCGGATCAAAAGCGTTTCCCCGGAAAACGCGCATCTTATCGCATCCGGGACTATCCTTGAGAAATTAAAATCTCCGGGCCCGAAAATGTTTCCGCATCTTGTAACTGCTACGGGTAAGCCGTAAGTATAAAAATAAGAATGGGCAATCAAGTCAGCGCAGCTCTTGGAGACGTCATAAGGATGGTTTGCGATTAAAGGAGCTTCTTCAGTATAAGGCAGCTTTTTATGGGCCCCGTACGCCTTATCGCTTGAAGCGACAATCACCGCTTTTACGAAAGGCAAATTCCGGCATACTTCCAGGATATTCCACGTCCCCCTGATATTTGTTGAAAATGCAGAAAGGGGAGATGCCTGCGCCTTATGAACCAACGAAACTGCAGCCAGATGAAAAACGTATTCAATTTTATTGGCCTTCATTAGCCTGGAAACCAGCCTAAAATCTTCAACGCTTCCCTTTGTAATCCTGATTTTTCCAAGGTCTTGCCTTAGGATTGTTTCCTTCCTGTGCGTGATTATATCCAGGCCAAATGTGCCCGCACCCAATTCAATAAGCCTTTTAGTAAGATGCGAGCCCAGGAAACCCTCGTAACCGGTAATTAATACTCTTTTATTCTTCCAGAACCCTTTCATTTCCATACCTTCCAGGGCGCTACCTTCCTCTTCCAGAGGTCATTTAAGATATCCAGCTCTCTTTGGGTATCCATGCATTGCCAGAAACCCTTATGTTTATATACGGACAATTGTTTTTCTCTGGCTAGTTTTTCCAAAGGCACGCTCTCTAAATAACAGTTATCGTCTTCTTGTAAATACTCAAAAAACTTCCTGTTGAAAACAAAATACCCTCCGTTTATGAAACCTTCGGTCACCTGCGGTTTCTCGCTGAACTCAATAACATCTTCGCCCTTAGTTACCAGCTCTCCGAACCTTGAAGAAGGATGCACCCCCGTAACTGTTCCGATTTTTCCCCCGGACTTATGATATTTAAACAACTCCCCGATATTTATATTGCCTACCCCGTCTCCGTATGTCACCATGAAAGTATCCCCTTCTATATAATTTTCTACCCTTTTAATGCGCGTACCGGTCTGCGCAAGCAGGCCTGTATCTACAAGGGTTACTTTCCAGCCCTTCTCCAGGTGGTTACTGTGGAATTCAATGGAATTAGCCATTCCTAAATGGATGGTAAAGTCATTATTCATGGCTTCGTAGTTTAAGAAATATTCCTTAATCATCTCCCCCTTGTAACCTAAGCATAGTATAAAATCCTTAAATCCGTAGTGGGCGTAAAGCTTCATTATATGCCAGAGTATAGGCCTTGAACCTATCTCAACCAAGGGCTTTGGCCGCACCTCTGTTTCTTCTTTCAGGCGGCTGCCCCTTCCGCCGCACAAAATTACTACCTTTATATTTTTCATGAAAGCCTCCCATTTAGCCTTATTATACCCAACAATAACCCAACCTGAAACCAAAACAATATCGCGATTTTCGGGTAATAAAGATTGGTTTCCGTAAGGCCGTTGATAAGAAAAGCCCCGATACAGCCAATTAACCCCAGGCCGCAAATTTTTAAGAAATCGTCTTTTGCGCTCTTATGTAATCCATACCACGCCCGGAAGAGAACAAATATTAACCATAAAAAAGCAGATAAACCTAATAAACCGATCTCCCCGGCAGTATGAAGATATATGTTATGGGCATAGTGGCTTCCTTCTCCCGGATATCCGTATTCCTGCTGCGGCCGGTATTTTTGATAATTCAAGATAAAGGTATTCACTCCTGCTCCTACCACTGGATGGTCACTAATCATATTAACGCTGGTCTTATAAAGATATATCCTCTCGCTGTTCAGAAGCAATTCCCATACGGATTTCGTGGATTTTACCCAATCGCGCACGCCCTGCGGAAGGAGAAAAGGGGTGATTAGCAAGGCAATTACCAGGAGCGTAAGTATTATTTTATCTTTTTTCAGCGCAGCCATAAACAAGACAGCGGCAAAGACACCAAAAATAGCTCCGCGGGAAAAAGTTAAAATCTGGCAGAGCAAAGCGAACGCTGTTGTAAACATGAGCACGAGTTTTGACTTCCCCTTAAAATAGTATAAGCTCAAGGCCATGCCAAGCGGAAGAAACAACGCTAAATAGCCGGCAAAGATGTTGGTGTGCGGGAAAGCAGCCTTGGGCCGGGACAAGCCAATGGCAAAATCAGGCGGATTGTGCCTGAAAATGTCCTTGCCGGAATAAATCTGGAAAAACCCGTCAAAAGAGGCCAGGAAGACGCCAGAAAGCGAAGCCAGAATAATTCTCTCCAGGTGTTTTCTATCCTTAAGATGCTCACTGGCGATAATAAACAGAAAACCATACTTTAAAAGCTTGACGATCCCGTGCAGGCTCTCCTTAACGCTTGCGGTGTTTATGAAAGAAAGTAATGCCGCAAGGATCAATAATAAATAAGCAACACTCAAGGGATTTAGCGTTTCTTTGAAATCTTTGGCGATAAATTTCTTTAGGAGGTAAACAACTATCACCATAACGGTGAAAACGTTAACTGCAGCCGAAGAAAAACTGGCGACAAAAGGGATAAGAATCAGGGAATAATAAATTACCTGTGCAGAGATTTCAACGAGTATTTCCTTCTTATTTTTTTCCATGCTTAATCCTTTTGTAAATTGCCCAAAAATAAAGCTTCAGGTATCCTGGTATGAACTTAAAAATCTTAAAGCTTGACTTACCCCTGCTTCTTTCCCTCCAAACAGTAGGCACTTCTGCTATCTTAAACCCCTCTAGATACGCCTTTATGGGAATCTCCATAGAGATCTCAAAACCTTTAGCCTCAAGGGTTATACCATCCAGCACTTCCTTACGGTACATTTTAAAGGCATTGGCTATATCACTAGTAGGGACACCCAATAGGTAGCGCAAGGACCTTCCGGCAAAACAGGAGAGGAACCCTTTCAGCTTAGAGCCTCCAAGCCTCAGGCCTCCTTGAATATAGCGGCTCCCGCAGACGATATCAACCCCCTCCCCCATCTTTTCATACATGGGCTTGATGGTTTGCAGGTCATCGCAAAGGTCAGCCATAAGCGGGAGAACCGCATCCCCTGAAGCATGCATAAAGCCGGTCCTTATGGCATTGGCAAATCCATTAGGCATCTCATTGGCTACTAATTTTATATTATTATAACTGTTCGCCAGCCTTTTCACAATATCTTCCGTATGGTCAAGGGAATGGTCATTAACTATGACGAGCTCAAAAGGCAAATCCAGTAGTTCTTCTATCTTTATGATAAGGTCAGAGATATTCTCTTCCTCATTATGCGCCGGTACGACAATAGACAGCTTCATCGGACTATTTTATAGATATGTGTGCTGGGCTTTTCATAAACCAGCTGAAACTGAACAGGATTTTTCCTTGCCCACGCATCCTCTATCGGGAACTCTATTCCTTTAATCTGATGCAAGGAATAAACAAAGAGGTAATCTGTCTTCTTCTTTTCAATATTCTTTAGCCAGGTTATGCAATCTGCATTCCCGCGGTAATTGCCCTTCTCTTCAAAATTCTTGTGCTTTCCCTCATAGTCTTTACCCCAGTGATAGCGGCTTTCGGGAAAATAATGCAGCTTCGCGGGTTCCTGGCTATTTACCGAGACATAATAAACGTTATTTTTAAATTTACTTCCGTAAAGCGGAAGGGGAACCGGCCTGCCGACATAGGCGATATTATTTGCGGCCGTTTCAAGATTTAACCATTCCCACGCCTCAGTTGCCTCCGGCCAAAAACCGGAATATTTCACTGTCTTTGGGTAGCGGCTGAATTCATTTTCCGTATACCAGGGCTCTAATGCGGCTACCGCCGTAAAGGCTATAGCAGACAACAAAATCAGCATCTTTCTTGAAAAAAGCACAGGCGTAATTCTTTTTCCATAAAGAATCCCGATTACGAATAATACGAAGGTAAAAATTAAAGAAAATACCAGTTCCTGCCTTTTTGCCAATTCCGAAATAGAACCTAAAACACAGGCTATAATCATGGTAAAGAGAACCTTTTGCGGAACTTTGAATTCCTGCGCCAGATAAAAAGCCAAAATCATTCCTATCGCCAATGCAGCA
>JBFMBZ010000099.1:0-2689 GCA_040754615.1 Candidatus Omnitrophota bacterium | reverse complement strand
AAATTGCTAAAGACCGGCTCGGAAATTATAGTTGAATCTTTAAAAAATGAGGGAGTATCCTGTGTTTTTGGAATGCCCGGAGCGCAGAATTTAGCGTTATACGACAGCCTCGCAGGGAGCGGTATCCGCAATATTTTGGTTACCAATGAACAGAATGCTCCTTACATGGCTGATGGATACAGCCGTGCGACCGGAAAAGTAGGTGTCTGTATTGTAGTCGGCGGGCCGGGCCTGACTCATATGCTTAGCGGCCTTGCCGAGGCAAATGCCGACTCTTCGCCTCTGGTGGTTTTAGCCATGTCTATAGGAAGCGCCAAAGGAGATTTTTTCATACATCAGGTAAAGCAGTTAGAAGCTGCCAGGCCCATAGTCAAACAAGTTATAAGAATCCGTCATGGAGATACAATTAGCAGGCGCATAAAAGAAGCTTTTTATGTGGCGCAAGAAGCCGGCCCCGGTCCGGTTATCGTTGAGGTCTCCAAAGAGGTATTGTCGGAAAAGTCTCAAAAAGAAACCACAGGAGAAAAAGCAGGAGAAAAATCCGCTCTGGATAGCGGGGTTAAGGAAAAGATTGAACAGCTTGCTTCAAAGATTATCAATGCAAAGCATTGCGGTATTTACGCGGGGATGGGCGCTTTTGGAGCAAGCGGCCTTATACGCCAAATAGCGGAGAAGTTTAGCATGCCTGTGGCAACGACTATTTCTGGCAGGGGCGTTTTCCCTGAAGACCATGAACTGTCCGTGGGATTTGGTTTCGGGCCAAGCGGCACAGAAATTTCCGAGGAGGTTTTTAAGGAATGCGATGTTATTCTGGCTTTCGGCTGCAGGTTCAGCGAAATGAGCACCGGACAGTGGGGAATGCGCATCTCTGCCTGGCTTGCCCATATTGACAAAGACAAATCAGTCTTCAATAAGAATTACCCTGCGCAGATGGCTTTATGTGCCGATACGCAACTTGTCCTGGTTTCTCTTCTGGATATTTTAAAAGATGCCAAAAGGCAAAAGGATATATCGCTCATGCAGAAGATTAAGAGGGGGAAAGAAGGCCAGCAGGGAGCGGTTAATAAATTTAATTCCGCAGATAAAGGGGTCCTTCCTTCAATTTTTTTCCAAAGGTTAAGAAAATCTTTGAGCAGGGAGAGCATACTTGTTACAGATTGCGGCAACCATCAGCTTTGGGCGGTTTCTGATTTTCAGGTATTTGAGCCAAGGACCTTTATTACCCCTACGGACTATCAGGCAATGGGCTTTGGTATTCCGGCAGCTATCGGGGCCAAGATCGGCCGTAGCGACAGGAAGGTTGTCTGCGTTTGCGGAGACGGAGGTTTTTTGATGAGCGGATTTGAGACCCTTACGGCAGTCAGAGAGAAACTCGGCATTGTAATTTTTGTTTTTAACGACGCTGCCCTTGGGCTTATAAAAGATTTACAGGAAAAGCTGTATGGAAGGGCTAATTGCGTGAAATTGGTTAATCCTGATTACCGGTTTTTGGCACAAGCCCTTGGCGTTGATTACCATGGCGTAAAGAATGAAGAGGAGCTTGAGCAGTTTTGCCTCAAAAGCATGGATTATCCGGGACCGATGTTGGTTGAAGTGAAGGTAAATTACGAGAGCCTTCCCAGGTATGCAATCGGCATAAAAGAGACGTTTTGGAAGCGCGCTTCATTACGAAAGAAGCTAACCCTCGCCCTACGTAACGCTTGCGTTTTCCGCAGAAAAGAAGTATAATTACAGCATTATGCGCAAAAGAAACCAGCTGAAAATGATAAGAAAGGTCATGCATGCTCCGGAAGTGATGAGTGAGCCCACAGCTTATGCCAGGCCCGTTCCTTTTTCCAGGGGCATAAGGGTTGACTCCGGGGAGGCTGTTTTTTTGTTTATTTCCGGAACAGCCAGCGTAGACAAGAAAGGAAATTCGCTTTATCCGGGTGATTTTGCGGCGCAGGCAACCAGGACTTATAAAAATATTACTGCCCTGCTCTCTTCAGAGGGGGCAGACTGGGATGATGTAGTCAGGACTACCTGTTATTTGAGCGACATGAGGCATTACGAAGATTTTAGAAAGTTCAGGATTGAATTTTACCGAAAACAAGGCATAACCAAGTTACCCGCTTCAACTTGTGTAGAGGCAGCCCTTTGCAGGCCGGAATTCCTCGTTGAAGTTGAAGCAATCGCAGTTTTAAGGAAATAGTGCAATTAGAACTAAGCTTAAACAAACCAAAGTGCCTTTTGAATCCTTGGTTTGATATACTTCTGCTCGCCTGTTTTCCGCTCGCCATTATTATTTTCTTTGTTTTGAATTATTTGCTCCGCTATAACTATACCGTCCTTCCGAATTTATACCAAAACGTTTTTTATCTCATTGGCCAGATGCATTTTGTGGCTACCTTTGCCGTTGTTTATATGGACAGGGGCCAATTCAAGAACATGCCCCTAGCCCAAACTTTATGGCTGCCGCTTTTAATAGCCGTATATATTTTTTGGGCCCTTATGTCCGGCAGATTCGTAAATTTAACCGTAAGCCTCATTTTTTACTGGATCCTCTGGCATATTCTAGCCCAAAACCATTATATTCTGAAATTTCATAATTTAAGGACGAATATTTATAATAAGCCGGATTTTCTAATTAATAGCCTGGCAATGATATCTGGCCCTGTATATTTAATACTAAATTTCTACAAAGTAATTA
>JBFMBZ010000098.1:0-19184 GCA_040754615.1 Candidatus Omnitrophota bacterium | reverse complement strand
ACTCAAAGATGCTGGGCGTAAAAGGGGCAAACTTTGCGGTCTTAAGGGAAGTCAATATGCCGGCAGTATTGATAGAGGTGGGTTTTTTATCCAATACCAATGAAGAGCGCATGCTGAAGAATTCGTATTACAGGCAGAAGGTGGCTGAGAGCATTATTTCCGGAATTAATAGTTACGCAAAAGAAATTGCCCTCGCAGAGGCAAGATGATGAAAGCAATAGGCGTCTTTGATTCGGGCGTGGGGGGCTTGACTGTCGCAAAAGAAATTATCCGGCAGCTTCCCGGAGAAGATATAATTTATTTCGGAGACACGGCGAGGGTCCCTTACGGGATAAAGTCCAGGGAAACGGTAATCCGTTTTTCCATAGAGAGCATCCTTTTCTTTTTAAAAAAAGAAGTGAAGTTGATTTGCGTGGCCTGCAATACGGTTTCAAGTTTTGCCCTGCCGGTAATCAAAAGTTATTTTAAAGTCCCGATCGTGGGGGTGATTTCTCCGGGCGCAAGAGAAGCGGTTTATGCCACCAAGAATAAACATATCGGCGTTATCGGGACGAAAGGCACCATTAAGAGCCGCTCGTATGAAAGTGAAATCAAACAGCTTGACAGCCGGGTGAAAGTAAGCGCCTGTGCCTGCCCGCTTTTTGTCCCTTTTGTGGAAGAAGGGTTCCTGAAGGGGGGAGTAGTTAAGGAAGTTGCCAGAGAATATCTTCTGCCGCTGAAAGAGGCAGGGGTAGATACTGTTATTTTAGGGTGTACGCATTATCCGTTGCTTAAGCCGGTTATCAAAGAGGCAATGGGAAGCCGCGTTACCTTGATAGATTCCGCCGAGCAGGTTGCCATTGAGGTAAAAAAGATCCTCGGCTCAGAAGGCCTGTTAAATAAAAACCATAAGAGGCCCAAGCACAAATTCTATGTCAGCGATAATCCCGAATGGTTTAGCGGTATTGCCGAAAGGTTTTTGGGAGAGCCTTTAAAAGGCAAAGTAGAAAAGGCATCCGATGTATAGCATAAAAGTCGAAGGAAATTTCAGCTCCGCGCACAATTTAAGGGAGTATAAGGGTAAGTGCGAAAGCTTGCACGGCCACAACTGGAGAATTGAGGCAGTGGCGCAAAAGGAAGAGCTGGATAACGCTGGGATGGTTATTGATTTTAAGGAATTTAAGGAAAAATTAAACAAAATCCTGGATGGTTTGGACCATAAATACTTAAATGAGCTTTCCTACTTTAAAAAAGCAAATCCTACCTCGGAAAACATCGCAAAGTTTATTTTTGGCAATCTTAAAGAAGGCATTCCTTTTCTTAAATCAGTAACAGTCTGGGAGAATAATACGAGCTCTGCTACTTATGAGGAGTGATGTGCGCACAAGCCGCCGCAAGGCAGTGGTTTTATTGTCAGGCGGGCTGGATTCGGCAACTACGCTTTTTTTTGCGAAGAGCAGAGGCTACGAATGTTTTTGCCTGGCCTTTAATTACGGACAGCGCCATGATAAAGAAATCAACGCGGCCAAAAAAATAGCCGAAAGCGCGAAGGCTAAATACCGGGTACTTAAAATCTCTTTGCCCTGGAAGGGCTCTGCGCTTTTAGACAACAAAATTGCTATTCCTAAAGAACCGGGTAAGGGGATACCTTCAACTTATGTCCCGGCTCGTAACATTATCTTCTTAAGTTTTGCGCTTTCCTATGCGGAAGCAATCGGCGCAGCCGCAATATTTATCGGCGCGCATGCTCAAGATTATTCGGGTTACCCTGATTGCCGGCCGGAGTTTTTCTCTGCCTTTAATCAAGTAGCCAGGTCCGGCACAAAGGCAGGCTCGAACGGGAAAAGAATTGAAATAAAGATGCCTTTGATTAATAAAACAAAGGCGGAAATCATAAAATTAGGAGCGCGCCTGGGGGTTCCTTTCCGGTTAACCTGGTCATGTTATACGGGGGAAAGGAAGCCTTGCGGAGAGTGTGATAGCTGTTTTTTCAGGCACAAGGGATTTCAAGAAGCCGGCTTCAACGACCCTTGGCACCTGGTGTGAGTCTGAACTGACACCAGGTGTGAGATTGCCTTAGCACCAGGTGTAAGGGGTGGGGATGAAAGCAAAGATTTCGGAGATATTTGAGAGCGTGCAGGGAGAGGGCCTTTACCTGGGAGAAAAACAGGTTTTTGTGCGTTTCTTCGGATGCAACCTGAATTGCAGCTTCTGCGATACAAGCCAGAATTATTTCGTTGAATACGAGCCAGGGGAGCTCTTTGAAGATATCGCATTATATAACGGGCCGCTGCATTCGGTTTCTTTCACCGGCGGAGAGCCGCTTTTACAGGTGGATTCGTTAGAAGAGATATTGAAACTTACGTCTTATAACGGATACAGGAATTATCTGGAAACGAACGGCACCCTTCCGGGAGAACTGCGCCGAGTTATAAAGTATGTGGATATCGTAGCGATGGACCTGAAACTCCCCAGTTCTACAGGCATAGGGAGTTTCTGGGGGATACACAGGAAATTCCTGAAGGTAGCACAAGCGAAGGAAGTTTTCCTGAAAGCAGTTATATGCCACGATACAAGAGAAGAAGATATCAAAGAGGCAATTTCTCTTGTCAAAGATTCGCGGCGCCAGGCAGTCTTGGTTTTGCAGCCGAACAGCTACGAAGATTCCCCTGAATTAAGGTCTAAAACAGAGTTATTTAAAGGGATGTGTCTAAAAGAGGATATCGCCGCCTGCATAATCCCCCAAATGCATAAGTTGATAGGAGTAAAATGAAAGAATCTTCTTACGAAGGCTTGCAGGGTAAGATTAAAAATCTTAAGACGCCAAAAATTGATGTCTGGAAGAATCAATACCCTGACAGGAATTATACCATTCATCTTGAGATCCCGGAGTTTACCTGTATCTGCCCCAAGACCGGCCTGCCTGATTTTGCCGTCATATATATAGACTATATTCCTCATCAGTATTGCGTTGAATTGAAGTCATTGAAAATGTACACGATTTTTTACCGCAACATCGGCATATTCCACGAGCACCTGGTGAATAAGTTGCTCGATGATTTTGTAAAAGCAGCCAAGCCGGCCTGGGCAAAGATTACCGGGGATTTCAACCCCCGCGGCGGAATAAAAACCGTAGTCTCGCGCGAATTTAAACAGGGACGGTTCTCAACTCAAAGCAAAAGTGTCCCCTCTTAGGGGACACTTTTAGAACGACTTGAGAACCGTCCCTAAAATATGAAGACAATATCGGCAGATAAAATCAAAAAGGCAGTTGAGGATTTATGCATCCGCGCAAACCTATTTTTAAGGAAGGATGTTTTGCTGGCTTTAAGGCGCGCGTATAGAGAAGAGAGGAATGGCCGGGCAAGAAGGATAATTGCGGCACTGATTAAAAACGCTGATGTCGCTTCCAGCGAGGGCTTGGCGATCTGCCAGGATACCGGGATGCCGGTAGTTTTCTTAGAGATAGGCCAAAATGTCAGAGTGAGCGGCAACTTACAGAAAGCAGTTAATCGGGGCATTGAATCAGGCTACCGCAAAGGCGCATTAAGGAATTCAGTCGTAAGGGAGCCGTTATCAAGAAAAAAAGCGGGTTTCACTCCGGGAATTATTCATACTGATATAGTAGAAGGCGATAAGCTAAAAGTTACCGTGCTTCCTAAGGGATTTGGCTGCGAAAATAAAGCTCAGCTTAAGATGTTTAACCCCACTGCCGAGTGGAGGGAGATCAAGGAATTTATTATTTCCGCGGTAAAAAACGCCGGGCCTGATGCCTGCCCTCCTTATATAGTAGGCGTGGGTATTGGCGGGACTGCCGACTACGCAATGTTTCTGGCTAAGAAATCACTTTTAAGCAAAGTACCTAATGCCCGAAAAGCAAAAAGCAAAATTGAAAAAGAATTATTGGATGAACTTAACAAGTTGCGCATCGGGCCTATGGGCTTAGGCGGGGATGCAACCGTCCTTGCGGTGCACATCAGTACTTTTCCCACCCATATCGCCGGCCTTCCTGTGGCAGTGAATATCAGCTGCCATGCCTTAAGAAGCCAGACAAAAATTTTATAAGCTTATGAAAGAAATCAAAACTCCCTTACGGCAAGAAGATATACGTAAACTGAAAGCAGGAGACGAAGTATCCCTTACCGGGGTAATTTACACGGCAAGAGACCAGGCACATAAAAGGCTGCTTGAGGCCTTAAAGATGCGAAGGAAATTGCCCTTTGATTTTAAAGGCCAGATTATTTACTACTGCGGCCCAACTAAAACCCCTCGGGGCAAAGTCATCGGCTCCTGCGGCCCGACTACAAGCAGCCGGATGGATGAATTCACCCCGGCTTTAATAAAGGCCGGGTTAAAAGGGATGGTCGGAAAGGGCAGGCGCGCGAAAAAGGTGAGGGAGGCCATAAAAAAATACAGGGGTGTTTATTTTATTACCATTGCGGGAGCAGGCGCGCTCTTGTCAAAATTTGTTAAACGCTCTGATTTAATTGCATACGCCGATTTGGGCCAGGAGGCAATTTACCGGCTTTATGTTAAAGAATTCCCTTTGATTGTGGCAGTTGATTCTTCGGGTAAGAGTGTTTTTAAGGATTAGGTCTTATGGCTAAGCTTCGCATTAAATTTCTGCATACTTTTTTTATCACCTCGGTATTGCCCATGCTGGTCGTCTGCATCCTGACTGTGGGCTTCATTGCCCGGATGGCCATAAATGACGCCAGGCAAAAGGTTATCAATAACCTGAATATCGCCGAGTCTATATATAAAAATACCGGTTCAGAACTAAAATATATCATCAGAGACCATAACCGGCGCGTAAGCAGCCTCCTTGATTCCGGCCATTTAGAACTTCTGGGAAAGGAATTAGAAACAGTTTCCCGCGAGCATAATTTTGATTTTTTTGTCGTCACAGATAAGCAGGGTAAAATCCGGGCTTATTTTGACGGCGAGCGCGCGGCAGGTGTATCCTTGAGCAGCAAAGTAGCTACGGTTTCAGGCAAAGAAGCCATTGCCTCAAGCGAACTGATAGACGCAGAACTCCTGATTATCAAGGCCGGTATCCCGGTAATAAACCGTAAAGAAGAAATTATCGGCATGATGAGCGCGGGGTATCTTTTGAACAATAACGAAAGAATTATCATTGATGAAATCAAAAGGGCTACGGGGCTGATATCCAGCATCTTTGCGGATAGCCGGCGTATTTCTTCAAGCGTGCCTTCGAAAAAAAGCGAATATGCCGTAGGTACGTCCCTTAAATCAGACCGGGCAAGAGAGGCGTTGAAAAAAGGAGAAAGGTATATCGGCAGGATGAGTGTCTTGGGCCGCTGGTATATTGCCGGATACACCCCCATTTATAACGGAGCAAGGCAGGTGATCGGAATCCTCGGGATAGGCATCCCGGAAGCGTCTATTTTTGTTTTAAGGAACAGGCTTATCGGGATTTTTAGCGTAGTGGTATTATTTTCAATAATCTTATCTTTCTTTTTCGGAACTTTACGAGGCAGCCAGATTGTAGCCTCCATTAAAAAGCTGCATCTGGGCGCGGAGGAGGTAAGCCAGGGCAATTTCGAGCATGTAATCCATTTACACACCAAAGACGAATTGGAGGAGCTGGCGCATTTCTTCAATAAGATGACGCATCAGCTCAAGCATACCCGCCAGAGGTTAAAGGATTCTATAGAGCACCTGGAAAAAGAAAAATATAAATTAGAAATTATACTTAAGGCCTATAATGAAATAAATAATATTATGATACTTAATGATTTGGCAGATTTCGTTACCGATAAAGCAGTCCAGATTGTGGAGGCGGAAAAAAGCTCATTAATGCTCATAGATGAAGCTTCCGGAGAATTAGTCTTAAAGGGGTTAAGGGGGCTGGACCGGCAAGGGGTGACTATCAGGACAAAAATCGGGGAGCTTATCGCCGGATGGGTGGCCCAGCAGGGGAATGCCTTATTGGTTAAAGATATTGATGAAGACCCGAGGCTTAAAGGGTTTAGAAAGAAAGAGACCTATAAGAGCAAATCATTCATCTCTCTTCCTCTTAAGGCGGAAAACAAGGTAATCGGGGTAATGAACGTTACCGATAAAATCGCCGGAACCGGAATTTTTAACGAAGAGGACTTAAGGTTTTTATCGCTGCTTGCTTTTGAGACAGTAGCGCAGATTGAGAATATCCGGATTTTAGAGAAGCTTTCCAGCCTTGCCATTACAGACGCCCTGACCGGCTTAAATAACCACCGTCATTTTCAGGGCCAGATCGTGAATGAAATTATCAGGGCAGAGCGCTATAACCACCCTTTAAGCATTATCATGTTTGATATTGATTCATTCAAGGCATATAATGATTTCTTCGGGCATTTAGAGGGAGACCGGGCGCTGAAATTTTTTTCCGCAATCATGAAAAAAAATGTGCGTAACATAGATGTAATCAGCCGCTACGGAGGGGAGGAATTTGTGGTTATTCTCCCCGATACGGGGATTTCCGGGGCAAGGGTCGCGGCAGAGAAAATCCGCCAGGCAGTGGAGAAGGAAAGCCAGGAGCGGCTCTCCGGGCAGATAAACGCAAAGATTACGGTAAGCGCAGGCGTGGCTGGTTTCAAAAAAGGAATGACCAAGGACGAGCTGATTATTCATGCGGACAGGGCATTATACATGGCTAAATCCGAGGGAAGGAATAAGGTCTGTGTTTTTCAGGATAAAAAGGAGAAAAGCAATGGTTAGAGCCGATGCAAGAGGAGCGGATAAAATCAGGAAGGTAACTATTACGCGCAATTATAATAAGTATGCTGAAGGTTCATGCTTGATAGAGTTAGGCAATACTAAGGTTATCTGTACCGCTTCCGTAGAGGAATCTGTCCCGGTTTTTTTGAAAGGTTCCGGAACAGGATGGGTGACTGCAGAATACGGAATGCTCCCGCGTTCCTGCGCTACGCGTATCCCCCGCGCTAAGGATTCCGGACGGACTTACGAGATACAGCGCCTTGTAGGCCGCTCCTTGAGGGCGGTAACTGAAATGAAGGAGATGGGAGAGCGTACTATCTGGATTGATTGCGACGTAATACAGGCTGACGGAGGCACGCGCACTGCTTCTATCACGGGAAGCTTCATTGCCCTGGCAGATGCTTTAAACAAGTTAAATAGAAATAAGCTGATTGAAGAGATTCCCTTGAAGGATTTTGTTGCGGCTACCAGCGTCGGGATCCTTTCCGGAGAGCCTCTTCTTGACCTCACTTACGAAGAGGATAGCCGCGCGGATGTGGATATGAACATTATAATGACGGGCAGGGGTGAGTTTATTGAAATACAGGGCACGGCGGAGAGAAAGACGTTCAATAAAGAGGGGATGGACAAATTATTGGCGCTGGCTAAAAAAGGGATTACGGAATTAGTGGAAATCCAGAAGGGCCTTTTAAAGGATATTTTATGAGGCAGGAGCTGGTAGTCGCCACAAAAAATAAAAAGAAGCTAGGGGAAATAAAAGAGATATTAAAAGGCCTTGAGTTTAAGGTCAGTTCTTTAGTCGATTACCCCGATGCGCCCCGTATAATTGAAAACGGCAGGACGTTTAGAGAGAATGCCGTAAAGAAGGCGGTAGGAACCGCGCGGTTTACTGGAAAACTCACCCTAGGTGAAGATTCCGGGCTTTGCGTTTATGCTTTAAATGGCGCTCCGGGAATTTATTCTTCGCGTTTTTCCGGAAAGAATAAGAGCGATGCGCAGAATAATTTGAAATTGTTGCGGCTATTGAGAGGTTTACCTAAATATAGAAGAAGGGCATATTATCTTTGCGCTGCGGCTTTTGCGGATAAGCAAGGGCTGTTAGCTGTAGTTACGGCCAGCTGTTATGGTTACATTGGTTTTGAATTAAAAGGGGAGTCCGGCTTTGGCTACGACCCTTTATTTGTTATCCCCAAATACAATAAAACCTTTGCAGAGTTAGGCCCGAAGATAAAACACAAAATGAGCCACCGCTACCTTGCTCTTTTGAAGGTGAAAAAATTACTTAAGAAATATATTGAGGAGCATAAAAGGAGTTGATATAATTTAAGTTTAATACGGGGCGTGGCTCAGTTTGGCTAGAGCGCTTGCTTTGGGAGCAAGAGGTCACAGGTTCAAGTCCTGTCGCCCCGATAACTTTTTTGCGACAGAGCAAAAAAGTTATCGGTGTCGATAAGGTCGTAGCGAGGCGACAAGCCGAGCAGGCCGAATCGACCCGATACCATATATTATGCGCCTGTAGCTCAAATGGATAGAGCACCTGCCTTCTAAGCCGGTTGCTGGCCGTTCGATTCGGCCCAGGCGCACCAAGTTAACAGGGCCGACTCCGAAGGAGCTAGGCCCAGGCGCACCAGTAATATTAAGAGAATCGAACGAAGGGGGTGTGAATTTAGAATGTCTATCAAAAAGAAAATTGTATTAACGGTCCTTGCGCTGTTTGCGTTGGCATTTCTGTTGCTTTCCCTGGTTCTGGCGGTTAGCGGGAAGGCGATTATCTCCTCTCAACTGCAAAAACTAACCGGAAGGAAGGTTCAGTTGGGCCGGGTAAATCTTGGCCTTCCCCTGAAGGTAGAAATAAAAAATCTGGTTATTGAAGGCATGCTGAAAGCAGATAAGATTTCGGCATCTCCCAGCCTCAGGCATTTTATTTTCGGTAAAACCGCTTTTAATAATGTTTATGTCTTAAACCCCGAGATTACTTACGAGAAGCTGCCTGAGCCGGCATCTGCTTCGGCTTCAGGAATCCCTTCTCTGATACTGCCGTCCAATTCTGAGCCTCCTTTATCAGGGCCTGCGCAGGCTGCAGAAAAAACCAAGCCTTCTTTATCGCTAATCCTCAAGCATCTGGAAATAGAAAATGCTACTATCAAGTTTATTGACCGTAGCTTACCGCAAGGCCTTATTGAGATAACGCTTAAAGATTTAAACCTGCTTCTTACTGAGTTACATATCCCGCCTGCGCCTCAAGATTTGAAATTTGAACTGGACGCTTCGATGCCCTGGAAGAATCAAGCAGAGAAAGGCAAAGTTTCTGCTTTCGGCAGGGTTAACCTTTTAAAAAGGGATGCAGATGCGGTGGTGAAATTAGAAGGTATTGATGCGGTCTATCTTTATCCTTATTACTCCAACTGGGTAGATTTGGAAAAAACCCACATCCAGCAAGCGCGGCTTAATTTTATAAGCGAAATAAAAGGCGTAAATAATAATGTTACTGCCGACTGCAAGATAGAACTTATTGATATAGTCCGTAAGCCTTTAGAGGACCCGGAAAAAGAAGAGAAGGCAAAGATTGCCGACCTTGTCTTTGATATTTTTAAGTCTTTAGGCCAGAATAAAATCGTCTTTAACTTTACTCTAAGGACAAAGCTGGATAAGATAATCAGCCAGCTCCTTCCCAAATAACCTTACCGGAACCAGTATGCAGAGAAAAAATAAAATCCTGAGGGATATTACCCAGTTTTCGGGCGCAACCTTCATTTCTACGCTCATCCTGATGCTACGCGAGCTGATTATCGCCCGCTTCTTATCTCCCAGTTTCTACGGCACATGGCATTTATTCAAGGTGATGATTGACCATGGAAGGCATATTTCGCTGGGCATGGGCTGGACCATGCAGAAGGATATCCCGGAATACTTAGGCCAAGGCCGTAAGGACAAATCAGAAGAGGCAAAAGACATCACAATTTCTTCCATTTTAATCCTAAGCACCACCGCCTGCATATTATTTATATTCGCAGGCAAGGCCTTCCTTACGCTTTCAGACTTCTCCATAACTATGGGGCATATTATTCTCTTCTCCTGTTTTCTATATATTCAGCAGATAAATAATTTTCTTCTTATGCTCCTGTCGGCTTACCAGAGGTTCTCTTTTAAGAGCAAGGTAATTGTGCTGCAGGCGCTTCTTTCGGTAATCTTTATTTTTATTTTCATCGGACGGCTAAAAGTCACCGGTATTATACTGGCTTTATTCTGTTCGTATTTCCTTACCTCCGGAGCCAGCATATTAAAGATGAGATACCGCTTCAGGTTTACTTTGAATATTAAAGAAGCGTTCAAAATGATTAAAGAAGGTATCACTATTTTAACGAATGGTTTTCTCCTTAACCTTATGGAAGCAGCGGACAGGATACTGGTGGGCTTGCTGTTAAGCAGCACGCAATTAGGCTATTATGGACTGGCTTTTGCTTCGGCAAAATTTATCGGCCTTATTCCTACGGCTATCGGAGAGGCATTATTCCCGTCCCTGGCGGAAAAATACGGCCAAAAGCAGGATATAGAGCATATCAGAAATTATGTGGTCAAGCCGCGCCTGGCCTTTGCCTATATCGCGCCCTTTATTATCGGCGCAGCCTATTTTTCCGTAGACTTGATCATCCTTTATTTCCTGCCTCAGTACGTGCCGGGCATAAAGGCAGTAAAAATAACTTTGTTATTCTCCTTCTTTGCGGTATTACCCTTAGGCCTGGTTTATTTTTTCTTTACCCTCGGCGATATCCGTAAGGTCTTAGGGCTGCGGCTGGTAAGTATCCTCCTTGAGGTAGCCCTTGTTTTTATTTTTGTAAAGTACGGCTTTGGCATTGAAGGCGCTGCAGTAGGAAGGGGCCTTTCTTATCTGTTTTTTTCTTTAGTCCTGCTTTATCTGGCATACCGTTATTATGTAAAGAAAACAAAGCAAATATTAATATATCTTTTTGAAACAGTATTTCCTTGCGTATATACGCTTCTTTTCCTTTTAGCGTTTGATTTCGCTATCAGGATTTCCGGGCAGAATATTTTGTCAGACCTGTTTAAGCTGGCAATTAAGTCTTTGCTCTTGGCTATGGTGAGTTTCCCCCTTTGGGTATACCTGAATAAGCAGATTAATATCCTTGACGAGATAAAGGCTCTTTTGGTTAAATCAAAGATAGGCCTGGATAGCGAAGAAGAGATTAATGAATAATTATGGTAAAAGCACTTTCTAAAAGCTGTGCGGGTTTTATCCTGGCTAATCCGATAAGTTTTGCTCTTTTACGGCATATGCAGCGTAAAGGCCTGATTATCCTTTGCTATCACCGGGTAATTAAAAGGGAAGAAATAAATAGCCCCATCCACAAAGGAATGTGCGTGGATTTGGGAAGTTTCCAGCGCCAGATGCTTTTTGTCAGCCGAAATTATGCCTGCGTTAATGAGGGGCAGGTTATTAATGCTTTAGAAGGGAACGGAAAATTACCCGATAATCCCCTTTGGGTAACCTTTGATGACGGCTACAAGGACAATTTCACCAATGCCTATCCGGTCTTAAGAAAGTTTAATATTCCCGCCACCTTCTTTATTACTACGGACTACATTGACAAATTACAGGCAGAAAATAACTTATTTATGAGCTGGGATGAAATCCGGAATCTGAAAAATGAGGGTTTTTCCGTAGGCGCGCATACCAAGAGTCACGGGATACTGGCAGAATTATCCTCGGATAAAGTTATTGAGGAGATTTCAGAAAGCAAGGAAAGACTCGAAAGGGAGTTGGGCGCTAGCGTTGTTTCTTTCGCATATCCTAAGGGGAAGACAAGGCATTGCAACTTGGAATTCAGCGCTTCAGTATTAAAAGAAAAAGGCTTTAAGTTAGCGGTTACTACGGTAGGGGGAATAAATACGCTTTCCTTAACTGATAAGCCATTTTTTCTTAAGAGAGTGGGGACGAGCTTTGATGATCCTTTTATCTTTTTTAAGGCGCGCCTTCTTACCGGCTCGTTTTGGCAAAAATGAATGATGAAGAAGAAAAAATAAAGCGTATTCCTGCGGTAGTCTTGGGGATGAGTGCAAACGGTCTGTCAGTAGCCCGGAGTTTAGGCAGGAAGGGCATCCCGGTTTTCGGGATGAATTCTACGAAATACCAGGCAGGGATGTTTTCGCGTTATTGTAAGCCGGTGATTTGCCCGGATCCGTTAAGGGATGAAAGCGGGTTTTTGGAATTCCTGGTTAAGTTTGCTAAGAGACACCCGCAGAAGCCCGTATTAATGCTTACCGCAGATAAATATATCCAGCTCGTTTCCCGGAACAGGGAAGAATTATTGCTCTACTACCGGTTCCTTTTGCCGGATGCGCCGCTCGTGGAGGCTTTTCTGGATAAGAGAAAGAGTTACCAGCTTGCCGAGCAATATGGCCTTGCGCACCCAAAAAGTTACTCTGTAAAGAATGAAGAGGATTTAAAAAATATTATCCCGGAGTTAAAATTTCCCTGCGCTTTAAAGCCGGCGCTCTCCCATATCTGGAAGTTAAAATTCGGTGCGAAAAAGTTAATCGTTGCGCAAACACCGGAAGATTTACTTGAAAGTTTTTCCGAGCTTAGGGAAGAAGGCCAGAAGGTAATGGTTCAGGAGATTATTCCGGGAAGAGATGAAGATATCTATGCTTTGGTTACTTATTTTAATCAACAGCATGAGCCGCTCGCGGTTTTTACAAAAAGGAAACTCAGGCAGTTTCCGATTTATTTCGGAGTAAGCACATTAGGCATTTCCGAAAGAAACGAAACAGTCCTGACAACAGGGATAGAATTCTTAAAAAAAGTTAATTATTCCGGCCTTGCGGGAATTGAATTTAAATATGACGTAAGAGACAACAAGTTCAAATTTACGGAGGTCAATATAAGGACTTTATTAAGCGGAGAAATGGCTGTTGCTTCCGGAGTTGACCTGCCCTATATTTATTATCGGGATTTAACCGGAGAAAAAGTGGAAAAAGTGGAAACATTCAAAGAGGGAGTAAAGTTGGTAAACCTTGAGCTGGATATTGCCTCATTCTGGTATTACTGGAAAAAGAAGGAGCTGACACTTCCGGAGTGGATCAGGTCGCTGAAGGGTAATCTTAAGCATACCTATTTTGCCTTAGATGACCTTAATCCGTTCTTATTTGAATGTATTATTTTCTTAACTAAGATATGGCGTAGGAGGGAAGATATCTTTTGAGCAAAGAAATTTCGAATTCTTTATTACACTTAAAGCCTATTCTGGCAGTCGGAATTATCTGCGGCGCCGGGATAGCTCTTTTTCCGCTCGGATTCCTCTTTATGATTTCTGGATTTATCGTATTCTGCCTTTTTCTTATCCGTCCCGGAGCAATCATCCCTTTACTGTTAATATCTCGCAGCAGCCTGGATATTTTTACCAACGTCGGCTTCTATGCAGGAGCCCTTCTTTTTAATATACCCTCTTTGACCAGTTTGTTTATTGTCCTGGGAGGAGGCGCGTACCTTTTAGCAAGTCTGGCAACAAAAAAGGAACTGTTTATCGGTAAGATCGGCAAGGCATTTGCTTTTTGGCTAGGTAGCCTTTTATTGTGGGTGCTCGTTGCCTACGTTCATTTCGGCCCTCCGGGATTAATTGCCCTAAGAGAGTGGGTGAGGCTGGCTTCTTTATTTTTTATCTACCTTTTAACCGCACAATTAGCGAAAAAAACAGGCTATGCCCGGATAATTAACTATATCTTCTGGGCCCTGCCGATTCCTGTCTTAGCCTCGTTTTATCAGATTTTCACGAAAACCGGCCTTCAGATTGCCGGTATAAACCGGGTTTACGGGACCCTGGCGCATCCTAATTCTTTGGCGATGTTTCTAGTCTTATTTATCGGCCTGACAGCGTGGAAGATACAAACCGCGAAAAAGAATTCTCTTTGGATATGTTTATTAATGATAGAGATTTTGGTATTAATTAACTGCTACAGCATAAGCGGGATATTAATGGCTTTAATCGTTTTATTTGTATTGGCATTCGCCAGGCTAAAGAGGAGGCAAAGAGGAGCTTTTGTTTTTTTAATCATCATCATTGCCGCAGTTTTTTCTCTTACTCCATACGGGAGAATGAGGCTGGATGAGCTTACCCGCACCGGGAGCCTCTCCGAGATTATGTACACGAAAGATATCTCTGATTACAGCTCTCTTTCATGGAGGGTATTAAACTGGCATATGTTGCTTAAAGAGTGGTCAAAGAGCCCTGTGTTGGGGTTTGGCTTGGATACTACCAAGGACCTGGTTAATCCCTGGAAGGTAGATGCGCACAATGATTATTTACGTTTTCTGGTTGAGACCGGAATAATAGGAGTTACAATTTTTTTATGCTTTTTATTTGTCATTGGAAGAGAGCTTTTAAAGGTATACCGTTCAACGCGGGAATCTGGTCCGGAATTTTCCGGGCTTTCCTTAACTCTTTTTTCGGTCTATTTCGCCTGGATTCTGGGCAGCCTGACGGGAAACCACCTTGCGGAAACAACTTATCAGTATTACTTTTGGTGTATTGCCGGATTATTAGACACAGTTAAGAGCCCTGACCATGGATAAGATTAAAGTAACCTTTATTTATCCTGCGGATATCCTCGGGATAAAAATCGGAGGCCCGGAGACATTTATCCGCTCTTTCATTAAATATGCCCCGCAGGAGTTTGATATAGATTTTTACGGGATAAGCGCGGATAAGGAAGAGTTGCCTGTCGGTAAATGGACAAAGATTAGCGTCGGCCAGAGGCAGGTTAACTTTTTTGCCCTTCTCTTTGAAAAAGAGCCGAATAAGAAAAGAATTATCCCCCTCTCTTTACGTTTTACCCTCGCCTTAAAATCTTACCCTGTTTCGGTAAATCAGGGGGCGGTTATTTTTAACCGCATAGAGCCGGCTTTCTTTTTTAAAAAATCCGGGGCTCTGAAAATCTGCGTTATACACAGTGACGTAAATATGCAGCTTAAGAAAAAAGAGAGCGAAGTCTTATGGAGAAGGCTTCCCTTTGCTTACCGTAAGTTAGAAGCAAATATTTTTAAGAATATGGATTATATTTTTACTGTTATCGGCAGCACATTAGATTATTATCAGGCGCGTTATCCGGATATGCAGAAGAAATTCTCTTTTTTGCCGACCTGGGCGGATACTGGGATATTCTATCCTGAGGATACGCCTGCCTTATTTGTAAGGCAGCAACTGAAGCCTTCTTTCGGTGAAATTATACCTGAAGGAAAATGGATTTTATTCGTAGGCAGGTTACAGGAAGTCAAGGCTCCGTTAAGGTTATTGGAGGCTTTCTCTGATTATTTGAAGCTGCAAGGCCACGCTAACTTAGTTATCATCGGAGAGGGGAACCTTAAAGAGAGTATGCAGGAATTCTCCCGTAAAATGAATATTCAGGAGAGCGTTTTTTTTGTCGGAAGCGTCAGCCAGGAGTTATTAGCGAAATTTTACCGGGCAAGCGACGCGTTGTTACTTTCTAGTAATTTTGAAGGGATGCCCCGTTGCGTGCTGGAAGCCTTATCCAGCGGCCTGCCGGTTGTGGCAACCGATGTCGGCGAAGTAAAACGGGTGGTGAAGAATGGTTTTTCCGGAGAGGTTGTGGATGGATTTTCTCCTTCCGGGCTTGCCAAAGGATTAAAAAGAGTCATTGACAACCCCTATGTTTATACGAAAAGAAATTGTGTTTCCAGCGTAACAGACTATACTCCTGAAAAAGTATTGTCTACGGTTTACGAAATAATCAGGTCCCGGGGAAAATAGAACCGTCCCCATTATTTTAGGAAGATGAAGATAGCATTAGTCTGTTCCAACGGCGGGCATTTATTTGAGCTTTATTCCCTGAAAGAATTCTGGTCAAGGGATGAGCGTTTCTGGGTAACTTTTAAGGGCCAGGATACCTCGGTAATCTTGTCCGCAGAGAAGGTTTACTTTGCCTTTTCTCCCACCAACCGTAATATCATTAACCTGATACGGAATTTTTTCCTCGGGCTTAAGATACTTTCCAAAGAAAAACCCGGCGTAGTCATTTCTACCGGAGCGGGAGTAGGGGTTGCGTTTATTTACGCGGCAAAGTGCTTGAGGATTAAAACCATTTATATTGAATTAGTTACCCGGATAGAAACCCTTTCTTTAACCGGCCGGCTCATTTACGGCATTGTGGACGAATTAATAGTGCAGTGGCCGGGGTTAACGAAAAAATATAAGAAGGCAAAATTCCTGGGGCAAACATTATGATATTCGTAACCGTAGGCACGGAAAAATTTCCCTTTGACCGGCTCCTGAAAGCCCTGGATGAGGCAGCGGTTTCTGGCAGGCTTTGTAATGATATCTTCGCCCAGACAGGAAGCTCAAATTATAAGCCTAAATCCTTTGCGTTCCGGGATTTCCTGGATTTTAACGAGATGGTAGAGAATATTAAAAGAGCGGATATTGTTATTGCCCACGCCGGGGTAGGCTCAACGCTGCTTACGCTCTCCTTGGGCAAGGTGCCGGTTATTTTTCCGCGCCAGCGCAAATTCAGAGAGCATGTTGACGACCATCAGTTGGAATTTGCAAAGAAGATGGATGAAACGGGCAAGGTAATCGTCGCCTATGGGCCGGAAGAGCTGATTGAGAAAATAAATAATTATAATAAACTTCTTAGCGGGCTTAAAAGAGGGCCTTCTGAAGGCAAGGCTAAATTAGTAGAATATTTGATAAGATTCTGTGAAAACCTATAAAGAGGATATTTCAAACCACGGGGTATCGGCTGTGCTGGTAGAAAAAGTGAGTGTATCAGTTTGATATTCGGAGTTGATTTCTTTTTTGCGTGCCCCTTTTTCATCAAGTGCGTAAACTTTGTAACCTTCATTTTTCAGCTTTAAACTTATCACCGTGCCCATTCTCTGGAGTAAAACCGGCGCCTTGCCCCAATTAAACCTGCTATCCTTCCAGTAACTCCCGTCATTTTTTACCTTTCCCAACACTATAAGTATGAGCCTTTTTGAGCGCGTAAGCGCAAGATTATCGGCGCTGGACAAGATTACTGCCCCGTCCTGCCGGGAGTCTACGGACAAAAGCCCCAGAGAAATCCTCTTTTCTTTAATAAAGCCGACGGCTGCGTTTAACTTCTTGCTTTCAAATTTAAATACCCCTTTTTCTAAATAATTTTCTTTGGCTTTTAAGCTCTGTAGGAAAATATAACTGGCCATTGTATTGAGTATGAGTTGTTGAGGGTTAGCCAGGATATCAAAGTAGCTGCTTACGGCATAAACTCCTGTTTCAGGCTCATTTGCGTGGCTAAAAGCAAATTGGAATAATCCCTGCCAGTTATTCTTATTGGCAAAATAGGAGAGGAGAAGGGGAGTTTCATAGGCATAAGCATTGGGATAACAGTGGTTCCATTCCGAAACAGTATAAGGCTTGCTTTTATCCCTGTGGCCCTGGATTATCTTGCCGATTACTCCCAGGTAAGGGTCAAGTAACGCGGATTTATTCGTCATCCGGAAATCATTTTCATCCCAGCTTATATTAGGGAACTTGGGATGGTCCCAGTAAGCGTGTTTATCAATGAAGCCGCAATTTTTCTGGGCTTTGACATCACCGGCGTTGCGGTAGCCGCCAATACCCGTAATCGGCACCCTTATTCCAGCCTGATTTTTAAGAAATTTTGTCATTTCATTAAAATACTCATTTTCAAGATAGGCATAGAAATCTTTATCAGCCGCACCCGGATTGCCTGTTTCAAATTCATTCCTTAATTTATTCAGTTCGTACTTATAATAATCAGGCAGTTTCTGCTCCTCAAGGAGAAAGAGAGAGTTTTCGTTGGTGATTTCAATAAAGGCTATGGCAGGGTCATCGCAATAGCGCATCTTCGTATAAGGATTCTGGTGCGCCAGCAGGTCTTTGGCATATTTTTTTTGCAGGGTAATCAGCGACCGGTCGAACATAGATACAGGCTTTGCGGCCTTGCCTAATTTATCCGCATCAAAGACCCCGTCATTAAAACTGAATTTTCTTGAAACGAGAAGGTTTATATTCACGTATATGCCGCGTTCCTTGAGTTGATAAATCAGGTAATCTAACTTTTCAAGCTGCTCTTTGCTTAATGTGCTTGAGTCTTGGAAGATTCCTTTGGGTTGGAGAGAAGAGTCCATATGGTGCAACCTTACTGCGTTAAAGCCGAAGAAGGCAATCCGCTCGGCAATAAATTCAGCTTCTTCTTTAGTGGGGAAACAGGCAGAAAAGCATAAATTAGTGCCCCAGAATTTTGCCGGAGTACCGTCACTAAAATAGAATTTTGCTCCCTTAACCTTAAGAAAACCATGCTTTCCCGCAGGCGCATCCAGCAGGATCTTGGACATATTAAAAGGAGAATTGGGGTCGGGGTTTTGCGTGAAGATAAAAGGGTACCATTCATCTTCCGCCCGGACGGCCTGGCTGGAGGATATTAAGAAAATTGCAAATAGCAGAATTTTCAGTACCATACCAATTATTATAGCATAATTAGAAACAGTTTCCAATCCAATCGGGAAACTGTTTCTAAATTAATCGGGACAGTGGGATGGTCCTGGAGGCATAAGAGCACAACTACCCACTTTCCCGAACAACTCGGAAACTGTTTCTATATTAAGGAATAGATGGTATAATATTTAGAAATGGAGAATATGCTGCAGCAAAAGTGGGCGAGGCTGGCCCTTTCTTTAATATCCCTGTTTTTTATTTCCTACGCATTTATTTCTTTCCTTGCTGAGCACCAGTTTAACAGCGCAAGGAAGCTTGAGAAGCTCTACCTCTGGCAGGATGCCTACCGAAAATATGAAACCGCAGTGCACCTTGACCCGTTTAATTGCGCTTTTCTAGCAGGATTTGCCGATTTCCTGCTTAAAGAAAGCGCCTATCAAAAGAATAAAACAGCGTGGATAACTAAAGCAGAAGCATTGTATTTAAAGTCAATGCAACTTAATCCGTTTTGCGCGGATTGCGCTCTTGGCCTGGCTAAGGCCAGGATGGCATTCTTTTTTCAGGATAAAGACAAATATAAACTCAAGCTAAAAGAAGCGGTTTACAGTTTTCACAAAGCGCTGGACAATGACCCAAACGGAGCGAATATCAATTATGTTGCAGGATATTACGTTATGGCAGCTGCGGATGATCTGGGCATAGATGATAAAAATTGGGCAAAAAAGCGGCTAAAGTATGCCTTCCAGTTAAACCCGAGGCTCGGCCAGGGGATTTATCAGCTTATCTGGCAGAAGACAAAAGATTTTACCCTTATTCGGGAAGTTACTCCGGGAAACCTTACCAGCCAGAAGGAATTGCTGCATTTTATAGTAAAGGAAGGATTGTGGCAATACAGGAGAGCTCAGGTTAAAAAGGTAAATGATTATCTTAAGTCAGAAGACCCGCAAAAATGGCAGGAGGCGCGCCTTCAACAGGGAAAACTTATTCAGGAGTATAAATTAAAAATAAATTCCGGAA
>JBFMBZ010000097.1:0-30554 GCA_040754615.1 Candidatus Omnitrophota bacterium | reverse complement strand
TAACTGGTAATAAGAGCAAAAAAGCTTTAAAAGTTACTAGTTACCAGTTACTAGCGTACTAATTACTGGAAACCCAATGTTTAATATTATCTTATTAGGAATTGCCAGTTTGCTTACGGATATTTCAAGCGAGATGGTTTATCCTCTCTTGCCGGTTTATCTGGTAAGTGTCTTAGGCGCAAGCCCCGCTATTTTAGGCCTCATAGAAGGCGTGGCAGAGAGTTTAGCCAGCCTCTTAAAGGTATTCTCCGGATATTTTTCAGATAAAATAAAATCGAGAAAACCCTTTACTATCCTCGGCTATTCCTGCTCTTGCCTGGGGAAGCTTTTCTTGTACCTTTCCACCGGGTGGGGGTATGTTTTTTTTGCCAGGGTAATTGACCGCTTTGGTAAAGGAATACGCACTGCTCCCCGTGATGCCCTTATTGCCGAGAGTACGGATAACGGCTCGCGCGGAGCCAGTTTCGGCTTGCACCGGGCAATGGATAGTTTCGGAGCCGCATCCGGGGTATTGCTCGCCTTTTTTCTAATCACCCGGTATAAGGGCGATTTTAAAAACATATTTCTCCTTTCGCTCATCCCCGCATTCCTGGGGCTAGCCTTTTTATTTCTTATAAAAGAAAGGAAATCCCAAGATATGCCCCAAAAGGAAAGATTTTCCTTGCGTTGGCAGGGTCTGGATAAAAGATTGAAATTCTTTCTCGTTTTCACTTTTATTTTTGCGCTGGGTAATTCCTCAAACCAGTTTTTGTTGCTGCGGGCGAAAGGCTTAGGCGCGGGTATCCCCCGGGTAATTCTTTTTTACTTTGTGTTTAATGTGGTTTTCTTTCTTTCCAGTTACCCCGCGGGAAGAATATCGGACAGGATAGGCAGGAAAACCCTTTTAGTCCTGGGGTACTTATTTTATGGCTTGGTATATTTAGGTTTTGCGCTGAATTCATCCCTTAATAATTTATGGGCCCTATTCGGAGTGTATGGTTTATATATGGGGTTTACCGAAGGCGTAGAGAAGGCATTGGTTTCCGATATCGCGCCGGTTAATCTGCGCGCCACAGTTATGGGGCTGCATGCTACCCTGGTGGGCATAGGGTTATTCCCCGCCTCTTTTTTGGCAGGCCTGCTCTGGAAATATTTGGGTGCCAGTGCTGCTTTTTATTTTGGGGGGGTAATGGGAATATTAGCGGGGTGCGGAATCTGGTTTATCCTTAAGAAGATTTAGTCCTTTGGCTCCATATGCACAACTACATCGGTTACCTCAGGGATCCCGCGCTTAAGCGCCTCTTCTATGGCGTAACTTATTTTATGCGCCTCTTCTATATGCATATCCGGCCTTACCTGAGCGTGCAAGTCTATATGAATATCATCGGGCCTTCCGCGCGTCCTTATTTTATGGCAGGTTTTCACTCCTTTTATCGATAAGACAATATCCGTTATCCTCTTCGTATCTAAGATAGCCGCCGTGTCGCAGAGGACCCGGGAGCTGTTTTTTACTATATCGTAGCCCGCATGAAATATAAAAAGCGAAATGACTATGGTTGCGATAGGGTCTAATATGGGGTAGCCCATTTTTATGACAATGAGCGCGATTATTACCGATAGAGAGGTAAAAATGTCCGCTTTTGTGTGCATCGCATCAGAAACCAGGATATCACTTTTAAGGAGGCTGCCTCTTTTAAACTCATATTTCATAACCATGAAGTTTGTAAGCATAGTTAAAAGCATAATTATGAAGCTTGCGGTATCTATTTTGGGAATGATGAGGTTACGGAAGCGCTCAATACTTTCATGCACCAGGCCTATAGAGAGGATAAATAATATGAGGGCGATTACCAGAGAGAAGAAGGTTTCGTATTTCTTGTGGCCGTAAGGATGGTCTTTGTCCGTAGGCTGGCAGGCAAAATAAATCCCGGCAATCCCAACCATATTAGAAGCTCCGTCTGATAGGGAGTGAAAGCCATCCGCCGCCATGCTGGAGCAGCGGGTAAATAAGCCGTAGAGAATCTTTACCAGGGCCACCCCCCAGTTCAACGCCAAAACAATTATTAATATGCGCCGGATATCCCGGTAGTGTTTTGAAATTGAGCGTTCCATATGGTAAATATTATATATAATTTTAACGGTATTTCAAACTATTTATCGACTTGTGATTTATTTATGATAAAATAACGAATGCGTTATGGGATTTAGAAGGAGGTGCGCAATATGTTAGAGCTTAAATTAGTCAAAATAGACAAGCCCGATGACGTTAACGTCATACTCGGGCAAAGCCATTTTATCAAGACCGTTGAAGATTTATATGAAGCCTTAGTAAATAATGTCCCGGGGATAAAATTCGGCCTGGCCTTCTTAGAGTCTTCCGGAGCCTGCAAGGTAAGGGTGGAAGGTAATGACTCCCAATTAAAGCAGCTTGCCGGAGAAAATGCTTTGAATATCGCAGCAGGCCATGTGTTTCTCGTATTGTTAAAGAATGCCTATCCCATAAATGTCTTAAATTCCATCAAGAATATACCTGAGGTCTGTAATATATATTGTGCTTCGGCAAACCCCATAGAAATTATTGTAGCCGAAAGCGCAAACGGCCGGGGGATACTAGGTGTTATTGACGGAGTAAAGCCAAAAGGCATTGAGGCAGAAGAAGATATCGCATGGCGCAAAGATTTCCTGCGCAAAATAGGTTATAAGCTCTGAAAAGCAGTATTTATTTAACTTGAATTTTCGGGAAGTTTTGCTATAATTCTTTTACCTTACTAATGGATTCCAAGCAGGTCCGTAAAAATATAGCTCGTTTTTTCGGTTATGTTGGATTAAATTTTTGTTCTTTGATAATTAAAGTGCTTCCCTGGCGCTTTGTTTACGGATTTGCCAATACCCTGAGCTCGTTAGGGTATATTATAGCCAGGAAACAAAGAAAGATAGCCCTAGAGAGCCTAACCATTGCCTTTGGCAGGGAGAAAAGCGCTAAGGAGATTGAAAGAATTGCCAGGGATTGCTTTAGTTCCATGGCCAAATCCGGGCTGGAATTACTTTTCCTTATGGATAGGCCCCGTCTTTTGACAAAGCGGGCCGAGTTTTCCGGAAAAGAGCATTTAGACAGGGCACAAGCCGCAGGCAAAGGCGTAATACTGGTAAGCGCGCATTTTGGCAATTTTCCTCTGATGCTGGCGAAAATTGCGCTTTCCGGATATAAGGTTTCCGGGATAATGCGGCAGATGCGCGACCCCTTAGCAGAGAAACTCTTTGCGCAAAAGCGCGCTAAAATGAAGATAAAGACAATATACAGCCAGCCGCGCAGCGCCTGCGTAAATAAGACAATCGAAGCGCTGAGGGCTAATGAGATGGTATTCATACCATTGGACCAGAATTTCGGTACGGGCGGGGTGTTTGTAAATTTTTTCGGAACAAAAGCAGCTACTGCAACGGGTCCGGTTGTGCTAGCCAGGCGCACAGGAGCGGCTATCCTTCCCTGTTTTGTTATCAGGCAGCCGGACGACAGGCATAAGATAATATTTGAACCGCCCTTTAATTTAGAAGAGACGGCGGATGCAGAGGAGGTAATCGTAAAGAATATCCAAGGCATAACCGATATAATAGAATCGTATATACGTAAATACCCGGCAGAATGGGGTTGGATTCATCGCAGATGGAAGAGTAGGCCCAGTTAAGAGGAGGTGCGAGATGGCGGAAGAGGTAAAACAGGAAGAAAAAAAAGCAGAATCAAAACAGGTCTTCTCCACATTAATCAAGATTATTTTAGGGGTAGCGTTATTGCTGTTAGGCCTTGCGCTTACCATTAGATGGAGAGTGGACCTGGCGGTTGTTTTCAGAGGGTGTATCGGGCTGTTCCTGGTTTTGGTTGGCGTAATTACTTTAGCCATTGCTAAAGAATAAGTCCAGATTTTTATCAATACAATGAGGGTTGATAAGATATTCTTATCAACCCTTTTCAATTCGCTCCGGATATGCCTCGGGGCCATCAAGGAGAAAAAATGGAGGCAATATTAAAACGGGAGATAATCTTAAATAAAACTATCTGTAGGCTATTAGGCGCCCTGGCCTTTGTGATATTTACCAGCTTGGGCGCTTTTGTGCGCATACCTTTGCCTTTCACTCCGGTTCCCCTTAGCCTGCAGACATTTTTTGTCTTGCTTTCCGGAGCTTTCCTGGGAAGGAAGTTAGGCGCAGCCAGCCAATTGGGCTACGTATTATTAGGGATAGCGGGTATTCCTGTTTTTTCAGGAGCAGGAAGCGGGGTGTTTTATCTTTTAGGGCCCACCGGAGGCTACCTTTTTGGTTTTATCTTATCCGCATTTTTAATAGGCAGGCTTATTACCCGCGCAAAAAATAATTTTATTTCTGTTTTCGTTATTCTGCTTTTGGCAGATGCAGCCCTTTTTGCCTGCGGGATTTTATGGCTGAAAGTGCTTTTGGGTTATCCGTTGGGACAACTTTTATCCCTGGGGGTAATTCCTTTTATTCCGGGAGACCTGCTGAAGATAAGTGCTGCGTCTGTGTTGTACGTAAGATTCGGCAGGCGCATAAGGGAGATTTTCTACTAATAGGGAGGCTTAAAGATGCGGGTAAAAGACATTATGACAAAAGATGTGGTGAGCTTAAAGCCCGATGACAGCGCCTTTGAGGCATTAGAACTTCTCTTCAAAATGCAGATAAGCGGCCTTCCTGTGATTGACGGGCAGGGCAAGCTTGCAGGGATGTTTACGGAGAAGGAAGTTTTATCCTTTATCCTTCCCGGATACATCGAGAAAGTAGGAAGGTTTATTTATGAAGCGGATCCTAAATCCACAAAAAAGAAATTCTTAGAGCTATCCGGTGTAAAGGTCAGCCAGTTGATGCGTAAAGATGTCGTAACTACGCAGGAGGAAGTTACTTCAAGCGAGGTGGCCAGGGTAATGCTCACTCAGAAGGCGCGCAGGCTCCCGGTTATTGATAAAAACGGGAAGGTTCTGGGCATTATCTCCCGCTGCGATATCTTAAAAACAATGGCAAAAGAGACAACGTCTTAGAAATCTTAGATATGCTCAAAAAATTAATTCTTCTTATAATA
The DNA here is from genome assembly GCA_040754615.1 of Candidatus Omnitrophota bacterium. Lineage (GTDB taxonomy): Bacteria > Omnitrophota > Gorgyraeia > Gygaellales > Profunditerraquicolaceae > JBFMBZ01. Next base: position 25,492 of record JBFMBZ010000097.1, on the reverse strand, counting down.
TTATCTTTAGGGTTGGGGTTTCTAGGCGCCAAGGCCGGGTTAAATAGCCATCAGGCCATCGCCGTATCCATATTTTCTGCATCCATACTTGGGACCTTATTCTTCTGGGATTTTCGTTTGAGCTTCGCCTTCCTGGGGACATCCATTCTTCTGATCACAAAAACCGTTGATTTAGACAGCATCATTAAATTTTCATCCCTGGAAGTAATCCTCTTCCTTGTGGGGATGATGGTCCTCATAGGCCTGATGAAAAATGCCGGTTTCTTTGCCTGGATCGTGAGCCTTATCCTGCGCATCAAGAACCTCACGGCAAACAAGTTTCTTATTTCCATTTCTTTTATTTCCGCGTTACTCGCCTGCGCCGTAGATGAAGTTACCTCCATTATCTTTGTAGTGGCAGCGATACTTGAAATATGCGATTATTTTGAAGTTGAGCCCACCCCCTTCCTGATAATCTCGGTGCTTGCTACCAATATCGGCTCAAGCGGGACGGTTTTAGGAAACCCCATCGGGATACTTATTGCGGCAAAATCCGGCCTCACCTTTGAGGACTTTATCTTAAAGGCGTTTCCCCTGATGTTATTATGCACCGCGGTGTTGATTTTAATATTAAAAATCTGGTATAGAAAACAGCTTTCAGAGCTGGATAAGAAGATGAAAGATCTTGGCGCAAATGAAATACTGACCCGGCTTATTTCCGTGCCTCCGGAGAAAGAGCTGAAAATAGCCTTAGGGATATTCGGGTTGACTTTGGTTTTTATTGCCTTACATCACCGCCTGGAGTTATTGTGGGGCCTTGAGCCGAATACCATACTTCTGGTTATCCCCCTGATATCCAGCGGCCTGGTAATGCTCTGGAAGTGGCGTAAGGCGCGGGAATTCATAGAGAAGGACGTGGAATGGTGGACGCTGCTTTTCTTCCTTTTGCTTTTTGCGCAGGCAGGGACATTAAAGTATACCGGGGCAACGGATGTCATAGCAGAGAGAATTTCTTCGCTAAGCAGGAATAACCCGGATTTGCTGGCTGCCGTGATACTCTGGGTAAGCGCCATCGGCTCAAGCATACTGGATAATGTGGTTTTGGTTGCGGCGTTTATACCGGTAGTGCAGAGCCTGCAGGCCCTGCATTTAAACCTTAAGCCTCTGTGGTGGGCGCTGTTATTCGGGGGTTGCTTCGGGGGCAATATCACCTTAATCGGCTCAACGGCGAACATCGTGGCCTTAGGGATTCTGGAGAAGGAAAGAAATATTAAAATGACTTTTTTCAGGTGGTTCTGGGTCGGTCTTACCGTCGGGGTTATTACAACCGCAATCGTGTGGCTGGCTTTAATTTTTCTGCCTTTTTATAAATAAAATTATAATGAGTTATGACCTTGACAGGAAACCAAATAAATGCTAAATTACTTTAAATTTCAAGGGAGGATTCAGATGGAGAATAAAGGTTGGAAGCTTTTGTTTGCGTCTTTTTTCATAATTATCCTAACCGCTTCAATTTCAGCGCAGGAGTTTAGCACAGAGGTTTTTTCACAGCAGGCGCAGGCAGAAACCCAATGGGTCTGGGGAAGCATAATTTCAGTGGACACCCAGAAGAATGAAATACTTATCAAATACCTGGATTATGAAACCGACGAAGAGAAAGAGCTGGTCGTTGCCGTAGACGAAAAGACTACGTTAGAGAATGTAAAGTCATTGTCAGAGATAGTGGCCGCAGACACGGCAAGCATTGATTATATAACAACGGTTGACGGGAAAAATTTAGCCCAGAACATCAGCGTAGAAAAACCTCAGCCGGAGGATGCCCCAGGCACGCAAACGGCCGGAGAGCTTTCTCCGCAAGATTTAGAAGGTGCGGCAGAGGCAGAGGAATAATAAAAATTCCAGAAAATTTTCATAACAAGGCAGGGTTTTCCCTGCCTTTCGTTTTATAAATGGAAAAGATAAAGCTGGTTATCTTTGATTTAGACGGCACATTGGTTAATGCTTACCCGGCGATAATAGAAAGCTTTCAATTCACAATGCAAAGATTAGGCTACCCTAAACAGAACCCCCGTGCCATCCGCGGGGCAGTGGGCTGGGGAGACGAGAATCTTCTTAAGCCTTTTATAGGCGAGAGAGATTTAAATAAAGCCATTTTAATTTACCGCCGGCACCATAAGGAGGCCCTGCTTCGCGGCTCCTCGGTTTTCCCGAAAGCCGGGCTGCTTTTAAAATTGCTTAAACGAAAAGGGTATAAACTTGCGGTAGCAAGTAACCGGCCGACGCGTTTTTCTAAGGTTTTAATCCGGCACTTGAAAATAAACAGGTATTTTAATTACGTCCTTTGCGCGGATAAATTGAAACATATTAAACCCCATCCGGAAATCCTGCAAAAGATAATACAGAGGCTCCATGTCCTACCTTCCGAGGCAATTTATGTCGGAGATATGGCCATAGACGCCCAGGCAGGCAGGAGCGCTAAGATAAAGACCATTATGCTCGCTTCTGGATCAAGTTCGCTGGGTGAGATTAAAAGAGAAAAGCCTTTTCTTATTTTAAAAAATGCCTCCCGGCTGTTTACTTATTTTAAGCGTTTCCCTTGACAGGGGAATTGTTTACTTATATATTAACTTATTGAGGCAAATAACGTGAAGAGGACGGTAATTCTTTTTACTATAATTTTCTTTACCCTTTTTGTGTCAGGCTGCTCCTGGTTCAGGACAGGGCGTAAACGCCATACGCCAGACGCAAGATTTATAGACACCATACTTTCTCCTTACGCGCAAGCCAAAGCAAAAGTTATCCTACCCAGTTTTGATATCAAGGCAGATAAAGTAACCTCTGAGGTAGGAAAGGGTTTACGCGATATGCTGGTTAGCCTGCTTATAGACAGTAACCGTTTCCTGATAGCTGAACAGGCAAGTCAGCAGCCCGTAAATCAGGGAAAGGGGGCGCCTGGCGCAGAAAAGCCGCAGAGCGATAACGCTACCCCGGCAGAAACACAGAATCAACCCGATTTAATCGTTTCTATTGCAATTATTGAATTTGAGCCTCAGTTTTCCGGAGGAAGGGCCGGGATGGGAGGCGGAGGCGGGGCTTCATTTTCTCTGGGGGGGCTCTTGCGCGCGAGCACAAACAAAGCGCATATCGCCTTTGATGTGCGCATCGTTAATACGGCTAATTCAGAAACCATTGCCTCAAGCAGGCTGAAGGGCCAGGCAATTGACACCGAAGGAAATATAATGCAGGGATGGGCATTGAGCAAGGGGCTATCAGCTTATGCCGATACCCCCATGGAAAAAGCCATCCGTATCTGTATCGCGGAAGCAACCAGGTATATCGCAGGGTCTATACCCGAAACTTTTTACCAATATAAAAATGGGAAAACGTAAGCGTAGAGGAAAACTAAACTGGCGCTCTAAAAGGGCAAATAAGGGAAGAAGGCCCTGTTTAGGTTAACGTCAGGCCGCATATAGGATAATCCCAAGCAAACCGCTTAAGATATCCGTAACGATATCCCTTATATCAAATACCCGCCAGGGGAGAAGTTTCTGAAAAGCCTCCTCCAGTACGCCTGTGCCGGCCACAAACACAAGAGAGAGAAGATGCTTTTTTTGAGAGGCTGTTTCTTTTTTATCTAAGTCCCGCCTTGCCAGCCAACCGAGCAAAGAAAATTCTAATACATGCGCCCTTTCCTGAAGGTAAGGTTGCCTCCAGGCAAAAACAACCGTTACCAAACAGACCGCGAGGATTAATATCATTTTTCTCGCTGGCTGCCCATTCTTTATTTTAATTCTTAGGACGACGATGGTGCTGGCGAAAGAAAGCGCGACCAGCAATATATTAAGCAAATTCTTGCCGAGAATACCCTCTAGTATCTGCCATAGTTGTTGCATAAAAAGGGAGGAGATTACGATATAGATACTCAGGGAAAGGGTGGGTTTGGTTATTGTCATCTTGAGATAATCATAGCATACGCCTCGGCTCTAGTCAAAATATGGTTGATTTTCTAAAGAAAGCAGCTTATAATAAAAAAAGAAAATATAACCGGAGGTGCGTATGCCAGAAAAAGAGATCGGAAAGATTACCCATTATTACGGGCATTTAAACGTTGGCATAATTGAGCTCTCTGACGCTTTAAAGGTCGGTGAAAGTATCCACATCAAAGGCCATACCTCGGATTTTACGCAAGCCGTAGATTCTCTGCAGGTTGAACATGCCTCTGTCTCTGAAGCCAAATCCGGTGACGTGATAGGCCTGAAGGTTTTGCAGAAAGTCCACCCTCACGATAAAGTCTATAAAGTTATCCCCTAAGGGGCCGCTTAGCATATGGTGCTTGTTTTTGCCCTCATCTCTACATTCGTCGTCAGCCTCCTTTCGCTGATAGGTGTTTTTACCTTATACCTCAAGGAAGGCCTCCTGAATAAAATCCTTTTTTATCTGGTAGGTTTTTCCGCGGGAGCGCTGATTGGCGGCGCCTTCTTACATATCCTCCCTGAAGTCTTGGAGAATGTAGCCAGCAACAGCGTCTTTTACAGCCTTATTCTGGGCTTGGTTTCATTTCTTCTGCTGGAGAGGTATTTTCATTGGAGGCATTGCCATGACGGAATTTGCGAGGTGCACGCCTTTACTTATCTAAACCTGATTGGAGACGGCCTGCATAATTTTATTGACGGCATGATTATCGCGGTAAGTTTTACCGTTTCAATAAAATTAGGGCTGGTAACAACTTTGGCGGTTATACTTCATGAAATACCGCAGGAGCTGGGAGATTTTGGCGTGCTTGTTTATGGAGGTTTTAGTAAACAAAAAGCGCTTTTTTTCAATTTTCTCTGCGCGTTAACAGCTATGCTGGGTGCTTTGACCGGATATTTTATCACTGATTTTATCCATGGCCTTGCTAACTTTATCCTCCCTTTTACCGCAGGAGGCTTTATCTATATTGCCACCTCCGACCTTATCCCGCAGATACAAAAAGAAAGAGACCGCGGGCGTTCCGTATTCGCATTCATCGCCTTCCTTCTCGGAGTGGTATTAATGGCGATTGCCCGCAAATTCCTGTAGTGGTCAAAAAGTTTGTTTAGAAAATAATGAACAGTGGATAGACATAGTATGCGTAAAATTGCTATTGTAGGTTCTCCTAATGTAGGCAAGTCCGTAGTGTTTAATAACCTTACGGGAAGTTACGCCACGGTTTCAAATTACCCCGGTACGACCGTAGAGGTCTTGCGGGGGAAGGCGAAAATCGGAAATGAAGAGTTTGAGGTAATTGATACCCCCGGGATGTATTCATTCCTGCCGGTCACGGAGGAAGAGCGGGTCTCAAGGAGAATTCTGTTTGAGGATGGCCCTTGCATTATCCTGCATATAATTGATGCCAAGAACTTAGAGCGCATGCTTACTTTGACTTTGCAATTGCGGGAAGCGGGCCTGCCTTTAATATTGGTCTTAAATATTATGGATGAGGCCAGGGAATCAGGCATAAATATTGACAAGGCTAAACTGGAAAAAGAACTGGGTACTGCGGTGGTAGAAACCGTATCTACAACCGGCGAAGGTATGGATATTTTAAAAGGAAAAATAGAAGAGTATGCTAAGAGATATTGCTAAAAGCATCGGTTATGATGACCCTTTAGAGCCTTATTTATCTAAATTAGAGGCGCTCCTTTCTGCTGATTATATAATCCTGAAGCGTTCCGTAGCCCTCTTGCTCTTACAGGAAGACAAAGAAATCCTGCAAGAAGTGAGAAATAAGGAAGGGGAGGGCTTTGATGAAATATTAAATATTATAGAGCAGGCACAGAAGCATTATTCTCAATCCTTAAGTTACATTATTAGCGTGCGCCGGCAAAGAGAAGCCAGCCGCATCGCAAAGACAGTAATGGTTTTTAAAGAAAGCGCAAAGCTTCCCCTTAAAGAGCGCCTGAGCAGGACCATGATGAACCCTTTTATCGGGGGCCCCATATTACTAATTATACTTTACTATGGCTTATATAAATTTGTCGGCACTTTCGGCGCCGGGGTCCTGGTAGATTTTATAGAAGACCGCATTTTTATTAAACATATTAACCCGTTTATGACCAACCTGGTAAATAATTTTGTTCCCCTTAAAATACTCCAGGATTTACTGGTAGGCGAATACGGAATAATCACGCTCGGCGTGCGCTATGCCTTTGCCATAATTTTACCTATTGTCGCCACGTTTTTCTTTGCGTTTGCCATTGTTGAAGACACAGGGTACCTGCCGCGCTTAGCCATGCTGGTAGACCAGCTCTTTAAAAAAATAGGCTTATCCGGCAGGGCGGTAATTCCTTTAGTCTTGGGCCTGGGCTGCGACACTATGGCGACGATGGTTACGCGCACGCTTCCCACAAAGCGGGAGCGCATCATTGCTACGCTTCTTTTAGCCTTAGCCATACCCTGCTCAGCTCAGATGGGGGTGATTTTGGCGCTTTTGGGAGATAATCCTTTTGGCTTGATTGTGTGGCTGGCAGTAATTATAGGAGTGTTTATGCTGGTGGGGTATTTGGCTTCCAAGATCATGCCCGGAGAATTGCCCACGTTTTATATGGAGATACCGCCTCTAAGGCTGCCGCAAATTTCCAATATCTTCAGGAAAACAGCCACGCGCTTAAAATGGTATTTTTGGGAAGTCCTGCCCTTATTTATTTTAGCCAGCGTAATGATTTGGCTCGGCCAGATTACCGGGGTATTTTCATTTCTGGTAAGAATTTTAGAATATCCCATACGCTGGATAGGCCTGCCATCCGAAGCCAGCGTGGCATTCTTATTCGGTTTCTTCCGCAGGGATTACGGGGCAGCAGGGCTCTATGATTTAAAAAAAGCAGGCCTTTTATCCGCGAATCAAATAGTGGTTGCCTGCGTTACGCTTACTTTATTCTTGCCTTGCATTGCCCAGTTATTAATGAACATAAAAGAGCGAGGCATCCGCCTGGGGATGGCGATGTCTGTTTTTATCCTGATTTTTTCTTTTAGTATCGGATATTTGGTGAATCTTGCCTTGACCTTGCTTAAAGTGCAATTATAATAAACTAAGGAGAAATAATGCTTTCAGAACGCGCAGAAGAAATTTTAGAAGCCCTTTGGATACAAATAGAAGAGGGTAAGAAATCTTTAGATTTAGGCGCAATTCGCGATGATCCGGCAGTAGAAGAGCTGCTTAAGTTGGGGCTTATCCGCAGGGATGCCGGCCACATCCATCTTTTGGAGAAAGGAAAATCCCACGCCCTGGGTTGTTGCAGAAGGCACCGCCTCGCAGAGCGGCTCTTGACAGATGTCTTTGAGGTGAAAAAACAGGTAATAGATGAGGTAAGCTGTAAATTTGAGCACTTGCTGCATGAAGGCCTGGAAGATAAGGTTTGCACTATTTTAGGCCACCCTAAGGTCTGCCCCCATGGAAAGCCCATCCCTGCGGGTAAGTGTTGTTCTGAAAAGAAGCAAAAAAAGCCCATTAAGGTCGTCTCTGCCTTAACCGAGTTGGAGACCAAGGATAAGGGCCAGATTGCTTTCTTGCAGGCCAGGGACAAGGCCTGTATGCATAAATTAATGAGTATCGGAGTTCTCCCCGGGATGTCCATAAGCCTCTTACAAAAATTCCCTTCCTATGTAATCTCTTTGGGCCAGTCGCAATTTGCCATCGATAAGGAGCTTGCCTCCAGCATTTATGTGCGCTTGACTAAGTAATCTCCTCACCCTATAATTAATCCTATGAAAGCCATTGCTTTGATTTCCGGAGGCCTGGATAGCACCCTGGCTGCCCAAATAGTTAAGGATTTAGGCATTGAATTAGTCGCCTTCAATACCGTAACTCCTTTTTGCCTCTGCAATAAAAGGGATTCATCCGGATGCAGCCATGGCGCAAGCCGCGTCGCCTCTGATTTAGGGTTAAGATTAATCAGCCTGAACGTTACGGATGAGATCCTGGAGATAATAAAGTCGCCCAAACATGGTTACGGCTCAAATATGAACCCTTGCATTGACTGTCGCATCCTCCTTTTTAAGAAAGCAAAACAAGTAATGCAGGAAGAGGGGGCTGCATTTGTAATTACCGGCGAAGTTTTAGGCCAACGGCCGATGTCGCAGAGGTTGCATACGATGAGCCTTATTGAAAAAGAATCAGGGTTATCGGGCCTGGTGGTGCGTCCGCTTTGCGCAAAATGCCTTGAGCCTACCTTCGCAGAAAAAGAAGGGTGGATAAACAGGGAAAAGCTCCTTGGTATTTCCGGAAGGGGAAGAAAGGAGCAATTCTCTTTGGCCGAAGAATTCGGGATTAATGACTATCCCTGCCCGAGCGGAGGATGCCTTTTAACTGACCCGGAGTTCGCTAAACGCTTAAAAGAGTTAATCCAGCATAATGAGTTTAACCTTGAGAATATCAAGTTGCTGAAAATAGGCAGGCACTTTCGTTTGGCAAAAAAAGCGAAGTTAATCGTGGGAAGGAACGAGCAAGAAAATGAGCAGTTAAAAAATTTAGCCAAGGATAATGATTATTTATTTATGCCCCTGGATATTGCCGGCCCAACTGCCTTAGGCAGGGGAGAGTTTAACGACGAGTTAATCGGTTTTTCCTGCGGTATCGTCACCCGTTATTGCGACCTTAATGGAAATATAAATGCCAAAATAAACTACCTGCGGTTTAACGACGGGGAAGGCAAAGTCTTTTTAAGCCAGCCATCCAAAGAAGAAGATATCGTAAGCTTGAGAATATGAAGGAAGCGCTCCTTTATGAAAGATTAAAAGATAATGTAGTGCACTGTTTCCTCTGCAGCCATCATTGCCGCATTGGTGATAAAAAATTCGGCTTCTGCGGGGTAAGGCAGAATCTGGCAGGTACCTTGTATGCCCATACTTATGGCAAGCCTATTGCCATGCATGTGGACCCGGTTGAGAAGAAGCCCCTTTATCATTTCCTTCCCGGCCATCTTAGTTTTTCACTTGCCACCATCGGCTGTAATTTCCAGTGCGGCTTCTGCCAGAACTGGGAGATCTCCCAGAGCAGGGCTAGAGACGAGGTTGAAATCCAGGAGAAGGAAGTCTCTCCTAAGGAGATAGTTCAGTTGGCGATAAAGAATAAATGCCAGAGCATCTCCTATACCTATACCGAGCCGACGATATTCTTTGAATATGCCTTTGATATTGCAAAATTAGCCAAAGAAAAAGGGTTATATAATATTTTTGTGACTAACGGTTATATGACCAAAGAATGCTTAGAGATGATTCAGCCGTATCTGGATGCGGCAAACGTAGATTTAAAATTCTTTAAGGAGAGCTCTTATAAGAAAATCTGTGCGGGGAGCTTAGAGCCGGTATTGAATTCCATAAGGACAATGCATGAGCTCGGTATCTGGGTAGAGGTGACTACTTTAATTGTGCCTGAGGAAAATGATTCAGAAGAGGAGCTGGGGCATATCGCGGAGTTCATCGCCAGCGCCGATAAGAACATTCCCTGGCACATTTCGCGTTTTCATCCGGACTATAAATTTACCACTCAAGCCGCAACGCCTGTTGAAACGCTTAAAAGGGCAGAAGAATCAGGCCGCAAAGCCGGCCTCAAATTCATATATATAGGTAATATCTATGGCTTTGGCAACGATACCTATTGCCCGGCTTGCAAGAAATTGCTGATCAAAAGGGAAGTATTCAGCGTGCTGGAGAATAATATAAAAGAGGGCAAGTGCGTTTTTTGCAACGCCATTATTCCAGGAAGGCTTTAATTTAAACATAGAAACAGTTTCCGAGTTGTTCGGGAAAGTGGGAAGGTTGGAGAACAGAACTACCCACTGTCCCGATTGGGATGGAAACTGTTTCTGTAAGGATTGAGGAGTTTGAGATGAAAGCTAAAAAAGCACTGCTAGTGGTGGATGTGCAGAATGATTTCTGCCCCGGGGGGAGCCTGGGGATTCCCGAGGGCGATAAGATTATCCCTAACGTAAATAAATACATCAGATTTTTCGCGAAAAAAAAGCTTCCCATCTTTGCTTCCCGTGATTGGCACCCTCCGCGGACTAAGCACTTTCAGGCCTTTGGAGGAGAATGGCCTGCTCACTGTATTCAGAATACCCAAGGCGCAAAATTTCATCCTGACCTCAAAATGCATAAAAACACTATTCTTCTATACAAAGGCACAGGCCCGGAGGAAGACAGCTATTCTGTTTTTCAGGCAAAGGATTTAAGCGGGGAAGGCTTCCTTAAAATATTAAAGCGGCTGGGAATCCAGGAACTTTATATCGCAGGTTTGGCTACAGATTACTGCGTGAGATCTTCTGCCCTGGATGCGTTAAAAAACAGCCTTAAGGTCAAGATTTTAATGGATGCCATAAAGGGCGTTGATTTGAAAGCAGGGGATTCTGAAAGAGCCATTCAGGAAATGGTTAAGAAGGGCGCGAAAAAATACACCCTGAAGAAACTCACAGCTTGAAGGTAACTCCAATAAGCCAAAGGTTGGAATTTATCCCTTTATTGGGCAGTTCGATATCGGAATTGGATATGTGGCGAAAGCGGTATTGGAAACTTAAGGCAGTGCTTTTAGAGAAAAAATAATGTATTCCGGCCCCGGCCTGGTCGGAAAAATTAAATTGCGTGGCTTGTTCCCGGGTCTGCTGTGTAATATAAATCAGGCCCGCTCCCCCCTGAATATAAGGCTGAAATTTCCAAGTCCTGGGCAAAAGCCCGATTTTCAATAAAAATACGTTCCCAATCTCCATGTTGGTATCCGGAGAGTAAACATAAGAGATGAAGGGCTCGACCTGAAATTGGACCAGCACAGGCACATTAAGGGAGAGTTTCTCGGAGAGAAAATTATTCAGGCCGAAGTCGAAATCCACCAGAAAGGGGAGAAGGTCGTATTTTTGTTTATCCTTTAATTTGCCCCGGCTAAATCCCGTGAAAAACTCAACTGCCTCCAGTGATTTTGGCTTTTCTTCATCAGAAAAAGCCGGGCTTATGGTAAGGAAAAGAAGGCTTAAAGTTAAAGCAACAATCCTTTTCATAATGAAACAATTATATCCAGAAAGGGCGGGTACGCAAGCAATTTCTGCCTTGAAGTAGAGGAAAATCAGAAAAAAGGATAATTGGGTCAAGGAGCATGGCTTTTTAGGCGGTATAATAACCAAGGGATTGCAAGCAGGCAATTAATAAAAAAACACTTGACATAGGGTAGGGGGGTATGGTATACTAATATTGGGAGGAGAGAGAAGATGAAACAACTGACTACCCACCAAGAGCAATTACAGTTTTTAAGGAAGATAGAAGGACAGGTAAGGGGCATCCAGAACATGATTACAGAAGGGCGTTATTGCGTGGATATTATCACGCAGATGCATTCTATCATCGGAGCGCTTTACCGGGTTGAGGGCGAGATATTTAAAAAGCACATTGACGGTTGCGTGGTTTCTGCCTTAAAAGGAAAATCCGAAGTAGAAAAACAGAAAAAGATTGATGAAATTGTTACGCTGATGGAGCGGTTTAGAAAGGTCGCTTAAGATGCTAAAACAACTATTCATTGTATCTTTGATTACCGTTTTTATTTTAAATACGGTTAATTTATATCCTGCAGATACTCTCGTTTTAGGGGGGCTTATTATAGAAGCAACCCACAATAATCCGGAAATCCTGGCAGCTAAAAAGCGCTATGAGGCATCAGTGGTTAGAGTGCCGCAAGCCAAGTCCCTGGATAACCCTACGATAGGTCTAGAGTTTGAAAAAATCCCCAGAGGCACGCTTAAACTAAACAAGGTAGAGCCTGATGACCGGATGCTTTCTATCACCCAGATGTTCCCTTTCTTCGGCAAATTACCCCTAAAAGGAAAAATCGCGCTTGTCGAATCGCAGATGGCGGCGAGTGAATACAAGAATAAGGAGTTAGAAGTAATAAATGAAGTAAAGAATGCCTATTATGATTTGTTTATGGTTTATAAAGAGATAGAACTGAATGAAGAAAGCAAATCATTCTTAGAGAATATTGCCAGAATAGCAGACTCAAAATATGTCGTAGGCGATGTTATGCAGGAAGATATCTTCAAAATCAACCTTGAGATAGCCAAGCTCAGCAATGACATCATCAACTTAAGAGAGGAGAAAAAAGCCAAGGAAAGCCGGCTCAACACCCTGCTTAACCGGGAGCCGGAAAATCCCTTAGGAATCCCTGTGTTAGAGAAAGAGGCTGCTTTTGAGGCAGATATAAATTACCTATATAAACTCACTCTGGAAAACCAGCCGGAATTACTTACCTTTGCCTATGCAATTACGAAGAATAAGCATGCTAAGGCTTTAGCAAAAAAGAGCTTTTTCCCGGATATGATGGCGGGAATTGTGCAAAGAGGCGTCACTTCGGGGACAATCGGGCCCTGGGACCTGATGCTTGCTTTTAGCGTCCCGCTCTGGTTCTGGACAAAACAGCGCTATGAGGTAAAAGAAGCGATTGCTAACCTGGAAGAAGCCGAGGCTGCTTATCAGGCAATGAAGAATAAGGCATTTAGAGAAACCAAAGATTTAGCGGTAAAAGTAGAAATATCCCGGAATAAAATCAATCTATATAATAATAGCCAGATACCTATATTAGAGAGTTCCATTGCAAGCTCTCTTTCTTCGTATAAAGGCGCAAAAGGCGATATTATGATGATACTGGATAATATCCGGATGCTCATCGAGACAAAAATGGATTATTACAAAGCGCTTGTAGCGTATAATATGAATTTAGCTGACCTGGAAAAACAGGTGGGCGTAAATCTTAGATAGGAGTTTAAAATGAAAAAAATCACAAAGGAAGCTCGCGGCAGGATATTCCTAAAGATAGTAATTGGGGCGTTATTTATTTTTGTCTACCACCTACCACCTGCCACCTACCACCTATTCGCCCAACACGAGGGACATCAGACACAAACCCAAGCCAAAAAAGAGAAGGCACCTAAACAAAAAGATATTTATTATTGCCCTATGCATCCTACGTATACTTCTGACCGGCCAGGTGATTGCCCGATTTGCAATATGAAATTGGTAAAAAAAGAAGGGGCGCAGCCCGAAAAAGCATCCGGCGAGAAAACAGAAGCAGCAGGTGTTTATATCAGCCCTCAAAAGCAACAGTTAATCGGGGTAAAAACAGCAAAGGTAATGTATCGGCCCTTTAAAAAAGAATTAAGGACAGTAGGAAGAGTGGCCTATGACCCGGACTTATACAAAGCCCAGGCTGAATATATTGAAGCGCTTAAGTCAGAAGAAAAACTGCAATTAGCCCAGGATAAAACCGTGATAGAAAGGGCAGGCGCGCTTGTGGAGGCATCCCGTTTAAAATTGGAACTAAACGGCTTAAGCCAGGAGCAGATTGAGGAATTAGCGGTTAATAAAGAGAACGATACTTCCTTGCTTATCTCATCTTCTGATTCAGAGATTACCTGGGTCTATGCTACTATTTATGAGTATGAATTAGAATACGTCAAGAAGGGGCAGGAAGCGGACATTCAGGCCATAGCTTATCCGGATAAGGCTTTTAAGGGCCAAGTGGTGGCGATTGACCCGGTATTTGATGCTATGACCAGGAGCGTGCGCGCGAGAATAAAAGTAAATAACGCACAAACCCTGCTCAAACCGAATATGTATGTGGATGTAGTTTTTGCCTCGGATTTGGGGGTAAAATTAGCTGTGCCGCGGGAGGCCATAATGGATACGGGAGTGCGTAAAATAGTTTTTCTGGCTTTACCCGAAGGCCATTTCCTGGCTCGCGATGTAAAGACCGGGGTATCTACTGACGATTATGTGGAAATTGTGGATGGCATTAAAGAGGCAGAGGATATAGTGGTTTCAGGGAATTTCCTGATTGATTCAGAGAGCAAGCTGAAATCTGCCCTTGAGGGTACGGGGCATCAGCCAGAAGGCGATGGTTTGGCTTCCGGTAGCCAAAGCCATCAGCACGGACAGTAATATATAGGTAAAGACATGAGGACCTTAGTTGAAAGAATAATTGAGTTTTGCGCGAAAAATAAATTCATTGTCTTCGTTTTAGTAGGCATGGCAACCTTAGGCGGGTTTTTGGCTTTAAGGAACTTACCGCTGGATGCCATACCCGACCTTTCTGACACGCAGGTAATCATATATTCGCGCTGGGACAGGTCACCGGATATTATGGAAGACCAGGTAACTTACCCTATTGTGACCTCGCTTCTGGGCGCGCCAAAAGTCAAGGCTATCCGCGGTTTTTCTGATTTTGGATTCTCCTTTGTTTATGTCATTTTTCAGGACGGCACAGATATCTATTGGGCACGTTCCCGGGTCCTGGAATACCTTTCTAAAATCATACCCCGGCTTCCGGAAGGAGTGCGCACTGAATTAGGGCCGGATGCTACCGGCGTAGGATGGGTTTTTCAATATGTATTGGTAGATGAAAGCGGAAAGCACTCTTTAGCGGAATTGCGCACATTCCAGGACTGGTATTTGCGTTATTATTTGCAGGCTGTCCCCGGTGTTGCAGAAGTAGCTCCTATTGGAGGATTTGTTCGGCAATACCAGGTAAATATTGAGCCGAATAAATTGCTTGCCTACAATATCCCGATTACAGAGGTAGTTGAGGCAATACGTAAAGGCAATAATGATGTTGGAGGAAGGCTCCTTGAGTTTTCCGGAACCGAATATATGGTGCGCGGCCGGGGCTATGCTCGTTCAGTCAAGGATATTGAGAATATCGTGCTTAAGGTTGACGATAAGACCGGCACGCCGATACTGATAAAAAATATTGCCAATGTCAGCTTAGGCCCGGATATCCGCAGGGGCGTAGCGGACTTAGACGGAAAAGGGGATGTGGTGGGCGGCATTGTGGTGATGCGCCACGGTGAGAGCGCTTTACGTGTAATAGACAGAGTCAAGGAGAAGATAAAAGAAATAGAGCCCAACCTCCCGGAGGGGGTAAAAATTGTCACTGCCTATGACCGCACGGAATTAATCCGTAAATCCATAGATACTATCAGTGAGGTCCTGGTAGAAGACTTTCTGATTGTGGCAGCAATGATTATCTTCTTCCTTTTGCATATCCCTTCGGCAATGATGCCTATAATTATCCTTCCCATTGGCGCGCTGATAGCCTTTATCCCGATGCTGGGGCTTAAGCTTACGGTAAACATTATGTCCATTATGGGGATTATCCTGGCGATAGGGGATATGGTGGATGTAGGCGTAGTTTTAGTGGAGAACGTGCATACTAAATTGAACGAATTAAAGGAAGGCAAGATTTCCGGCACCCGCCAGCAGATTATGATTGAGGCTATGAAAGAGGTAGGCCCGCCGATATTCTCTTCTTTAATGGTTACCGTAATCGGCTTCCTGCCGCTCTTTAGCTTAATCGGCCAGGAGGGGAGGCTCTTTCGGCCGATGGCAGCTACTCAGATCTTTACCGTATTCTTTGGCGCTGTGCTCTCCGTTACTCTGGTGCCGGCATTGATTATGGTATTTTTGAAAAAGACCAAGCCTCGGCATCTGGAAGAGCATTTTGCTTCCCGCTTCCTGGTAAAATATCACCAGAAAATACTGGGTTGGGTATTCAGGCACCGCAAGTTTACTATCGGGATATTAATTATAGCGTTATTGGCTACTGTTCCGGTTTTCCTGAAGTTGGGCTCTGAGTTTATGCCTCCGTTATACGAAGGAAGCATACTCTATATGCCCACAACCTTGCCCGGTATTTCGGTTACCGAGACCCATAAATTATTGCAGGTGCAGGATAAAATACTGAAAAGCTTTCCGGAAGTTGAGCGTGTCTTTGGCAAGGCAGGGAGGGCAGAGACCTCAACTGACCCGGCGCCATTTTCTATGATGGAAACCACCGTAATTTTAAAACCGAGAAACCAGTGGCGCAAAGTCTCTATGTTTGGAAAGAATTTACAGTTTTTAAAAAGGCCGCTTACCTTTGAGGAGCTGACCGCGGAGATGGATAAACAGATGCAATTTCCCGGAGTCTCCAATGCCTGGACCATGCCCATAAAAGCGCGCATTGATATGTTAACTACCGGAGTGCGTACACCCATAGGAATTAAAATCTTTGGTTCGGATTTAAAAGAGATTGAAAAAATCGGCGAGCACATTGAAATGGTTTTAAAAGAAGTCCCTGGCACGCGCAGTATTTACGCCGAGCGTACTGCCGGAGGTTATTTTGTGGATTTTGATTTAAAGCGCGAGCAACTGGCGCGTTACGGCCTTTCTGTGGAAGAGGCACAGATGGTGATTATGGCAGCAGTGGGAGGAGAAAATATCACTACCACTATTGAGGGCAGGGAGCGCTATCCGGTAAACTTGCGTTACGGCCGGGAGCTGCGCGATGATATAGAGAAATTAAAGCGCGTATTAGTGCCCACGATGTCCGGGATGCAAGTGCCTATAGCGCAAATCGCGGATATAAAATTAGTCTCAGGCCCGGCAATGATCCGGAATGAAAACGGGATGCTTTCGGGCTATGTTTATGTGGATATGGCTGGCCGCGATATCGGAAGGTATGTGGCGAATGCAAAAAAGGTAGTGAGAGAGAAAGTTAAATTGCCTGCGGGCTATTCTTTACTCTGGAGCGGCCAATACGAATATATGGAGCGGGTAAAGCAGAGATTAGGGATTCTTATCCCCGCTACCTTAATGATTATCTTCCTGATTTATTATTTTAATTTTAAATCCATTGTGTCTACTGTCTTTATTATGTTAGCTATGCCTTTTACCGCTATCGGAGCGATATGGAGCATTTTGTTCTTAAGGTTTAATATGTCTATTGCAGTTTGGGCAGGGATGATGGAGGTAGTCGGGATTGGAGCTGCGCTTTGCGCGTTAATCACCACTTTTATTCACGATGCCTGGGAAAAAGCAAATGCCGAGGGGAAAAAGGTAAAGAGTATGGATGAACTTTACCGGGTAGTCTCTGAAGGCGCAGGCAGAGCGCTTCGCCCGGCAATGATGACCTGCTCTGCGGATATCTTAGGCCTTATGCCGGCGATGTTTGCTACCGGTATTGGAGCTGAATTCTTAAAGCGCTATACCGCGCCGATTATTTTCGGATTATTTAGCGCCCTTACTTTAGCACTTGTAGTTTTGCCTGTATTTTATATAATCTGGAGAGGGGACTTTGGGATTTTACGAAAAAGCAAGGAATGAGCAACTCAACAAACCCTACAATAATAAGCGAAGAGAAGAAATACTACCTACTCATAAAAAAAGTATTTGCTATATTAGCGCCCTTTTATGACTTCTTGACTTTTCCCATCTCTGGGATACGCGATAAAGTGGCAAATTCCGCCGATGCAAGATTCGGAGCAAAGATTCTGGATGTGGCAACAGGGACAGGAGGGCAGGCATTTGCATTCGCTAAAAAAGGCTACCAGGTGGTAGGCGTTGATTTATCGGAGGCAATGCTAAAAGTAGCCCAGAGGAAGAATAAATATGAAAATGTAAGATTTGAAACCGCTGATGCCGCAAATATACCTTTTGAGGGCGGGCACTTTGATGTCAGCTGCATCTCCTTTGCCTTGCACGATATGCCTGCTGGCGTAAGAGGCAAAGTACTGAAAGAAATCAGAAGAGTTACTAAGCCAAATGGAATTATAATTATTGTTGATTACGGCCTGCCAGAATCTGGCATAGGAAGGGCCTTGGTTTATAACCTTGTTAAACTTTATGAAGGTAAATACTACCGGGAGTTCATAAAATCTGACTTGGCAGGGTTCCTTACGATGGCGGGAATTGAAATAAAAGAGGAGCTTTCAGTATTGCTGGGCGTTTGCAAAATTTTAAAATGTCAAAGCATAGGAGGGTAGCAAGATGAGAAAGAGGCTATTTGTTCTGGTTTCGTGTTTTTTCTTGTTGATCGCAATAGCCGGATGTGTTACAGAGGAAAGCAACAGGGGAGGCGAGAGGCCATCGGGCCATTCTGGCCACCATCATTAGGCGAGGAGATAATTCGTATGCAGTGGCAGAAGGGCGAGATGCCTTCCTGTTGTAATAAGGAAACGCGAATAAGACCTTGATGCAGCGAGAGGGTTAAAATATGAAAAATTGGTGGCAAATAGAAATTCAGGAGGCAGTAGGAGCGCTTTCTGCGGACATAGAAAAAGGGCTTACCTCTACAGAGGCGAAGCGAAGGTTAGAAAAATACGGGCCCAACCAGTTAAGAGAAAAAAAGGGCCCTTCTGCTTTTAGTATCTTCTTAGGGCAGTTTCAGGATTTTATTGTCTGGGTTTTAGTTGGCGCGGCGCTGGTTTCTGGTTTCTTAAAGGAATGGGTGGATGCTTTTGCTATTGTCGCCATTGTAATATTAAATGCCATCTTAGGCTTTATTCAGGAATTCCGCGCGGAAAAATCCTTAGCAGCTTTAAAAAAGCTTTCCAGCCCAACCTCAAAAGTTATCCGTGACGGGCAGCATAATATTATTTCTTCCTCCGAAATTGTCCCCGGAGACTTGATAGAATTAGAAGCAGGTGATAATATCCCCGCAGACAGCCGGGTTATCTGGCATACCTCTAATTTTAGCGTTCAGGAAGCATCCTTAACCGGAGAATCAACCCCGGTGCTAAAGACTTCTCTTTCTTTAGAAGAAAAAGAAATTCCCTTGGCAGACCGGGCAAATATGCTCTATCTCGGGACCTCGGTTACTTCCGGAAAGGCAAGGGCAATAGTAGTTGAAATCGGGATGAGCACTGAATTGGGTAGAATTGCCGGAATGATCCAGGGGATAGAGCAGGAGACTACTCCTTTACAGAAAAAATTAGAAAAATTCGGTAAATGGATAGTTTATCTTTGTTTTGTTTTGGTGGGGCTGGTATTTTTATTAGGGCTTTTACGCGGCGGAAAAATTTTGGATATGTTTTTAACCGCAGTGAGCCTCGCAGTTGCCGCCATACCTGAAGGCCTTCCGGCAGTAGTAACCATTGCTCTGGCTTTGGGCGTGCAGAGGATGGTTAAACGCCACGCCTTGATCAGGAAATTGCCTTCAGTAGAGACATTGGGATGCGCCACCGTTATCTGCTCGGATAAGACCGGCACGCTTACCAAAAATGAAATGACGGTACAGCGGGTTTTTGCTAACCGGGACTTATTCAATGTAACGGGCGTAGGATACGAGCCAAAGGGCGAATTTTTTATTGATGGGAAGAAGATTAATTCTATTAATTACGCGGATTTAATGCAAACGCTTAATATCGGCGTGCTTTGTAATGGAGCGCAGTTAATTAAAAATGATGCTACTTATAAGATTGTAGGAGACCCCACCGAAGCAGCCCTGTTGACTTTGGCTGCCAAGGTTGGCATCTTAAAAGAAGATAAGGAAAAAGAATTTACTTTTGTTGACGAGATACCCTTTGACCCTGAACGTAAAAAGATGACCGTTATCCGCAAAAATAACAATAGGCTCTTTGCTTTTGTAAAGGGCGCTCCGGATATTTTGTTAAATGATTGTAGCCGCCTGGAAGAAGGTGGTTCACTTAGGAATATCAATGAAAAGGACCGGGAAGGTATCTTAAAAGCTAATGACGGCTTAGCCAGCCAGGCAATGCGGGTTTTGGCAGTAGCTTACCGGGATTTGGATTCTTCTGTAACAAAGTATGAGGCGAAGGAAATTGAAAAAGAGCTTATCTTTGTGGGTTTAATTGCCATGATTGACCCTGCGCGCGAAGAAGTAAAGAAGGCGATAGAAGAGTGCGAGGCCGCAGGGATTAAAACCGTGATGATTACCGGAGACCATAAGAATACCGCGGTAGCTATTGCCCGGCAGTTGGGATTCTTTAGAGAAGATTCGCTGGCTTTGACCGGAGAAGAATTGGATAAGTTAGCAGAAGATGAATTTTTAAAGAAAATAGAGAATATTCCGGTTTATGCCCGGGTTTCTCCGGAGCATAAACTAAGGATTGTGCGCGCCTGGCGTAAGAGAAGGGAAATCGTGGCTATGACCGGAGACGGGGTAAATGACGCTCCGGCAGTAAAAGAAGCGGATATCGGAGTAGCAATGGGAATTACCGGGACTGATGTAACTAAGGAAGTTTCCGATATGGTAATCACCGATGATAATTTCGCCTCCATTGTGGCTGCGGTAGAAGAAGGAAGAGGCATTTATGACAATATAAAGAAATTCATTCATTACCTATTATCCTGTAATGCCGGAGAAATCCTGGTGATGTTTATTTCTTCGTTAATCGGGCTTCCTGTGCCGTTACTGCCCATTCATATCCTTTGGGTGAATTTAGTTACTGACGGCCTGCCTGCTCTGGCTTTAGGAGTTGACCCGGTCAGCCCGGGTATTATGAATAGGCCTCCTCGGCCTACCAATGAAAATGTAGTCACTAAACAAAGGGCCTTTTTAATGCTGGCTCAAGGCACTTTTATTGCCTTTTGCAGTTTGCTTGCTTTTAGTTTTGTTTTATTCGTTGAGAAAGAAGGGATTGCCCGCGCAAGAACCGCTGCCTTTATTGTGCTTGCCTGCAGCCAGTTATTCCATTCTTTTAATTGCCGCAGCACGAGTGAATCTTTGTTTAAGCTGGGGATATTTACCAATAAAAAACTAATACTTGCTACTTTCGTTTCCTTTCTATTGCAGATGGCAGCAGTATATGTGCCGTTTCTCCAGAAGGTTTTTAAAACCGAACCCCTAGGGTTGTTTGACTGGGTTTTAGTAATTGCGATTTCTTCCTTTCCTCTCTGGGCAATGGAGTTAGTAAAAAAGATAAATCAGAAAGGAGGCTTTTTGAAAGATGGATAATTTTCATAGCCTGATAAACAATATCGGATTCAGCCTCAGTATTATCGGCGCCCTGATTACCATTTGGGGGATTATCATCTCGCTTTTTGAATTTCTAAAGAAAGAATTACTGCGCAAAGAAGATTTAGTTAAATGCAATGAAGTGATTAGGGTAAAGTTAGGCAGTTATCTGGTTTTAGCTCTAGAGTTCTTTATTGCCAGCGACATCATTAAGACAATTATTACGCCCACCTGGCAGGGCCTGGGGATGCTGGGGATAATAGTAGTGATAAGGACAATCCTTAGTTATTTTTTAACTAAAGAACTAACACCCAATCTTAAAGGATAGATTGGTGTGCCTTTTTGGGCTAACACCCAATCTTAAAGGATAGATTGGTGTGCTCTTGTGAGCAAGGAGGTGTTAAAATGGCAAGAAACAATATCCGCTGGCTTTTAAGGCCGGTTGCCCATTGTAAAGAGGGCTGCAGTAAAGTGTCCTGGGCAAGACGTTAAACTACCCGTTTTTAATTAGGTCATAGGTCATAGGAGGAAAGATGTTTAAAAAAATATTTATGATTTTAATTGCAGGATTATTCCTGGTTAGCGCAAATGCTTTTGCCATGATGTGCCATGGCGCAGGTCACCAACATAAAACAGCACAGGCAGAGGAAGCTGAACCGGAGGCAGTTACAGAGGCTACCCCAATCGTCGCTGTAGATGTAGGCAACAAAATCTGCCCGGTGAGCGGTGATAAGATAGATGAGGCAATTAAGGCCACTTACGAATACGAAGGCAAAATCTATAATTTCTGCTGTCCGATGTGCATTGAAGAATTTAAAAAGGACCCTGATAAATACATCAAGAAAGTAGAAGAGGAATTAAAGACCAAGGAAACAACTGCGACAGAATCTGAACCTATGCAGATGCCCGAAGGCCATCAGCATTAATCTTAGGGACGGTTCTCAGGTTGAAGCAAAAGTGTCCCGGGGGACACTTTTAGAACGAGTTGAGAACCGTCCCTAATCAGGGAGAGAAGGTTGAAGAAAGGATTAGCTATCTTTTTATGTGCTGTTTTATTCTCAATACCGGTTTTTGCCCAGGGCACGGAAGCCTTAAGGCAGGAGCTTTATTCGAAAATAAAATGTAAGCGCTGTATTAATATGACAATTGATAAATGCCAGTGCCCCGATGCTAAGGAGATGCGCGGTTATATAGACGGTCTTTTAGAAGCAGAGCTAAGCCGCGATGAGATCTTTTATAAAGTGGCAAAGAAGTATTCGCCAAACATGATAACAGATGTAAAGATAAGGGAGGCTGCCGAAAAGAGGCTGCTTAAAGAAATAGGAAATAAGCGGCCGCAAATCGTTATCGAACCAGCCACTTTTAATTTCAAAGAGGCATACAAGAAGCAGGGCATTGTAAAAAAAGAATTTAAGATTTATAATAAAGGAAACGAAAAATTAATAATTACCAATATTAAGGCCTCTTGTGTCTGCGCGAGCGCTTCCTTAACGATAGGGAAAACAAAAAGCCCGGATTTCGGGACAAAAGGAGCAGGGGGCGGTTGGCAGGCAATAATTAAGTCAGGAGAATCCGGAGTGCTTGAGGTGAACCTGGATTTAGCCCATGCTTCGATAAGGCCGGGTAAATTAACCAGGACGATTCACGTAACAAGCAGTGACCCGCTTAATCCTGAGATAACAGTCAGCGTTGAGGCAGAAGTAAAAGAGTAATATGGCGCAAGACCCTATTTGCGGAATGGCGGTAGATGAAGGAAAAGCCATTAAAGTTATTCATAATGGCAAAGAGTTTTATTTTTGCAGCCTGCGCTGTAAAGATAAATTTGTAGAAGAGCAGGGGATAAAAGAGGCGGCTGTGTGTTTGCCGCAAGAAAAGCCCAGAATTTACACCAGTAAATTATTTGTGGTCTGCGTTTTTGTTTCCGGCCTGATGTTACTTTCGCTGATTTTTCCTTTCTTGGAGCCTTTCCGCAGGGCATTCCTTACCTATATAAAGACTATCTGGTGGGCGGTGGCGCTCGGATTAATATTGGGAGGAGTGATTGACCATTATGTGCCCAGAGAATATATTTCAAAGATACTCTCCCGAAAGAGCCCCGCAACAATATTCAATGCGGTTATCATAGGTTTTCTGATGAGCGCCTGCAGCCACGGGATACTGGCGCTTGCAATACAGTTGCATAAAAAAGGGGCAGCAAACCCGGCAGTGGTGAGTTTTTTGCTGGCTTCTCCCTGGGCAAACCTGACTATAACCGTAATGCTCATCGGTTTTTTCGGCTTAAAGGCTTTATTCATCATATTCGCCGCGATTATTATAGCCATTAACACCGGCTTTATATTCATGTTTTTAGAGAAAAAAGGTTTCATTGAGAAAAATAAGAATATTATAGAAGTAGCAGAAGATTTCTCTATCCGCAAAGACTTAAGCAGCCGCCTTAAGGATTATAAATTCACAAAACAGAACTTAATTTCTGATTTTAAAGGAGTAATCAGGGGTACGCGGTCTCTTGCGGATATGGTTTTATGGTGGATTGTCCTGGGCATGCTTATTGCAAGCCTTGCCGGCGCATATATACCGGTGCATTTTTTCCATAAATTTATGGGCCCGACGCTCCTGGGTTTATTCGTAACCTTGGCAATAGCGACTGTAATAGAAGTTTGTTCGGAAGGTTCATCTCCTTTGGCATTTGAGATATACCGGCAGACCCACGCTTTGGGAAACAGTTTTACTTTTTTGATGGCCGGAGTGGCTACAGATTACACTGAAATCGGGCTGCTTTGGGCAAATGTGGGCAGGCGTACAGCTATCTGGATGCCGTTGGTTACTGTGCCGCAGGTAATATTTTTGGGTTATTTAGCTAATCTTATTTTTAAATGAGATTACCTTCCGTTAAAATACAATTAATAATCTTTCTTTCAGGATTCGCTCTGCTTTTGAGCCTTAAAGATAAAGAGCTTGCTTTTTTATCGAGCGTTGTTATCTGCGTGTTTTCTGCGGTTATTGCAGAGTCGGCCATTTCTTATTTAAAAGAAAGGAAGCTCATCATAACCGACAGCTCTTTTATTACGGGGTTGATAGTCGGTTTTGTGATGTACAGCAGCCAGCCCTGGTGGTTCAATTCCCTGGCTGCTGTTTTTGCCATAGCTTCAAAGCATTTGCTCCGCCTGAAGAAAAAGCATATATTCAATCCGGCTGCGTTAGGCATATTCCTCGTCACCATAATTTTTTCAGCATCCACCCGATGGCAAGGCACTTATTACTGGCATATACTTGTTCCTTTTGGCTTGTATTTTAGTTACAGAATGCGCAAATTAGAGATACTCTACGGTTATTTTGCGATTACCTTATTCTTATTCGGGTTACAAGCGCTTAAACAGGGGACCTCACTAATAGACATCTTCGGCTACTTAAGTTATTTTTACATCTTTATTATGGTCATCGAACCAAAGACAACTCCTATAAGCCGCTTAGGAAAATATTTATTCGGAGCTCTGGTTGCAGGGCTGATTTTTATACTCACTGAAATAGGAGTGCGTTTTGATGCTGAGCTATGCGCCTTACTAATTATGAATATGCTTGTGCCGGTATTAAATAAAGTTCCCAAAAGGAGGGCAAAATGAAAAAAACAGCTATTTTCGTATTAATCTTTGTTTTCGCTTTTTCCCTGGCATATGCCCACCCGCCCCAGGATATACAAATCACCTTTGATGGGGATGCAAAGATTTTAAAAGCAGTTATTACCCACATAACCAGTAACCCCGATGCACACCGGATAGCTAAGGTTGATATCGGATTAAACGGAAAAGAAATCATTGAGCATAAGATCTCCATCCAGGACAATAATAATACCCAGGCCGTAACCTACCTTATCCCTGATGCAAGGCCGGGAGATATTATCTCGGTTGAAGCCTACTGCAGCATCAGCGGCACCCTCACAAAACAAATCAAAGTAAAATAATCCCAGGGACGGTTCTCGAGTTGTTCTAAAAGTGTCCCCCAAAAGGGGGCACTTTTTATTTGACCTCGTAGGTCAACAAGTTAAAATTCCAAAACACATTGTTTTGGAATCCTCCACCTGCTTCATTAATGAAGCAGGTGGAGGAAAGTCAATAGAAAGTGGCCTTCGCCAATTCACAAATTTTATAAATGAGATAAGATTATGCCATGTTAAGGATGAACGATGTCAGATTAAATTATTTTTCCGACGGGGGAAAAGGAGGATGGTATGAAAAAGGTATTGGTCTTAGGCTTATGCCTGATGGGGTGTTTGCTGGGTTTGCAAAATAATGCCCAGGCATTCACGTTAAACGTAGTTGACACAAACGGCAACCCTATTGCAGTAGGTTACCGCTGGCTTTTAGAAGAAGATACTACGCATTATACTACTCCCGGGGCGCAGGTAGCTAACAGTATCGGCCTTGAGATACACAACAGTTACGCGCCGGTAATAACCAAGGGTCATTCTGCGACTTCAAGCGCAATAATAGATGTACCGGGCACCACTAGGTATTTTGTCTCCGTGCTTCCTGATTCGGGGTATTCTATCAGCGGAACAAGCGTTAACCTTAATCAACTTGAGGCAACAGTAAAGGTCCACGCTCAGCCTATCCCTACTGCGCAAATCTCTGTGATTACTTTTGTGGACCAAAACCCCATAAATGATGCTATAGACGAACATGATATTACCCTGGGAGGATGCCGGATTATCTTAAGCGATGCTGCAGGTCAGGTGACTATGGATGCCTTGGGTAACCCTCTG
Source organism: Candidatus Omnitrophota bacterium (assembly GCA_040754615.1). GTDB lineage: Bacteria > Omnitrophota > Gorgyraeia > Gygaellales > Profunditerraquicolaceae > JBFMBZ01. The sequence continues at coordinate 29 of JBFMBZ010000097.1, read as the reverse complement.
GGCACCATGTATGACGCAGGTGGTAATGT
>JBFMBZ010000096.1:0-21695 GCA_040754615.1 Candidatus Omnitrophota bacterium | reverse complement strand
AAGGAAAATTTGATATCCGCGCAAATGTCGGTTACACCCCGGAAGAGTTGGAAAAAATTAATCCTGCTATCGTCCAACATAAAGAAACATTGTTAAATTTTGTCTCTAAAGGCATGACCACCTCTTCTTTAATTATGATAAACCCCGAAATCAAAAACCTGGTTTATAACACCTTTAAAGTAACCTCATTTATTTTTTCGGCAATTACCCCCAAAGAAGGAAGCAAGGGCCTGCTGTTTGCTGGCACCGAAAGTAAAGAATCCATTTTTACGGAAGGAGACAAGGAATTAATCACTATCCTTGCCAGCCAAATCGGCCAGGCGCTGGAAAATGCCCGCCTCTTTGAAAAAACCTGGCTTTCTCAACAGAGCCTGGAAAGGAAAGTAGAAGAAAGGACGAAGGAATTAAAACTTGCCATTGAAGAAGTACAGAAGATAAGCAAGCGCAAGACCGACTTTGTCTCCAGCGTCTCCCATGAATTAAGGACCCCCCTCACTTCCATAAAAGGCTACGCTTCCATCCTCCTGACCGGAAAACTGGGGAAATTACCCCCGGAGGTACATGAAAGGCTGGATAAAATAAACCGGCATAGCGACGAACTGACGCACCTGGTCAATGACCTCTTAGACATATCGCGCATAGAATCGGGTAAAATGATTATGAAAAAGGAAACCCTTGACCTTAAAGCCGTAATGGAGCAGATTTCTGATTTATTATCTGTACAACTCAAAGAAAGGGAGTTAAAATTAATCGTGGATATAAAAGATGACGCAAGAAATATCTCTGCCGACTCAAGCCAGATAAACCGAGTATTCATAAACCTTATAGGGAATGCCTTAAAATTTACCCCTGCCGGAGGGCAGATCTCCATAACGGGCTCAAAAAAAGAAAATTTAATCCAGATAGACGTGAGCGACACCGGCTGCGGCATGCCGCAGGAAGCCCTGGAATTAATCTTTGAGGAATTCTACAGGGTAGACAACGACATTAACCAGAATGTAAAAGGAACCGGCCTCGGGCTATCCCTGGTAAAACATATTATTGAAGCCCACGGCGGAAAGATTTGGGTAAAGAGCAAGGAGGCTAGCGGCTCAACTTTTAGCTTTACCTTACCCCAATAACTGTAAGAAGATGGCCATTAAAATACTGATTGCTGATGATGACCCCGATATACGGGATGTATTAAAACTCACCCTTTCAGAAGAAAGCTACGAAATAATCGAAGCCAAAGACGGAGAAGAGGCTTTAAAGATTATAAATAGCAAGCCTCTTAATCTGGCCTTGCTGGATTACAAGATGCCGAAGATGGACGGCAGAGAGGTCTGTCGCTCGGTTAAAAAAGATATCCTCCTAAGCCATTTGCCCATAATCATGGTTACGGGAAAAGGGGATTTAACCGACCGGGTTGACGGTATTGACGCAGGAGCAGATGACTACGTGGTGAAGCCTTTTGAACCGAAGGAACTCTTGGCGCGCATACGCATGATTTTAAGGCGCACAGAGAGAGACTTGGAAGCGAACCCATTAACGCGGTTACCCGGGAATGTTTCAATATTAAACGAACTTTCGCTGCGGCTTGAAAACAATGCGCCCTTTGCCGTCTGTTACATTGACCTGGATAAATTCAAAAGTTACAACGATAAATACGGCTTTGAGCACGGAGATGAGGTTATCCGCCAGACCGCGCGCATATTAATCCTTACCACAAGAAGCTTCGGCAACCCCGAAGATTTTATCGGCCACATAGGAGGAGATGACTATTGTATTGTCACTACTCCGGATAAGGCAGACACTATCTGCCAAGAGATAATCAATGAATTTGAGAAAGTTGCGCCCTCCTTTTATAACGAAACTGACCGTAAAAACGGATATATCATCGGGCATGACCGCCAGGGGTTAGAGCGCAAAATCCCGCTACTTTCTGTCTCTATCGGGGTGGTCACTAACGAAGATAGAAAGATTGAGCACGTGGCGCAAATCGGAGAGATCGGGGCGGAATTAAAGACATACGCCAAAAGCCTGGAGAGAAGTAATTACATAAAAGACAAGCGCAAAGAAGATAAGCCGTAACTGCCGATAAAATAAAAATCCGCACCATGGTTTTTAAAAGTGCGGATTTTTATTTTGGTGCGCGGGGAGGGAGTTGAACCCTCACGAGTCGCCCCACTACCCCCTCAAAGTAGCGTGTCTGCCATTCCACCACCCGCGCAAGAATAATCTAGGCGCCGATTAAAATCAGAATTCCCAGCCCAAAGAAGAGGATTGCCATAGAAAGTTTTACGGCTTCTATATGTTTTTTCACAAATCCAGCAAAGGCCTCCTGCGTTGTGCCTAATATGGCGAAAACCAGGACGAGCAGTAAAGGGAGAATAAACATGGCGTTATAAAGCAAGAGGTATCCGAAGGCACGCAGCCGCAATGCCGGTTCTTTTAAAACAAATGCTATGGTAGGCAAATACAGCTGGCCTGTGCAGATGCCCTCCAATAAAGATATCAGAAATCCCGTTAATAAGGCCGAGCAAACTAATTTTAAAAAACGCACTCCTGAAATTGAAGCCTTGCTTTCGTCTTTATCTTTTCTGTAAGAAGCGCCGATTAGAGAGTGAATCATATTTTTTATCTTCTGGGGGAGCTGTAAAACCATTCCTTCGGTTTTAGAGGTTTTCCTGAATAACCAAAGGTCGTAAATAGCAAATGCGCCCAGCACAAAACAAAAGAGGGCGATGAAATAATAAAGCCCTTTTGTCACCAGATAAAACTTATTAAGGGCGTAAAGGAAACGGAAGATCCCCATGCCGATTAAAATATAGGTCAAGAATACGGCTAAAATAAAAGAAAGCCCTATGGCAATCAATTCTTTCTTTTTATACCCCTGCAACGCCAGAAAGGAGATAAAGAATACGATAACCGTAAAGGCGCAGGGGTTTATGCCGTCGATTAATCCCGCCAAAGCCAGCGCAAGCACGCCGAAGGAACGGAAATGCTTCAGGATATCAATTGCCGGCAATCTGTCGAATCTGACAAATTTTCCCCTCTCAACGGATAACACAATCGCATCTTTCAGCTCTTCCTTGATGCGGTCGTAGCCGACAATGACCTGCTCTCCCACAAAAATTGCGGGCACCCCCTTTTCATAGCACTTATACTGTTCTTTCAGGGATAAAAGCAGCTGAAAGTTAGCGGCATCCGCAATATCCAAATATTCCACAATAATCTTATCAAAGAACTCTTTGTCAATCGCAGGCATGATTTCTGTTTTTACCTTCTGGCAGGCATGACAGCCTTGCGAATAGAAGAATAGGACCTTCTGGAATTTTTCCTTGGGAGCCGGCTGCGCGCTTACAAAAGAAGCAGGAATTAACGCTGTTAAGAAAGACAAAATTATCAGGCTCAAAAATATTTTCTTAGGCATTCTTTTATACAACTACTGCCAAATTGGCTGCCCCCCATGGATTCGAACCATGATACCCAGGTCCAGAGCCTAGTGGCCTACCATTAGCCGAGAGGGCAATTTAACTATAGTTTCTAAAATCTATTTGTTCTTTAAACCTATAAACCTCTCTTCTTCTAGCTAAGCGTACATAATTAGTACCGTGTTGAGGATTGAAACCGATCCTTAGTAAGAGACCAAAGGTGTCTTTTCTTAATCTTGCACAATTATTTTTGAATTCAATAACACGCGTGTAATTATCTCGGTCTTCGTGGAAACAACCGTCTGTTTCAAACAGCCCTTTTAAGCAGCTAATGGCATATTCTTCATTAAAGAAAATCCAATGGGGTATTCCGACATTATTCATGATTTTGTTGCCACAAGGTAACCCTAATCTTGTGCTGATTTTGCATTGATATAAACAAACGACAGTCGCATTCTCGTTCTTTCGTTTAATTACTGACGGAGTTTTATGAAAAATTTTCTTGATAAGGCTAGAAATATGTCGTATATAAGCGACCTCTTTTGAATTGCAGATCACCCGTAGGCTCTCGGTTCTGAGATGCTTATATAAGTTACCATCTCCCAAGACGATACCAATCAATTCTGCTAAATCTGTATTCTTTGATAATTTTCTATAGTGAACTTGTTGTCTATTTCTTTGCCATTTACTAAAATTCCATTCTTTCTTTGCCTTGAGTGTATCTGATAATTTTAACAGGCTGAGATTCGTTTCTTTCGTGTCACCCTTATTCCAAGGCATAGGTCCTGTATCCGCATTTGGGAATCGCCTTATAAAGCCGGGAAAGTGCATTCTGTGCTTACTCCACAAATGCGTTTCAGTAATTCTCCATAATTTTTGATTACAAAGATTACATTTTACCATTACACGTCAAACCTACCGATTAGACGACAGGGCAAAATTTATTAAACTAATCCTCCTCGTGGGTTGAGGCGTATTCCATAATCATGTTCAACTCCTGCTTGGATATCTTGATTATTTTTACTCCGATGTCAAAGCGGCCGCTCTTTAAGGGAATTGCCCTTACTACCTGCGCCACGGTAGCTATGGGTAAGGGGCTAAAACCCTTCGGAAGGTTAATTTCTGCCGTAAGCAGCGTCCCAAGAGGAATATGGTTTTCCGACTCAAATAAAAAACCTGAGCGGCTGAAATCCTTGGTTCTCGTCTTCTTATAATAGCCGTCAAAAGGGACCCTTATATCTATATTTACCTTAAACCTGATGGCCTGCCTGCGCTCGAAACCTTTATAAATCTTGGTATCTATGAAAAATGGCGGTGTCCTTTTGCTCTGAAAATCATCCTCTTCAATTTTGATCTTATAATAAACCTTAAGCGCCTCAATTATCTCCGAAATAATCCCCACAAAGGGCAAGACCCTGCAGCCGGTTATCTCCTCCAGCTCTTTAATGGCCTTGGTGTCAAGGGGATCGCTCATCACCACCATAAGCGAATCGCCGCGTTTCTCAACCGGCACCAGCCAGTATTTTGCCACTATATCCACAGGCACCATTTTAATAATCTCTTCGGATATATCGTAAGAGCTTAATGGCAAATACGGTATGCCAAACTGCGTGCACAGGCACTGCGCCAGCTGCGCCTCGTTTATAAACCCGAAGGCAAGCAGGTACTGCGTGATGCTCCTTCCGTGCTGCTCCTGATATTCCAGCGCCTTATCCAGGGTATCTTTATTGATAAAGTTGTAAGCCAATAATATCTCTCCTATCCTCATTCTTTTCTGTTCGCGGCTTATTTCAAAAAGCGGCTGCTCCTGGCTCCCCTCGGCTGGCTTCTTATGCTCCGCGAGGTTATGGCTCCTTGATTCTACTTCCCTGTTTAATTCTTTGAGGTTCGCCTCCAGCTCTTTTAAGCGGTTGGCCATCTGGCGGCTATCTTTGCCTTCGGGTTTTACCGACTTGATGATTTTAAACACGGTAATAAACGCGGCGACGATTGCCGCGAGCAGAATAAAAACAAATATTAAAAGCTCCACGCCTTATCCTCTCCTGTAACTTGCGGCCGCTACCAGAGGTTCTCTCGCATCCAGCCATCCACTGATTGAAGGAACTTGGCGATGTTGATAGAGTCCTTGACCAACCCTGTTCCGGCGCCTTCTGCCGTTGAATAAACTCCTGCTGCTGTCATTCCCAGGCCTTCTGCTGTCCCTTTTGTGGTCTCGCATCCGGCATTCACCAGGCAGAAACAAATTAAAACAAGTGCTACAAATATCCTGATCATTCTTAACTCCTTCTTACCCGCTGTAATAACCTCTCCTTTGTCCTCTCTTTGCCCAGATAATATATCACTTCAAACAATCCCGGGCCGACAGTCTTACCGGTGAGGGCCACCCGTATAGGATGAATTAAGGTTTTTGACTCCATACTGAGCTCTTTAATCAGGCTCCTGAATGCCTCTTCTATTGCCGTAATATTGAACTCATCCAGCGCTTCGAGTTTTTGCACAAAGAGCCCGAATTCCCTGGAGAAATCCCTGGAGAGAAATTTCTTCTCTGCCTGGGGGTCAATTTTGATATCCTTTGCAAAGAAAAAATCCGCCCAATCCGCAAAATCCGCTAGCGTACCAAGGCGGGCTTGGAACAATTTTACTATAGAGAGGATATAATTTCTATCAAAATTATCCTTCTCTATCAATTCTTTTTCCAGTAAAAGCGGTATAATCACATCCGTAAGCGCCTCTGTATCTGCGTTCTTTAAATACTGGTTATTTATCCACTTAAGTTTTTCCAGATTAAACGCGGCGGCAGTCTTGTTTACGTCCTTTATGTCAAAGAGCTTAATTGCCTCATCAATATCAATGATCTCCCGGTTTTCTCCGGGCGCCCAGCTCAAAAGCAGGAGGTAATTTACGAGCGCCTGGGCAAGATAGCCCATCTTGCGATAGTCGCTTATCGCGGTTGCGCCGGTGCGCTTGGAAAGCCTTCCTCCCTCTGCGCCTAAAATCAAGGGCAGGTGCGCAAATTCCGGTATCTTAAACCCTAAAGCCTGATAAATCAGAATCTGCTTTGGCGTATTGGAGATATGGTCATCCCCCCTGATTACATGGGTAATATCCATAGTGGCATCATCCACCACGCAGGCAAAATTGTAGGTCGGGGTCCCGTCAGACTTAATGAGCACCTGGTCCTTGATATTCTCGGAATCAAATTCAATTTCTCCCCTGATGAGGTCATTAATCTTGATCTTCTGCGGCCTTACCTTATAAATAATGGCCTCGCCCCTGCCTTCTGTCTTCTCCGTATAAGCGTCGCCTTCCCGCAATAATTTTTCGGCGTGTTCCCGGTAAATACCGAACCTTTCGCTCTGATGATAAATCTCATCCCAGTCAAACCCGAGCCACTTAAGGCTTACGAGTATCTCATCCAGGTACTCCTTCTTTGAGCGCACTTTATCGGTATCTTCAATACGCAAAATAAATTTCCCTTTTTTTGACCTGGCGTAAAGCCAGTTAAATAAAGCTGTGCGCGCCCCTCCGATATGCAAATTCCCCGTCGGTGAAGGCGCGAAGCGAACCCTGGTCATTTTAAGCTAACTCCTTCTTTCACCGCCTGCTGGTTAATCCCGATTAAACCTTTTTTATCCTGCGGAGCAATCTCTTGAATCACCTTAAAAACACTTTCTAAACTTACGAGGCCCTTATTTGCCAGTAAACACCCTAAAGCCACCATATTCGCTACTCTGATATTACCGAGTCTAACAGCTATGTCAGTAAACGGATGCCGCGCTATCTGTAATTTGGCCCCTGAATACCTTGGGGCTAACGAGCCGTTAATAATCAATAGGCCTTGCTTTTTTATGCGCTTTTTAAACTTTTCTAATGAGGGCGCATTCATAATAATCAGGGAATCTGCCAAATCGACAAAGGGCGAACCGATCTCCTTATCCGAAATTACTACCATACAATGCGCCGTGCCTCCGCGCACCTCAGCTCCGTATGAAGGAAGCCAGGTCACATATTTATTCTCGTGCATTGCGGCTTCTGCCAGTATTTTGCCTAGGAGCATTATCCCCTGCCCGCCGGCACCGGCAATTATCACGCGCTCTGTCATTTAATCCTTCCCAATGGGAACTCTTTTTTCATCACATTACGCATCCAGCCTAGCGCTTCTTTTGGCGCCATATTCCAGTAAGTGGGGCAGGCGGATAATATCTCCACCAAAGAAAACCCCACGCCTTCTACCTGGTTCTTAAATGCCTCTCTTATCGCCCTTTTAGTCTGAATCACCCCTTGCGGTGAGTCCAGAGAAACGCGCTCAATGTATTTAACCCCGGCGAGTAACGAAAGCATCTCCGATATCTTTAAAGGAAAACCCGCATTCTTATAATCTCTCCCAAAAGGGGTAGTCGCGGTCTTTTGGCCCAATAATGTGGTAGGGGCCATCTGGCCTCCGGTCATCCCGTAAACTGCATTATTAATAAATACCACGCTTAAGTTTTCTCCCCGGTTAGCCGCATGAATTGTTTCATTCGTGCCGATAGCAGCCAGGTCTCCGTCTCCCTGATAAGTAAAAACAATATTTTCTGGCCTGGTCCTTTTTATGGCGGTGGCTACTGCCAGGGCCCTGCCGTGAGAAGCTTCGCAGCAGTCAAAATCCCAGTAGTCATAGGCTACTACGGCACAGCCGATAGGCGTAACCCCGATTACCTTTTCCCTGATTTTAAGTTCGTCAACAACTTCGGCAATAATCCTGTGCGCTATGCCGTGGCCGCAACCCGGGCAATAGTGGGTGGGGATATCCTGTAATGATTCTGGCCTGCTGAATACCTTATCCATGTTTAGTAACTTTATTGATTATATCTTCCTCTGTGGGCACTCCTCCTCCGGAACGACCGAGGAATTCCACCGGAGCGCGGCAATTCAGTGCTAATTTCACGTCTTCTATCATCTGGCCGTAAGACATTTCAATTACCAAAAACACTAATCGCTTATGGCCTATGGCTAATCGCCTAAAAATATTGTTCGGAAACGGCCAGAGCGTTATCGGCCGGATCATTCCTGCCTTGATGTTCATTTCTCTTAAAGCCCGCACTGCAGACTTTACCACCCTTGCCATTGTCCCGTATGCCACCAGAATAATCTTTGCATCATCAAGGAATAAGCCCTCAAAACGCCCTTCTTTTTCCTGAATAGTTTTATACTTCTTTTGTAATCTAAGATTAAGTTCTTCTAAATCCCCCTCTTTCAGGTAAAAAGATTTGACGATATTGCGTTTTCTATTTTTACATCCGGTAACCGCCCAAGGCTTAATAGGCTTGTGGCTTTGTGGTTTTGTGGCCTTGTGGCTTAAGATAAGCGGTTCCATCATCTGCCCAAGTATCCCATCGGTCAGGATAATTACGGGATTACGGTATTTATCCGCAAGATCAAATGCCAGGGGCATAGAGTCAAATGCCTCCTGGACTGATGAGGGGCTTAAGACAATAGGATGGTAGTCACCGTGGCCGCCACCCTTTGTGGCCTGAAAATAATCTGACTGGGAAGGCCAGATATTACCTAAACCCGGTCCGGCGCGCATTACGTTTATAATTACCGCCGGCAATTCTGCTCCGGCCAGGTAAGAAATCCCTTCCTGTTTTAAGCTTATCCCCGGGCTGGAAGAAGAGGTCATTGCCCTTACGCCGGTTGCGGCTGCCCCGAAAACCATATTTATTGCCGCCAATTCAGATTCAGCCTGAATGAAGATGCGATTTTCTTCGCTCATACGCCTGGACATATAAGCGGGAATTTCATTCTGGGGAGTAATCGGATATCCGGCGTAAAAATAACAACCTGCCATTATCGCTCCTTCAGCCATAGCTTCGTTACCGGTCATTAATATTCGTTTATTCATTCTACTTCCACACCTCTATACAACATTCCGGGCAAATCATCGCGCACATACAGCAAGCAGAACATTCGGATCCCTCCTTGAATTTTGCTGTCTTAAGGCCCTTTTTGTTCAGTTTTGCTTCCAGGGTGATGAAGCCTTTAGGGCAAAAAATCAGGCAAAGCTGGCAGCCTTTACACCTGTCTTTATTTATTTTTATCCCGGCCATAACATAACCTGATTCTGTCGGAGATCTTCCGGCTGGTTAATCCGTATTTATCCAATAATGAATTCCTGGCCCCGTGAGGTATAAATTCCTGCGCCAGGCCTATTTTTGTTACCGGCTTGTCTATGGCGTCCGTGACTGCGTTGCCGAATCCTCCCTCTGAAACAGCCTCTTCTACGGTAAAAATGTGCTTTCCCTGCAGGGATGCCCGCCTGAATAAATCCGCATCCAGGGGCTTTAGAAAACGAGCATTAATCAAGGCGCCTTCTAACCCTTCTTTTTCTAATATTTCTATCGCTTCCAAAGAAGGCAACACCATACTGCCAAGGGCAATAATGAGAAAATCCTTCCCTTCTTTTAATACTTCGGCTTTGCCAAATTCTATCTTTGTGGCCTTGTGGCTCTGTGGCTTTGCGACTTTTTCTTTCGGATACCTGATCGCAACGGGCTTGCCTAAATTCAGGGAAAATTCCAGCATCTCTTCTAATTCTTCGGCATCTTTCGGAGCCATCACGGTAAGATTAGGAACCGCCCTTAAGAAAGCGACATCAAAAATCCCCTGGTGCGTCACCCCGTCTTCTCCGACGATGCCTGCGCGGTCAATAGCCATGACCACCGGCAACCCCTGCAAAGCCACATCTTCAATTATCTGGTCATAAGCCCTTTGTAGAAACGTAGAATAAATTGCCACTACCGGCTTAAGGCCGGCCCTTGCTAAACCCGAGGCAAAACAAACCGCGTGCGCCTCGGCTATGCCCACATCAAAAAACCTTTCCGGATAAGTATCGCGGAATTTATCTAACCCCGTGCCTTCAGGCATGGCAGCTGTAATCGCAACAATGTCTTTGTCCTCTCTGGCAAGTTGAATTAACTTATCCCGAAAAACCTGAGTATAGGTAACCAAGCCGGATTTATCTTCCGTAAGGGGATTGCCATCTTCAATATTAAAATAAGGGACGCCGTGAAACTTCACCGGGTCTTTCTCCGCCGGCGGATAACCCTTGCCTTTTTTGGTCACCACATGTAAAATCCGCGCACCCTTGATATTAAGGATATTTTTTAGCGTGGGGATAAGCAGGTTAAGGTTATGCCCGTCAAGGGGGCCGAAATAACGAAAACCGAGCTCTTCAAATAAGATCCCGGGGATGAATAGGCCCTTGAGCCCCTCCTCAAACTTATTGACTAACCTTATAATCCGGCTGCCTTTAGGCATACGCTGCCTGACAAACCCTTCCAAGGACTGCCTGAAGCGGTTATATATAGGTAAAGATATAATTTTATTGAGATAGGTGCTTAGTGCCCCGACATTAGGGGCGATACTTAATTCATTGGTATTTAAAACCACGAGCAGGTCTTTTTGCAGGTGGCCGGCGTTATTTAAACCTTCAAAGCAGAGCCCGCCGCTTAAAGAGCCATCCCCCACTACTGCCACCACCTTAAAAGGCGCTTTTTTCCCTGCCTGATAATCCCTGGCGCAGGCAAGGCCTAGAGCCAAAGACACGGCAGTTGAGCTGTGGCCGGTAGTAAACACGTCGTATTCTGATTCTTCTTTAGAAGGAAACCCGCTTATACCCTGATATTGCCTTAGGGTATTAAACTCCCTGTTTCTTCCGGTAAGGATTTTATGCGCGTAAGCCTGGTGGCCCACATCAAAAATAATTTTGTCTTCCGGGGCATTAAGGCAATAATGCAGCGCGATAATCAACTCAACCGCCCCCAGGCTTGAGGCCAAATGCCCCCCTGTGCCAGAAACAACCTCCACCATCCTCTGGCGCACTTCCTGGGCAAGCCTCGGGAGTTCTTCAATGTTTATTTTTTTTATATCCCTGGGGGAATTAATTTTTTCTAAAAGCATTAATCTTCTAATTTTTCCTCATTTAACTGCTTTAATTCAAATTCGCCCTTTTTATTTTTTACCAGCAAGTCAATCTTTTTCTTCGCGTTTTCAAGGCGCGCCGAGCAAATGCGGGAAAGCTCAATCCCCTCCTGATATTTTTTTAATGCCTCGTCAAGCGAAAGGTTCCCGCCCTCCAGGTCCTCTACGATTTTCTCCAGCTTTTTTAATGCCTCCTCAAATTTTATTTCAGCCATGTCAAACCCCCCCATAAAATTTTCGTCGACCGGCCAACCTCACCTGCTCGGCTGGCGTCGCTAAGCACGTTGCTCCTTATTCGTCGCAACAGCGACCCTCAAATTTTATTTCAGCCATGTTTAAACCTCCGTTACCCTGCTTAGAATTTCCCCTTTATGTAATTTATTTTTAATAATGTCCCCTATTTTTAAACCGGAGGCGTCTTTAATAATCACTTCTTGCGGCATTTTAAAGGTGATGCTGTAGCCGCGGCTAAGGATATTCAGGGGGCTGAGGTTAGAGAGTTTCTCCACCCCCTTCTGGAAAGCAGCTTCTTTAATTTCTAAAAAGTGCTGCATGCGCACATATATCTGACGGCCAAGGTCTTTTGCCTTAGCGCTATATTCTTGAATCAAGCTTACCGGGTTCAGCAATAAAAGCTTTTTTTGTAAAGTTTGGCATTCGCTACGGCTTAACTTCAGGGAGTTTTCCATGCTTAAATTCAAACGGTGGCGGAGGGTTTCTATTGTATCTTCCGACTCCTTTAGCATATTCGCGTAAGCGTTCTTTGCGCCTGCGATAAGGCTGTTTAATTGCTCTTTTAAATCCTCTCTTTTAGGAATTACCAGCTCCGCAGCTACCGAAGGCGTAGCTGCGCGCAGGTCCGCCACTAAATCGGAAACCGTGATATCGCGCTCATGGCCCACCGCAGAGATAACCGGAATCTGTGAGTTATATATTGCCCGGGCAACTACTTCTTCGTTAAATGCCCAGAGGTCCTCAGTGCTGCCGCCGCCGCGGCCCACAATCATTACCTCTATTTTTTCATTTGCAGGAAGTTTTTCATTCAGGGAATTAAGGTTTTTTATAGCAGAGGCGATTTCATTCTTTGCGCTCTCCCCCTGCACCTGGCAGGGGCTGACGATGATATGTATATCGCGAAAACGCCTGTCAAGGACCTTCAGGATATCCTTTATTGCCGCTGCCTGTAATGACGTGACAACCCCGATTTTTGAAGGCAGGTAAGGAACGGGCCGTTTATGAGAAGGGGCAAATAGCCCTTCCTTCTCAAGTTTTTTCTTTAACTGCTCCAGGGCAAGCTGTAAGCCCCCTATCCCCTTTGGCTCGATTTCTTCAATGATTAACTGGTACTGGCCGCGCGGAGGATAAACATCAATTGAGCCAAAACAAATTACTTTCAAGCCGTCTTCTATTTTAAATTTTATCTTCTTATTTTGATGATTAAATACTGCGGCCATAAGCAAAGACTGGCCGTCTTTTAATGAGAGATAAAAATGGCCTGCCTGGGAAGCCCTGAAATTAGAAACTTCTCCTTCCACCCATATCCCGGTAAAGGTGTTTTCTAATATAATTTTTATATCCTGGGTGATTTCCGAGACTGTATAAATCCTGCGCTCTTTTAAAGGAGAAGCCTGTTCGCCAAAAATGTCCGGGTTAGTATTGGGCATAGGATTTATTCTTTTGGGCTGCTTATATCAACTTCCGGCTCCTCTGGCGTAACGAGCTCTTCTTGGAGCTCGGGCACGGCTGTTTCAGGAGCAACTGCTTCTTCTTTGGGTTTCTCTTTAAACACGAGCATACGCACCGAATACGGGCTTAATTCCAACTCCTCCTGATAATCACCAGAAAGCACAACTTCCTTCTCTTCGCGGGGGATAAATGGGCAGTTTGCGCTGCAGGAAGAATCAATTACATATTCCTGATAAAGAAAATTTCCGGTAAGGTTCTTTAAATTAATTTTTAGCTTGCGCGCCTCTTTCTGAAGCCTTTCTGCCCTGCTATTTAGTTCCAGCGCTTTTTTTAATACCGAGCTTACTTTCCTGGCAGTGCGCAACTTCGTAATATCAATTTCCTTCGATAGCAGCCTATCCCACCTGCCCTGCCTGATTATATTCAACAGGATTTTTCTCTCGGAATTCTTTAAGTTCCCAGCTTCCCTGGATAGGTAGTTTGTGGCTATCTCGGGGTCAATATAATTATAAATTAATAAAACAAGGGAGCCCGGGGCCTTTGTAGCAATAACCCCGGCAAATTCATCATTGAATTTATGCACGAAAATATCCCCCCCGAGGCCCGAGAGCATCTTAAAGGCGTTATAGGTTACCTTGGATGAGCCTTGATATTGCGAATGCTCGGGGTCAAAAGAAAATACCCCCACGTTCCTTACCAGGCCCTCTTTATTATTCTGGAAGTTTTCTAAAGAAAAATAAATCTGGTAATCAATGCCGGCCTCCTGCATATTCTTGATTCTTGCCGGCAGGAAACTCGCGCAAATATATGCTTCTTCCCGTCGTTCCGGAAGGATATTTGCGCTGCGGTCATAATTCCATTCGTCAACAATAAGGGGGGTGTTCTTATCGAACCTGAAATACGTCAGCCATTCCCTCATTAGCTTAACGATTGTCTTTTTATATATCGTATTTTCCTTTTCGGCTTGCGGGTCAGTAGAATATTTATGCCAGCTGATAAAATCCAAAGGCAGCTCATACTGGTAGCAGAATTTAATTAGCGCGTAGATTAAACTCCCTTCCGGGGCGGCAATGGTATTTCCATCTATATTCTGGTACCAGGTGCTGACGCTGGGCCCCCCCAGCGGGATATGCATTTTTGTCTCCTGTCTTAATTCCTTTACCGCCTCGGCGATAGAGCGGTATAGATTAAGGTACTCCTGCTCTCTTCCCAAAAAGAAATCATCTATGTCTGGGGCGCTCCACACTTCATACCAGATATTATATCTTTTATTGAAACTTAATTCCTTGATTAAGCTTTTCACGAAGGCCTTGAAATCCCTTAAATCGGCAGGAGGGCTGGTTTTATCAAGGACCCTCCCCTTTCCCTGGGGGGTGCCAAAGATAGAGAGAATGACTATCCCTGCGGATTCTGTTATCTTTCGCATTATATCTTCATAATTGCTCATTAATTTACTTTGTGCTTCCTTATCCTTATCCAGCTGGCTGATTTCCCACAGGCTATACTGCATGCGGTATATGCCGCTAAACCCAAGCTCCTCTTGCCAGAGATCCAGGACTTCTTTAGCGGCGTTATTGCCCGGCCACAAGGCGTCTTTGTGAAAGCCGCGGCCGCTTAAATCCACTGCCGGACGGAATATCTTTGGCAAGGGCGCCGTAGCACTTTGAATATCCAAAGTAAATTCCAGTTCATCGGGCTGCTGGCTGTAAGCAAGGGGCACGGCCAATACCAGAATAAAAGCTAGGAAGAAACTATAAAACGCTTTTTGCATTTATTTTATTTTGCACCCTTATGATAGAATTTGCTTTTCCGGTTTTCTCATCTATATCTAAGACTACCCCGTGTAACTGGATATCTTCTTTAGCTACCTCAAACCTTACCGGCACCGATGTAAGAAACCTCTCTAAAACATCCTCTTTTCTCCTGCCGATTACGGAATCATACGGGCCGGTCATTCCTGCATCCGTAATATAGGCCGTGCCCTGGGGTAAAATCTTCTCATCCGCAGTCTGTATATGCGTATGCGTGCCCAAGACCGCAGAGGCCTTGCCGTCTAAATACCAGCCCATAGCTACTTTTTCAGAAGTAGCCTCTGCATGCATATCCACGATAATCATATTGGTTTCTTTAGATAAAGCTTCGATAGCGGCCAGCGTTTTCCTAAACGGGCACTCTAACGCCTCCATAAAAACCCTGCCGTTTACATTGATTACGCCTATTTTTAATCCCTCTTTAGTCTTATAAACACCCGCCCCTCTTCCCAGGGCAGGATCCGGAAAGTTAACCGGCCGCAAGATGCGCTCCTCCTGATTAATAATCTCAAATATCTCTCTTTTTTTCCAGATGTGGTCTCCGGAAGTCAAAACGTCCACCCCGCCGGAAAAGAGTTCACCCGCTACCTGCGCGGTAATCCCTGAGCCTCCGGCAGCATTCTCCGCATTGGCAATGACAAAATTCAATTTGTGCTCTTTCTTCAACTGCGGCAAGAGCTCTTTAACTGCCAGCCTTCCGGGGCTGCCGACTATGTCGCCGATAAATAGTATGTTCATAGCCTTTTATTTCGCGTACTCAATGGCGCGGGTTTCCCTGATGACCGTCACCTTAATCTGTCCGGGGTATTCCATCCCTTCCTCTATTTTCTTGCGTATCTCGCGGGACATGTTGACCGCCTCGGCATCCGTGATTTTATCCGGCTGGACAATTACGCGTATCTCCCTGCCCGCCTGGATAGCAAAAGATTTTTCCACCCCTTTAAAGAGATTAGCGATGGATTCCAATTTCTCAAGGCGCTTGATATATGTTTCCAACGTTTCTCTTCTGGCGCCCGGCCGGGCAGCGCTTATCGCATCGGCAGCAACTGCCAAGACTGCATACATGCTTTGCGGCTGCGCTTCTTCATGGTGCGCCTCTATAGATGAGATGACCTCGGCTGACTCATTAAATTTCTTGGCTAACTCCGCTCCGATTTTTGCATGCGTGCCCTCTACCTGATGGTCAACTGCCTTGCCGATATCATGCAGGAGCCCTATCCTGCGCCCAAGCTTAAAATCAAGGCCAAGCTCCGAGGCCATAGACCCTAAGATAAAGGAGACTTCTTTGGAATGCTGCAAGGCGTTCTGGCCGAAACTGGTGCGGTATCTGAGCCTTCCCAAAAGCTTTATTATCTCCGGGTGCAGGCCGTTTACCCCAGCCTCAAAAGCAGCGCGCTCGCCTTCCTCGCGTATCTTATCATCCATTTCTTTTTTGGTCTTTTCTACTATTTCTTCAATCCTCCCCGGGTGGATTCTTCCGTCGGAAATAAGCTTCTCTAAACTCAGGCGGGCAATCTCCCGGCGCACCGTATCAAAAGCAGAAAGGGTCACCGCTTCAGGGGTATCATCTATGATTACATCTACGCCGGTGGCCATTTCCAATGCCCGGATGTTACGGCCTTCTCTACCGATTACCCTTCCCTTCATCTCGTCATTGGGCAGGGTAACCACGCTTACCGTAGATTCAACGGTATGCTCTGCTGCGCATTTCTGGATAGCCAGGCTCAGGATTTCTTTTGATTTCTTGTCCGCGATGCTACGCAGCTCCTCTTCCTGTCTTTTGATAAGCGCTGCTTTTTCATTATTCAGCTCTTCGTTAAGGCGGTTAAGCAATATCTGCTTTGCCTCTTCGGCAGAGAGGGATGATATCTTCTGCAGCCTCTCTTTTTCTTCGGCGATAAGAGCATGCAACTGACCCTCTTTTGCCTTCAGGGATTCTTCTAATTTTCTGGTTGCTTCGTGCTTTGCCTCAATCTCCTTTTCCTTCTTCTCCAGCAAATCCAGCCTGCGGTCTATGTTCTCTTCCTTCTGAGACAGGCGCTTTTCTAAGTTGGAAATCTCAAGCCTCCTGTCTTTTGTTTCCCGTTCAAAATCCTGGCGCATCCGGTAGAGAAGGTCCTTTGCTTCCAGCTCCACTTCCCTGCGCCTGTCCTGCGCTTCTTTTTTGGCCTGTTCTAAGATGCGCTGCGCCTGTGTTTCTGCGTCTTGCAACTTCTTTCCTGCAAGGTATCTCCTTAAAAAATACCCGGCGTAGGCACTAACTAAAGCAACACCCAGCACAATAATTATATTCAACATAAGTATAACCGACCTCCCTCTCTAGTTAATTATTTAAGTTTTTTAGGCAAAAAGAACTTTTTTGACTTTTATATCGTGGGCTTTGGCGGATAATGAAGTGAGGATTTGGAAATCAAAGGCTAAGCCGATAGTAGGGATGGAATTTGAGAGTTTCTTTAGGAAACGGTCGTAACAACCCTTCCCGCGCCCGAGGCGATTCCCGCTTTTATCAAAAGCAAGCCCGGGCACAACCACCAGGCTTAACTCTTGCGAGCGGATAAATTTTCTCTTTGCGGGTTCACAAATTCCGTAAAGGCCTGTCTTTAACCTGGCGCCTTCTCGCAGGGCGCAGGGCCTTATAGTTATTCTATCGTGCCTACAAATCGGGACAGCTACTAATTTGCCTAATTTTTGCGCTTCTTTTATCATTTCCTCAGTTTTCACTTCGCCGCCAAAGGCGATGTAAAACATTATATTCTTTGCCTTTTTAAAAACCTTTGTCCTAAAAAGTTTTTCTTTTATAGTCTTACTTTTTCGGTCTCGGTCCTCCTCCTTTTGTGATTGTAACCTAAAGAGAATTTTACTACGTATTTCTTTTTTTGTCAATTCCATGAAGATTAAGCCTTAATGCCCGTGGTGGCTATGCCCGGTATCCTTAACCTCATCCGGGGGCTCTTTACCCTGCTTAAGATAATAATCCCTTAGGGCAGAGCGTAGTGCCTCCTCGGCCAAGACCGAACAGTGCATTTTTATCGAGGGCAGGCCTCCCAAAGCCTCAGCCACTGCTTTATTAGAAATCTTTAATGCCTCCTCAATGGTTTTACCCTTTACCATTTCCGTAACCATGGAGCTGGTGGCAACAGCCGCGCCGCAGTTATGCACAGCAAAACCTTTCACCAAATAAGAGTTCGTCTCGCCACAGACTTGAAAATTGTAAACAGGCCCCTTAAAATTATTCCTTTCAATCTTTCTTATGGGAACAAGAAAATATTTTGTATTATAATGAACAAATTTGTTAGACCTTGCTAACTTAAAAGAAATTACATATTGAACAGAGTCTTTGAGTTTTCTTTTGTCAATATAGCAGTTGCGCTTATTTATTTGTCTTATGGAAGCAAAAATCCCCCCCCTAGCCAATATTTCTTGTGCCTGAATAGCTAACGATTCAGAAACAGTGGTAATCCTATATGTCTTACTATTATTTGTCCTGCGTTTATAAAAGTCTCCGTCTCCGCTTAAATACGTCTTTATCATCTCCCATTGCTTTTTGAATGGAAGCAGCAGTACGAGCTTTGAAAGGGATTTATTCCTAGCAAGCTTACTACAATGAGATGTCAAGAATCTTGCTAATTTTCTAGAGCATGCATAAACTTCTGTAACATTATCTCTTGTGCGGATTTTGGCAGGCTTGCCAACTATTTTCTGGATAAGAGACTTAACTTCTTCTATTAGTTGCCCTTCCTTTTTATTAAAAGCAAAGGCTACCACGCTACCCTTCGCAGAAATATAACCTTCAGATAGGTAATAACCTAACAGGCGCATAACATCATCAGTAAACAGTGCATCATCTTTCGTTTCCTTGTTTACTTGAAAAATAAGGTAATCGCTCTTTGACAGATTCTCTGCCTTTACAAATTCCGGCTCTACTAAAAACAGATTTTCTTCTTCGGTTCGCAGCCAATCACATTTTGAGTTGCACTGTCTGGCTCCTTTCACCCAGGTACGTTTTATGCACAATACAGGATGTCCGGGAGTAACCTGAAAAGAATTAAACGGAGAGACAAAAGGAGTAATTTTTAACAATCTCCCATTAAATTCTCTCTCATAAAGTTGCACTGCTTTTGTTTCTTCACCTTTGCTATTTATTACTAATGCCCCTTTACGAACCTCTGATATGGGAGCCCAACCACCCTCGCTTAACACCACCTTTTCTTTTCTCGGAAGGCAACCAAACGTCTTAAACTTCGCATCTACAATAACATTCTGCTCTACTTTAATAAACATCCTCATCACGTCACCGCAGACAGGATTCCCTACGGTGCCAATCCCACTGGCATCGGGAATTTCCCCGACATTCCTGGGGTTCATGAAGTGGTCCATGACTTTGTCTGAATAAGGCTGCTCAGCCATAATAATTTTATTTAGCCAGAATTAGTTTGTGCGGTTTGGCGGACTTTTTGAAATCTTTGGCGGGAAGGGCTTTTTTTAAGGTATCTAATTTCTTTCTTTTGTCCAGCTCTTTATAAATCAGGACCCAGGCGCAATCCTTATCCGGGTCAACCTCGCATTTACCTTTATTCATCCCGCCGCAAGGCCCATTCAACAGGCCTTTGGCACAAAGCGTTATCGGGCAAATCCCAGCCGTTACATCCAAAACACACTCTCCGCACAGAGAACATTTCTCATAAAAATCACCCTTGGCATCCATCACCGCGCCGAATACAGTGTTGCAACAAGGCAAAACCGTTAAACCCAGCCTATCGTTATCTTTTACTGACTGTACACCCAGGCCGCAAGCCAGGACCAGAATCGCTTCAGCTTCACGCAAGGCCTTCATATTCTTGGCCAACTCTGTTTTTATCTGGCTGGATATACAGGGAGCTGGCGGCATACACATACCGGAGACTGTCTTTCCTTGCGCCTCTAAGAGCTCCTTCATCTTCTTCAGTTCCGGCTCTCCGCCTGTTTTACAAGTGGCAGCGCACTCACCGCAGCCTACCAAAAATACCTTATTATAGCCTTTCAGGCTCTCTAAGATTTTCTCTAATGGCTTCTGTTCCGTGATAATCATAACATATAAATTTTAGCATAATTGTAATGCCCACACAAGCAAAAAACATCTCCCAAAAAACATCTCCCAAAAATGAAAAGGGGCGCCTGATTTTGCGGGCCTTTTGGCTGATAAACCTTAAAGGCAAGAGCACCCCTTCTCTTGTATAATCCCTAATTTTATGGCTCTATTGTTACTGGCTCCTTTTCCTGAATTTCAATTTTGCTTAAAGCTAGCCTGATTTCTTCGGCTTTTTTATCCGATTCCAACAATACCAGGATTTGGCGTAGGGCCGCCTCCGTAGCGTTTACCCGCTCTTCGTCTAACCTCAAAATATCTGCAATACAGCTTATTGCCTTGTCTTTTGCCTGCTGGAACTCATCCTTTTGACAAGAATCCTCTAATTTCTCTTTGAGCCTATTGGTGGACGGGATAATCCCTGCGCTAAGCATATGCTCTATCTCCTGCCAGGCTTTATCAAAATTAATCTGGCCACGGCTAAGCGGCATAGTATTTAGGTTTGCCCCCGGCACATTTATCACCGGTTGGGTGACAACGGGCAGGCTGCGTAAATCAATGCCTGCTAATTCTTTTGCAGGTTCGGGATCAATAAGTGGCGAGCCGGCGGAACCGTATGATTCTATAACGGAGCGCCTCGCTTCTTTTATGATCTGCCAGAGATCGTAAACCGGCGTTTCGGGTTTTAAATTATAGCGTTTAATATCCTCTTCCAAACTGGCATCTAGCGCCAAAAAGAAATCCGGCTTTTCCCGGAGCATCCGCAATAAGGCCTCTTTTTGTGTTTTGTCTTCCGCTAACAGCAATAGGTCAACTAGGGCTTGCGTGTCTCCATAGCCATATGCGCGAGATTTATTCTCTCCGATAGAAAGCGGGTCAGGATCGATAATTTGAACGTGGCCTTTGGGATTAACCAGATATTGAAAGTCGACGCTGGCTTCATAACCATTCTTATGCAACCTCTCAATAACTTCAACAAGCTCTATAATTGTATCTGTAGTGATAAAGCGCGTAATGGCTTCCGGATGATCGCCAGTTGCGATATCCATCACAAACCCCAGCTCGGTAGGCGTTTCGTAGAATCCGTGCAATGCGGGGCCAATTCCTAATTCATCTACAATTTGTGCCCTTTGGTATTCCTCTAATAGATATTTTTCAATTTCTTTTTTTGCGTCATTATCCTTGGGGTCAAAACTATAGCTTTTTACTGCGATAGGCCTGCCGTCTTCTAAAAAACCTAATCTCACTGCTGCCTTTGAACCGTTATGCTCCATGCTTAATACGAAGACATCCGCCGAAGGGAAAAATACCCGGGTTCTTTTGATTTCCTCTAAAGAAACTGGCAAGGAACCCCTAATTCGTGGTTGCCTTAACCCGGAAACGGTAGAATAATCTATGGGAAGGTCTGCCGGGGCTATCTCTACAGAAGGCAGGAATAAATAATCTCTTTCTGAACTATATTTAAAATATTTTGCAATTCCCATGTTTGTATTTGTCCCCTTAACCTCTCTTCTTGCTCTCTGAAGCAACCTTTGCGCATAACTTGTATCAGAAATTCTGCCTTCTAATTCTGCCAAAGCCTCATTGGCGTTTTTGGATGCAACAATAGAAGAAGATGCAGCTTTTCTAGGTAATGCCGAAAGCAACTTCTCTTTCACTATTTGATACGCCATGCTCTTTTTAAGAGCATTTATGCTTTCGTAAGGCCTATTTTCATTTTCTATATTATTAAAAATTACCTTCAACACATCATCGTTA
>JBFMBZ010000095.1:0-27994 GCA_040754615.1 Candidatus Omnitrophota bacterium | reverse complement strand
GAATAAAGACAGGATTCTGGCGAATTTAGAATTTGTAAACTTCATTTTGAATTCTCCTTTTTGGGTTATCCGCCAAAAAACTTGGCGGATTGTTTGCAAATTTCTTTAATAAAGGCAAACAAAAAAACCGAATTGACCCTTATCAACTCGGTTAAATGTTCTTTGTTACTTCCCGGCCTCTCCTCCAATCAGCCGGGAAACCAGTATTATAGGTACTTCTTAAGGTATTTTAAGAAAGTATAGCATAAGAAAGCGCTTTGTCAAGGGTAAATCTTCTATTTTTGTCTTAAACCGCGACTATTGCTAACCCCTTCTTATCTGCTAACTTTACGCTCTCTTCTTTATCTATAAAAAGTGTCTTGCCAGCCTCTATAGCCAGGCACTTTGCCCTTACCTTAATAAGATTCTTAACCGTATTTAACCCGACTACTGGGATATCAAAACGCATATCCTGTTTTGGCTTACTCACCTTTATCAAAGTAAGCCCGCCTGCGGTTATCCTGCCTGCGCGCCGGATTAAATTGTCCGTGCCCTCAAATGCCTCCACAGCCACAATTGCCTTCTCTTTAACTGCTACGGTCTGGCCGATATCAAAATAAGCCACGATTTTAGCCAGGTCCAAACCGAAATAAATATCATCCCAAGCCTCCACGTCCGGCTCTTTTTTGGTGAGCGGGCCTTTCTTCGGCAGGTAATCTCCGATAAAGGTTGTGGAATCCAAAAGCTCCAGGCCTTCTAACCTTAACTCCTCGGCAATTGAGCCGAAGATGGTGTCTGCTTTTTTGTCTTTTAAGTTCTTGAGAAGCTCTCTTAACTTCTCATCCTGGCAGATTTCTTTACTAAAGAGCCTCTGCGGGCTGATTTGGCCGGCCATGACTACCTTCTTTATCCCTTCTTTTTTAAAAATTTCAAAGAGGAGCTTAAATTCATTCAGGCCCAGCCAATAAATTTTATCTACGAGTGATTTTAAGCGAGGCGAGGTGTCTTTCTTAATCGCCACTGCAACCACGGAATAATTTCTCTTCTTTGCCTCTTTAGCAAAAAGCAGGGGGAATTTTCTGTTGCCGGCAATTAATCCGATTCTTTCCATTGGCAGGAGTGCGATAAGCCCCTTTCGGAACTTTTCACGAATTCTATGAGGTGCAGGACTTCCGGGGTTTTATCTAATTCTTTTTCTATTTTCTCAAGTGAATTTTTCTTGGAGAGGCCGGAAAAAAAGAGGATTTTAAAAGCCTTATCCAGGAGGCTTATGGAGTTACGGGGGATATTGTGCCGCCTTAAGCCCACGAGATTTAAACCGTACACCAGCGCAGGATGGCCGTCGCAGGTGGAATACGGAGGGATATCCTGCACTACTTTTGAGCAGCCTCCGATAATGGAAAGTTCACCTACCCGGACAAACTGATGAAAGGCAGCCAGCCCTCCGATTACGGCCCGGTCCTCTATGGTAACGTGTCCGGCAAGGGTGCCGTTATTTGCGATGATACAATTACTTCCAACTACGCAGTCATGCGCCACATGGGAATAGGCCATAAAAAGATTATTATTCCCAACGACGGTCTTGCCTCCCTTTTGCGTACCCGGGTTAAAGGTGCAGTATTCGCGGATAATATTATTGTCGCCTATCTCAAGAAAACTTTTGTCTCCTTTATATTTTAAATCCTGGGGCCTGCTTCCGATAACCGCGCCGGTAAATATTTCACAACCCGAGCCGATAGCGGTATTGCCGTCAATCAGGCAATTTGCTCCCACCTTAGTACCAGACGCGATTTTAACATTGCCGCCTATGATTGTGTGAGGGCCCACAGTTACATTATCACCCAACTTTGCTTTCTTTGAGACTATTGCGCTATTATGAATATCTACCATTTATGCCTCAACCAAAGCAAACATCAGCTCTGCCTCTGCAACTACCTTTCCGTCAACGAGCGCCCGGGTCCTGACCTGGCCGGTCTTGCTTTTTATCTTTCCGGCTTCTGCCTCTAATATCAGCTGGTCTCCGGGGACTACGGGCCTGCGAAATTTTACATTATTAGCCGCCATAAAATATGCGAGTTTTCCCCGGTTTTCTTCCGGAGCAAGCATCATTACCCCGCCTACCTGCGCCATGGCTTCTATGATTAATACGCCGGGCATCACCGGCTTTCCGGGGAAGTGGCCCTTAAAGAAATAATCATTTATGGTTACATTCTTGAGTCCCGTCGCGCGCTTTCCTTTTTCCAGGGAAACCACCCGGTCTACGAATAAAAAGGGCTCGCGGTGGGGAAGGATTTTCATAATCGTGGTTACGTCCAGCTCTTTTCCTGCCTCAGGATGGTAAGTTGCCGGAATGCCTACCGCAGAATATTTCTGTTTCTGTTCAAAAATTTTTTTCACCACCTTTATATTCAGGGAATGGCCGCTCCTTAAGGCAATAACATGGCATTTTAAAGGAGAGCCTACAAGATACAGGTCGCCGATTAAGTCTAAAATCTTATGCCGGGCAAATTCGTCGGGAAAACGGAGTTTATTCTTTATCACTCCCTGCCTGCCTAAAACCAGGGTGTTGTCATAATTTGCCCCCTTTCCCAGGCCGTACTCTTTAAGCTCATTGGCTTCGCTCTCCAAACAAAAGGTGCGCGCCCCGGCTATATTACGTTCAAAGATTTCAGGGCTCATTGCCAATTCCAGGAATTCAGTATGCGCTACGGGTTCCTTATAGTCTAAAGTATATGAAAGCTTGAATTCGCTTGAAGGAAGCACTGTTATTGAAGAACCCCATTCTTCCACAAAGATGGGCTCTCTTACGCTGAAATACTTACGCTCTTTAGGCTGCTCTTTAATCCCGGCTTCATTTAGGGCCTTTAAGAAATTCAGGCTGCTTCCGTCTAACCCGGGGATCTCATTTGCGTTAGTCTCAATATAAATATTATCAATGCCCGCTCCTGCCAGGGCAGCCATAAGGTGCTCAACAGTCTGCACCTGCAGAGAATCGGTGCCGATGGAAGTGCGCCGGGAAGTTACGGGCCCAGCCAAAGACTCAGCCGAGGCTTTTATCTGCGGGTGCCCGGATAAATCCGTACGCACAAAAATTATCCCCGTATCCGGCTCTGCCGGCTTAAACCTGATTTGCGCCTTATTGGCGGTATGTAAACCCACTCCTTCTATGCTGACTTCTTTTCCAATAGTATGCTGCATTTCCATCGTTTATTTATCCTTCTGTAACTTATCCTTTAATTTTTCCTCGAGCTCAATTATCTTTTCTTTGAGTTCTTTTACCTGCTCATAGAGTTTAGGCAAGTTCTGCACGCAGGCATTAATATGTTTTGCCGTGTCGTGGGGCTTTGCCGGATAACCTGAAACAGTAGTATTCGCAGGGACTGACTTGGTTACCCCTGCCTGCGCTGCCACAATGGCGTTATCCCCTATAGTAATATGCCCGACCAGGCCTGCCTGGCCTGCCAGGGTAACGTTATTTCCGATAGTCGTGCTTCCCGAGATGCCTGCCTGCGCCACGATTATAGAGTTTTCTCCGATGACCACGTTGTGGGCTATCTGCACCAGATTGTCTATTTTGGTGCCGCTTCCGATAATGGTCCGGTCAAAACGCGCGCGGTCAATCGTAACATTTGCTCCTATCTCCACATCGTCGCCTATTTCTACCGTGCCTATCTGGGGTATCTTCTGTTGCTTATCTTTTATAGCCACAAAACCAAAGCCATCCGAACCGATAACGGTCCCGCTATGAATAATGACCCGCTTGCCGATATTGGTGCGCTCGCGTATGGAGACATTCGGATAGATTATAGTTTCGCTTCCTATGGAAGTTTCTCTTCCGATATAACAACCGGGGTAAATTACGGTCCTGTCTCCTAACGCGGCCTTATCTTCTATTACAGCGTACGCCCCGACAGCCGCATCATTTCCGAGGATGACGCCTTTTCCGATGATTGCCTGAGGGTGAATCCCTTTGGGGTGAGAAGCGCACTCCGGGCTGAAGAGCGAGATTACTTTCGTAAAAGCCAGGGACGGATTTTCAGTGCGGATAATGGGCTTGGAGGCTTCTTTTATGTCTTTAGAGGTGATTATCGCCGAAGCCTGTGTTTTATTTATCAGAGGAGAATATTTCGGGTTGGCTAAAAATGTTATGTCTCCGGAACCTGCTTCTTTTATGCCCGAAACTCCGGTAATAACAAGGCTATCATCCCCTACTATCTCTCCCTGGATAAGCCGGGCTATCTCCTTAAGGGTCTTCTGCATTAATGCCGTGAAATTATTTCTTGTATCCTTTATTTAAGATTTCTATTATTTTATCGGTTATCTCAAGATTCTTGGCTTCGTAAACCAGGACGCGGTCATTAAAAACCAGCGAATAGCCTTCTTTTTCCGAATATTTCTTTACCGCTTCCTCGATATCCTTGAGGATCTCCTTCATCCTTTCATCCTGCTCTTTACGCAGGTCAGTTTCTTTCTGACGGTCAAATTCCTTGAGGGTATTTATTTTTGCCTCCAGGTCCCCCTTTTTGGCTTCCTTTTCTTTTTCGTTCAGCAGGTTTATCTTATCCTGAAACTGCTTTATGTCGCTTACCTTCTTGTCCCTTTCGGTAGTATACGCGCTCTCTTTATCCGCCAGGGTCTTGTCGTAATCCTTGGTCTTGTTATATTCGCTGAATATGCGGCTTAAATCAACAAAGCCGAACTTCTCTGCTGCCTGAACAATCGCGCAAAACATCAGTAAACTTATTACAAATGCTACCAAAAAAACTGTTGCTCTCCTCATCCAATTCCTCCTTTTTTCATGTGTCAAGTATCATGTATCACGTATCAAAGAGAAAAGTTGACACCTGACACTTGATACATGACACAAACGTGCGATTGTCTTAACTAAAAGCCGTGGCTAACACTAAAATGCAACTCTCCGTCTCCCCTCTCTTCCTCGCCCGGAGCCTTATCCAGGGGTATGCCGTAATCAAGCATAATCGGCCCGATAGGCGTCTTAATCCTTACGCCTAATCCTATGCTTGACTTCAGGCTCTCTGAGCCTATATCGCCTAACTTGGACCAGACATTTCCCGCATCATAAAAAGCCGCTACTTTCAAGAAATCAAGCAAGGGATAGGTGTATTCAATATTGCCCACAACCATGGAGTTTCCGCCTAAGGGGTCTTCGGATACCGGATCAATAGGCCCTAATGAGCGCTCTTCATAACCCCTGACGGTATACGCGCCTCCGGCAAAGAACCGGTCATAAATAGGTATACGCTCGCTATTGGAATAGGGCTCCCCTAAACCTGCCCTCAATCTTATTTCCAAAACGGATTTCCTGGGAAGGGGAAAATAATGCGAGGCGCGGCCAAAGAATTTCCAGAAATCCTTGTCTCCGCCAAAAGGCCCGCCAGCCAATTCAAAAGAACCGTTGAGATACTCTCCCTTAAGCGGGTCAAAAACATTATCCCTGTTGTCAAAACTTAATCCGAGGGTAGTGCTAATGATATCATTCTCTCCCTCTTCCTGCCTTAAATCGTTGGTAGCAGTCTCGGATATATTGGAAATCTCTATCCTGTCAAACCGGTAAGTAACATTCCCTTTAATATATTCCGAAAGGTCCCTGCCCAAACGCAGGTCCCCTCCGGTAACATCCTCGTCATAGCCGTAGCCGATATCAGACTCGCGGTTACGGGTGCGCCGGTATGCGTCAAAGCCGAAGGAAACCGGGTAATCAAAAAGCCAGGGCTCGGTAAAACTCAAATCAAAGCCGCTTGAAACCGTCCCCACCGAAGCGCGCAATTTCAGGTCTTGGCCGTCTCCGGTAAAATAGGGGAAGTTGCGCCAGTCAAAATTCTTCTGCTCAACCTCTACAAATCCGATAAAGTCATCTACGGTGCTGTAACCTCCGCCGAAACTGAAAGCCCCGGTCTTAGACTCTTTTACTTCTACTACCAGGTCTTTCTTATTGGGAACTTCGGTATCTTCGGTATCGTAAGAAATCTCCTCAAAGAACCCTAAATTCTGCAGCCTCTCGCGGCTGCGCCGAAGCTTATCTCCGTTAAACCGCTCCCCCGGAAGAATCCTTATTTCCCTGCGCACCACCACGTCTTTGGTCTTGACGTTTCCCCTGATTTTGATTTTATTTACGTAGGTAACCTGGTTCTCGATTATATTGTACACGATATCCACCCTGCCGGTATAAGAGTTTAAAGAAGTGGTTTCCTGCGCCTGTGCCGAAATATAGCCGCGGTCAAAATAAAGCCCCTGGATATTTAAAACATCCTGTTTTAAGGCCTCCTGGCTAAAGACTTTGCCCGGCACGCATTCCTTTAGCGCTGCCAGGATATCTGCTTCGGATATATCCTTGTTCCCCTGCACCTTGACGTTGCCTACGAGATACCTCTTGCCTTCTTTTATCTTTAAGGTGATATAAAGCAAGTGCGGTTTTGCAAGGTGCGGCTCGACCTTATAATCAACCGTGACATCGCTAAAGCCCTCCCTGCGGTAGAAAGACTTAATGCGCTCGATATCCTCTTCTAAAACCTCATCCTTCAAAATTCCGGAATTAAAAAGCCATGCCCTTTTGGTCTTAATTAACCTCAAGATGCGGTTATCCGAAAAAGAGAGGTTGCCTTCTACAAAGATATTTTTAATCCTCACCTTCTCGCTCTCTTTTACCACGAATTCCACGCTTGCTTTATTGTTCTCTTTATTTATCTCTACCTTGTATTCAACCTGGGCCTTGCTGTATCCTTTTTTCTCATACATCTTCTTCAACGTCTCTGCGTCCTCTGCGAGGCTCGGATAATCAAGGTATTGCGCCTCCTTGGATTTCAGCTCTTCTTTGAGTTTCTCCTTGGTAGTAGCAATGCGCCTCATCCCGCTAAAAGTTATCTTTTCAATAATCGGCCGCTCAACTACGGTAACAATGACCTTAAGGCCTTCCTTATAATCCTCTGTATCTATTTTTATGTCACTAAAGTACCCTAAAAGGTACAGCCGTTTTAAGTCATCGCTTATTACATTCTCCTGATAAGGCCCGCCGATACGCGTCTTCATCTTGGAGACAATAATATTGCTGCTGATGGATTTATTCCCCTTTACCTCAATAGCGGTAACGGCCTTGGCCTTTTCTGGCTCTTTGGCGACTTGCGCTTCTTCAGTTACCGGGGCTTGCTGGGGTTGGCCGGCCACAGTTTCCTCCTCTGCCCAGGCAGACAACAAAGAAGAGGCAATAAAAATAAAGGCTGTAAGGAAAAGAAAAAAAGTTTTGCGCATTTTATTCTACCCTCGCGATATTTTCAAAACGCGTGTATTCTTTAATAAAAGCAAGGTTGAGCGTACCGACAGGGCCGTTACGCTGCTTGGCAATAATAAGCTCTGCCGTCCCCTGATTATCCGGCGTGGGGCTGTAATATTCCTCCCGTAAAAGCAGCACCACCACATCCGCATCCTGCTCTATTGCACCTGATTCCCTAAGGTCCGAAAGCTGGGGCCGGTGGTCTGTGCGTGACTCAACCGCCCTGGAGAGCTGGCTTATTCCTATAATCGGTATATTCAACTCTCTTGCCAGCGCCTTTAAAGAACGCGAGATTTCGGAAATCTCCTGCTGCCTGTTTTCTATGCCGGAGGAGCCCCTCATCAGCTGCAAATAATCCAACACTAAAAGCTTTATATCCTGGTGGGCTTTGAGCCTGCGCGCCTTGGCCCTAAGCTCCATAACGGAGATTGCCGGAGAGTCGTCTATAAAAATCGGGGCTTCCGAAAGTTTTCCCGCAGCAGCAGTCAGCCGCGGCCAGTCGGAAGTCGCCAGGTACCCTGTCCTGACCTTGTGCGCATCCACCTTGGCATGCGAACAGAGCAACCTCTGCACGAGTTGCTCCTTAGACATTTCTAAACTGAATATTGCTAAAGGCATCTTTTCTACCACCCCTACGTGCTCAGCAATGCCTAAGGCAAAGGCGCTTTTACCCATTGAAGGCCTTCCGGCCACAATAATCAGGTCCGAAGGCTGTAATCCGGCGGTCTTAATATCAAAGTCAACGTAACCGGTAGGGACTCCGGTTACATGCGCCTTCTTCTGGTAAAGTATATCTATGGTCTCAATACTATCCTTGACAATCTCTTTGAGGAGCAGGTATGAGCCGCTGGTCTTTTTAGAGCTTACTTCAAAGATAAACCTTTCTGCCGTATCTACCAATTCATTAATGTTTCCTTCGCTCTCATAGCACATAGAGACTATCTTGGTAGCGTTGTTGATGAGCGTCCTTAAGATGCTTTTTTCCTTAACAATTGCGGCGTAGTGGCTGATATTTGCGGCAGTGGGGACGGAATTGACCAGGGCAGTCAGGTAACTTACCCCCCCTACTTCTTCGAGGCTCTCACTATCTTTGAGCTCGTCGGTGAGGGTGATCAGGTCAACCGCTTTATTAGCGTTATAAAGATTGAGGATGGCTTCAAAAATCTTACCGTGGCTGTCTTTGTAAAAATAATCCCTGTATAACAACTCTACGGCAACAGAAATCGCGTCTTCGTCTAAAAGCATGGAGCCTAAAACAGCCATTTCCGCTTCCAGGTTCTGCGGAGGGATTTTTTCTAAAGATAAGCTTGTAGCCATATTTTATTTTATTTCCTTACTACCCATACCTTGACCTTGGACATAATCTCTTGATGAAGTTTCACCGGGACTTCATAAATGCCCAGGGCCTTGATGTTCTCTTCAAGGAGTATGGCATTCTTATCAATGCCTATGCCTTCATCCTTCAGGGCAGAGGCGATATCATCCCTGGTGATGCTTCCGAAGAGCTTGTCGTCTTCCTGCGTTAAGGCGGGTATGGTAAGGGAAATTCCGGAAAGCCGCTCATTTAATTCCTGCGACTCTTTTTTGAATTTTTCAGAGAGTTGCTCCTGGCGCTCTTTTTCCTGCTGGAGCTTTTTAAGGTTTGCCGGCGTCACAGGCACGGCCAGATGGTTAGGGATAAGAAAGTTGCGGGCAAAGCCTTCTTTCACTTTTACTACCGCGCCTCTCTTGCCCAGTTTGTCTACGTCCTGATTTAAAATAACTTCCATTTTAACGGATATAAGGTATCAGAGAAAGGAACCTTGCTTTCTTGATGGCATCAACGAGCCTGCGCTGGTGTTTAGCGCAGTTGCCGGTAATCCTGCTGGAGGTAATTTTCCCTCTTTCGGTTATAAAGCTCTCTAACCTCTTTACGTCCTTATAATCTATGGCCTTTGTTTTATCCTGGCAGAAACGGCAGAACTTCTTGCGTATTATGAAACGGCCTTCCTTTTTGTTGTCCCTTTTTGTATCCTTCCTTCTTAAAGTTGTCTTAACCCTCATTGACTTCGCCCTCGCTTTCCTGCCTGCCGTCAGGCAGGTCTTCTAACCATGCGGTTTCAGTTGATGCCTCCTGGGCTACTTCTTCAGCCGGGGCTTCAGGTGTTGTTTTTATTACCGGCTGGCCCATAAATTGCACGCGCTCTGCCCTTACCTCAATGACGCTGCGTTTTGAGCCTGCGGCATCCTCCCATGAGCGCGACTGAAGCCTACCCTCTATAAAAACAGAACGGCCCTTTTGCAAATATTGATTACAGACCTCAGCCTGTTTATTCCAGGCTACCACAGTGATAAAACAGGTCTCTTCCTTTGCCTGCTGGTCCTTGTTTTTATACCTGCGGTTTACCGCAAGCCGTAAATTCACCACTGCTGTCCCCTGCGGGGTATAGCGCAATTCCGGGTCCTTGGTAAGGTTGCCGATAAGAAAAACTTTATTCAGGTTTGCCATGTTCTCTCCTTAATTAACCTTGCTTTGTGACCATGAACCTCAGGATATTTTCATTCAACTTGTAGGCATGGCTGATTTCTTTCACCAATGGCCCCAAGAGGGAGAAATTTAAAAGATAAAATGACCCCTCGTTATGTTTTTTGATGGGGAAACATAGTTTGCGCTTCTCAGCCCAGACCGAACCGGAAATGACGCTGCCGTTATTTTTTGTTACCGCATCATTTATCTGGTTAAACAAAGTTTGCCTATCCTGCTCTGAGAGGTCCGGTTTGATAATAAACATTGATTCATAATTAGCCATTGTTATTACTCCTTTTTGTTAAAAATATTCATCGCAGCTGCCGTGCCCATTGAAAGCCAAGCCAGGCAGCAGCAAACCGCCATTTCCACTGATTCCTTAACTTTATTTTTTTCCGGCCTTCTGAAACTCGAAAGCACGTATTCGGCAGGATCTGCAACTTCGCGGGGCCTGCCTATTCCTATGCGTAAACGCGAAAAACCTTTGCCGCCCAAACAATCAATGACTGACTTTAAGCCCTTATGGCCCCCGGATGAACCTTTCTGCCTTAACCTTAACCTGCCCAACTCAAGGTCCATGTCATCCGTAACAACTAACAGGCTTTCTAAATCTATATTGTATTTTTTTATCAGGCCGCAAACCGCTCCTCCGGAAAGATTCATAAAGGTAAGCGGAAGGGCTAATAATACGCTCTTTCCCTCAATATTCCCCCGGCCGGAAAGAGCAATAATCCTGTTTTCTTTTTTCAGGGGAATTTTATATTTTTTTGCTAATTCTTTTATAACCGCAAAACCGATATTGTGCCTTGAATTTTCGTAAATCTTGCCGGGATTACCCAGGCCGACGATTAATGTCATTTGCGCTATGCGCTGTACGCCATACGCTGTGCGTTTCGAACTCCGGGTTATTTCTCTTTTTCTTTTTTAGGCTCTTTGCCTTCTTCTTCCTTACCTTCTTCAGCAGGAACTTCTTTCTTCTCCTTGATTACTTCCGGTTCCTGTGTTACCTCTCCTTCCACAGCCTCCGCCGGGACTTCTTCTTTCATCGGCGCGGAAACCGACAAGACTATTGCCCCGGAGTCGGTGATAATTTTGACGCCGGCAGGCACGGTTAAGTCTTTAACGTGAATGGAATCCCCGATCTTCAGAGCGCCTACTTCTACCGTAATTTCTTTAGGGATATCGGTAGGCAAACATTCCACTTCAACCTCCCAGAGGATATGCTCAAGCTGGCCCCCCTCTTGCTTAACGCCTATCGGCTCTCCCTTGGCAACTACGGGGACATTGACCTTAAGGGCTTCTGTTAAAGAAACCTCATTTAAGTCTACGTGCAGTATATCTCCGTGAACCGGCTCATACTGGATTTCCTTTATGAGGCATGGCCGCATTCCTGATTTCTTATCATCCTCAAGCTTGAGGTTAATGATTGCGCTTTCAATGCGGTGCTGGTGAATGAGCTTTATCAATTCGCTTTTTGATATCTTTACGCAAAGGGCGCTCTTACCCTGCGCGTAAACCACTGCCGGGATAAAACCCGCATCCCTTAAATCGTTTACTTTTGCCCTGCCTGTTTCAACTCTGATTTTAGCTCCCAAAATTATTTCATCCATGTCTTAAGTCTCGCTCCTTATCTGTTATTAGTCAAATAACGAACTTACGGATTCTTCGTTATGAATCCTTTTTATTGCCTCGCCCAAAAGCTCTGCTACTGCAAACACCTCAATGCGGGAATGCTTCTTCTCTGTATTAAGGGGTATGCTGTCGGAAATGAATAGTTTATTTAAGCCTTGGCATTTATCAATGCGTTCGATAGCCGGGCCGGATAAAACTCCGTGGGTAATCGCAGCCCAGATATTTTTCGCTTTTTCTTTTTTAAGCGTATCCACCGCTTCTATTAAAGAACCGCCGGTTGCGATTAAGTCATCCACAATCAGGGCGTCTTTACCCTCTACCTCTCCCAGGATATGCATTACCTCCGCTTTCTCAGGAGAAACCCTTCTTTTATCTATTATCGCCAGGCCCGCCCCCAGCCTCTTTGCGTAGGCCCTGGCCATTTTTATGCTGCCCACATCCGGAGAAACCACTACCACATCTTTAATCCCCCGCTTTGTCAGCTCCTCAATAAAGACGCCGACGGCAAAGAGATGGTCAACCGGTATGTCAAAAAAACCCTGGATTTGACCGGCATGTAAATCCATAGTCAGAATCCGGTTTGCTCCGGCAACGGTCAGGAGGTTAGCTACTAATTTTGCCGTGATAGGAACCCGCGGCTGATCCTTTCTGTCCTGCCTGGCATAGCCGAAAAAAGGCATTACCGCAGTGATGCGGTTTGCCGAAGCCCGTTTTAAAGCATCTATCATCACCAATAGCTCCATCAGGGTTTCATTAGGAGGAGGGCAGGTGGGCTGGATCACGAACACATCCTTTCCCCGCACATTCTCATTGATTTTAACCCGAATCTCGCCTTCGCTGAACCTGTCTACCAGGGCATCCTGCAGTTTTACCTTCAGGTATTTACAGATATTCTTTGCCAATTCCGGATGGGCAGTCCCGCTAAAAACGGCTATTTTATCCATTTTTTCCCCTCTTTAATATCCTTGCCGGCACCCCTACTACCGTTACGCAATCTGGCACCTTTTTTGTTACCACTGCTCCTGCGCCGGTGATACTTTTTCTGCCCACCGTTACCGGAGCAACTAAAACTGTATCCGAACCGATTAAAGCCTTGTCTTTTATTATGGTTTCAGTCTTTTTTGTGCCGTTGAAATTGGCGGTGATTGTCCCTGCCCCGATATTGACAGAGTTTCCTATACGGCTGTCGCCAAGGTAGGAAAAATGTTTTACTAGGGTCTTTGCGCCCACCCTTGAGCGCACCAACTCTACAAAATTACCTATAATCGCATCATTGCCAACCTGCGTGCCTTCCCTTAAATGAATAAAGGGCCCAACCTGGCAACGTTTTCCAATTGTAACATTTCTTTCAATTACTGTAAAGGGATAAATCACGCAGTCTTTTCCGATTTTGGCGCCAAAACTGATGAAGGAAGACCCCGGGTCAATAATAGTCACTCCCTGCTGCATCAGCTTGGCGTTTATGCGCTCTTGCATAACGGAGTTTGCCTTTGCCAGCTCCTCCCTGGAATTTATCCCCAGGGCCTCATTAATGTCCTCTATCTTTACACTGTCAATTAAAAGGCCCTGCTTATAAAGTATGGCGATTACATCGGTGAGGTAATATTCCTTTTTGCGGTTATTCGGCCTTACCCGCCCCAAGGCGCTCTTTAAAGCGTCTTTTTTAAAACACATTATGCCGGTATTAATCTCTTTTATCTCTTTCTGGTAATCGTCTGCGTCTTTTTCTTCCACAATCCCCGAGATACTGGAATATTTATCCCTTAATACCCTGCCGTAGCCGGCGGGCTTGTGGACATCTGCCGTAAGCAAGGTAGCGGCAACATTATTCTCGGTATGATATTTTATTAAGCCTTTTATGGTCTCTTTCTTTAAGAGAGGGTTATCCCCGTAAAGCACGAGTATGTGGCCTTTAAGATTTTTAAATTGGGGGAGCGCCTCTTTTACCGCGTCTGCCGTACCAAGAAGGCTTTTTTGGATAACAACCTTTATGCCTGAAGGTATTAGTTTTCTGACTTCTGCATGTTTATAGCCTAAGACAGCGACGGCCTTCTTTATCTTTAATTCGCTTACCAAATCCAGAATGTAGCCGAGCATGGGCCAGCCGCACAAAGAATGCAGCACCTTGGGGTAATCGGATTTCATCCGCGTGCTCTTACCCGCCGCCAAAATAATGCAAGCAATATCTTTTTTCATAATGTTTGTGGTTGCCCGGTGAGGATTCGAACCTCAACAGTCAGACCCAAATTCTGATGTGCTACCGTTACACTACCGGGCAGAATTAAAGCTTGTTTTTAAAGCCCAAACCTGGTATCAGACTGTCGGGCCTTTGCCCTTTTCGTGCTCGTATGCCTCTAATACCCTCTTTTGCAGGTATTCACGAAACGACTGTGTTATGGGGTGGGCTATGTCTTTGTGTTCAAGTTGCGCGCTGCCTTGAGGCTCTCCTACGCTCGGCCGGCTGACCAGCGGCAATGATGCCCCGCACTGGTTACAGTATTTGCTGCGCAGTTCATTTTTAAAATTACACTTCGGGCAGGGCTGCTTTATTTTCCTGGAGGGCATGGCGATAAACAGGCCGCTTGTCCCCTCTATTACTTTTATATTCCTGACGACAAAGGCATTGTCAAAAGTGACCGTGGCATATGCCTTTAATTTTTTATCCGGCGAATCCTTTAAGACTACCCTCACCTCGGTTATCTCCATCGTATACCTCCTCGCTGCCTTATCAAACTGTTTTTGCGGTAAAAATGCGCCAAGATTTACGCTTCTTAGCCAAGATGCGCTTGACTGTTGCGGCCTCCTTTCCTGAAGAAACCACACCGAATACAGCCGGACCGCTTCCGGACATCAAGATTGTTTTTAAACCAAGAAGGGCAAGCTCTTTTTTAATCAGGCCTACCTCAGGATGCAATTTAACCGTAACTGCTTCCAGGCTGTTAAACAACGCTTCCTTTATCAAAGAAGGGTCTTTTCTGTTTAACGCTAAGCGAAATATTTTAACATTAGACCCCGGCATTGTCAACCTAAGCTTTTTGTTTTTTAAACGCTTATCCCATTCTTTATAGATAAAAGGGGTCAGGACCTTTATCCTGGGCACAACCAGGATATGCCATAACCGCAGGTTACGCGGATTCTTAAAGGGAGTTATCCTGTCCCCCCGGGCTTCTCCCAGGGCAAAGGAAGAATTATACACGAAAAACGGAACATCGGCCCCTATTGAGGCAGCTATCTTTGCCAGTTTATTTACCGGGATGCGCAGCTTCCACAATTTATTCAGGCCCGCCAGCACGCATGCGGCATTGCTTGAGCCTCCGCCTAAGCCGGCACCAACCGGGATTCTTTTGATAATTGCAATTTCCACCCCGGATTTTACCCCGAACCTCTCCTGTAAGATAGCGGCTGCGCGAAAACAAAGATTAGAACTATTTTTGGGTACCTGGGGGTCTTTACAGTTTATCTTTATTCTTTTACCGGGGGTGGCCTCCAGAGAAATCGTATCAAAGAGGCTTATCCTTTCGAATATAGTTTTAATATTGTGGTAAT
The DNA here is from genome assembly GCA_040754615.1 of Candidatus Omnitrophota bacterium. Taxonomy (GTDB): domain Bacteria; phylum Omnitrophota; class Gorgyraeia; order Gygaellales; family Profunditerraquicolaceae; genus JBFMBZ01. Next base: position 13,043 of record JBFMBZ010000095.1, on the reverse strand, counting down.
TATCACTGCGCTTATTGAGGACTTTAAGGAAAAGGTTAACTTTGGCTGGAGAATTGAGGGTTAATCTGCTCACTTACGAACTATGCTTAAAGCTGCTTTCTCTATATCCGGGCCGGTAAGATTATATTCCCTTAAAAGCTCATCCGGCTCTCCTGACTGGCCGAACCTCTTATTTACGCCTACGCGTTTGACAGCCGTGGGGTAATTTTCCGCCACCACTTCATCAATACTGGAGGCGAGGCCTCCGACTATCGTGTGCTCCTCGCAAACCACAATCCCCTTTGTTTCCTTGGCAGCCTTTAACACGGTTTCGCAATCCATAGGCCTTATACTGTGTAAATTAATCAGCCGCGCTTTTATGCCTTTTTCCGAGAGGCTCTTTACTGCTGCCAGGCCTTGCGAAACCATAATACCGCAGGCGATAATTGCTACGTCATTGCCGGGCGTAAGAACCTGCGCCTTGCCTAATTTAAATTCCCCTTTATTTTCTATGGTGGGGACTTTGGGCCTGCCCAGGCGTATATAAAATGGGCCTTTATGCCCCGCCGCAGCTATCACCGCTTCACGCGTCTGGGGCCCGTCGCAGGGAACGATAATATTCATATTGGGTATTGCCCGCATCAAAGCAACGTCTTCCAGGGCCTGGTGGCTGGCGCCGTCCGGGCCGACAGTCAGGCCGGCGTGCGTGGCGACAATTTTTACATCAAAATTACTGTAACATATGGTATTGCGCACCTGGTCCCATGCCCTGCCTGAGGCAAATATAGCAAAGGTAGACACAAATACCGTTTTCCGGCAGCTGGCAAGGCCTGCGCTAGCCGCCATCATATTCTGCTCCGCCACCCCGAAGTTAAAAAACCGCTCCGGGAATTCCTTGGCAAATATACTGGTACGGGTTGAGCCGGATAAATCCGCGTCCAGGACTACGATATCCTTATTCTGTTTTCCCAGTTCAACGAGGGCCTGGCCATAAACATCCCTCTGATACAATGACTCAGCCATCTAACTCCTTCAATGCCTTTTCCGACTCTTCTTTTGTCGGCGCCCTGCCGTGAAAATCACAGACATTCTCCATAAAAGAAACGCCCTTGCCTTTTACCGTGCGGGCAATGATTATTGAGGGCTTGCCTTTAATGGCCTTTGCCTGGTCATAGGCGGCAAGGATCTGTTTAACATCATGGCCGTCTATTTCAATGGTATGCCAGCCGAATGCCTGCCATTTGGCTGCCAAAGGCTCCAATTCCATAATATCGCAGATTTTCCCGTCTATCTGAAAACCGTTATAATCTAAAATCGCGCATAAATTATCGCATTTAAAGTGGCTGGCAGCCATAGCTGCTTCCCAGATATTGCCTTCCTGTGTTTCGCCGTCTCCCAAAAGCGTATATACCCTAAAATCCTTCTTATCTATCTTTGCCGCCAGGCTCATCCCTACAGATACGGATAAACCCTGGCCCAGAGAGCCGGAGGCAACTTCTATGCCGGGCGTGCGCCGGTCAGGGTGGCCTTGCAGCACCGACCCCAGCTTCCTTAATGTCCAGAGTTCTTCCAACGGAAAATATCCGCGCTCTGCAAGAATCGCATATAATAATGGGCAACAATGGCCTTTAGACAAATGAAACCTGTCGCGCTCCTGCCACGCAGGCTCCTTTGGGTTATGGCGTAAAACCTCAAAATACAGGACCGTAATTAAATCCGTGGCCGAAAGGCTCCCCCCGGGGTGGCCGGAGCCGGCACGCACGAGCATCTGAACAATCAGCCGCCTTATCTTTTTAGCCTGTTCCTCTAAACCCTTTATCTGTGCTTGCGGATATTCTTTAATCATTTGTATTCTTCAAGTTTCTTACGCACCTTTGGCTGCTCTGCATCTAAAGCCAGAGATTTTTCCCAGTTTATCTTCGCTTTTTCCGGGTCATTTATTTTTAAATAAGCGTCCCCCAAATGGTCATATACAACAGGGTCCTGTATTAGCGAAACTGCCCTTTCCAATTCCTTAACCGCCTCTTGATATTTTTCTTTTTTAAAATAAAGCCATCCCAGGCTATCTATATAAGCGCCGTTTTCAGGCTCAAACTCCAGGGCTTTCCTTATCATTGCCTCTGCCTGGCTTAAATTTTTCCCTTCATCCGCATACAAATACCCCAGAAAATTTAATGCCTCATGATAGTCGGCTTTAAGCTCTATGGCCTTCTTGGCTTCTTTCACCGCCGAAGGGTAGTTAGCCGTCTCATGATAAACGTTTGCCAGGTAAAAGTGGGCCTCGGCATTATCAGGAGAAAGCTCTAAGATCAGCCGGTAGGCTGCCTCTGCTTCCTTAAATTTTTTCTGTTGCATATATACCGCGGCAAGGCTCTGGTAGATTTCTATGTCCTTGGGGTGTAATTTAGAGGCGTTTTCTAAGGCTATCTGGTATTCTGAAGTTGCCAAATCCACTTTATCTAATGAGGTGTAAAGAAGGGCTAATATGGCGTGAGGCTCTATTGCTGCGGGGTCAAGTCCTGCAGCCAGGTTAAGTTCCTTTATTGCGTTTTCTGTTTCGTTATTCCTTATATATCCGGAGGCAAGGTTTAGGTGCACCACAGCACTCTCTTTTTCCGCCCGCAGCGTAAGCTTATACTCCTGGATTGCCTTATCCACCTGGCCAAAGCTGTCATACATCCCTGCCATAATATAGTGGGTTAAAGCGTAAGCAAACTTTTTATCAAAAGCAAAGGCGCTGCCAGTGCCTGCGAGAAAAAAAGCTAAAAGGCACAAAACCAGCGCCCTTCTTATTTTTGCCGCCTGAAATAACATGATAAATAAGAGATTAACCCCAGGCCCTCTTCTTCAGATGGCGAAGGCGACGGCGCATCTTCTTTCTCTTGTGGGTTCTGATTTTTCTTCTTTTACGTTTCTTGCCGCAAGGCATTTTGTCTCCCGAATCTTTAATAAATAACTTTGTTTAAAGGATATTCAATGATCCCCTGTGCGCCTGCTTTCTTCAATTCCGGGATCAGGGCCCTGACTACCTTCTCGTCAATAATGGTTTCCACGGCAAGCCAACCGTCATCCGACAGGAAAGAAATAGTCGGCCTCTTTAAAGCAGGCAGCCGGGCAATGATTTTTTTCAGGTCTGCGTTCCTCACGTTCATCTTCAGGCCCACCTTCTCTTCGGCTGATATGGCTCCTTTTAGAAGCAGGGCTATCTCTTCTATTTTTTCTCTCTTCCACTTGTCCTTCCAGCTCTTTTGATTGGCGATAAGCTGAGTCGTAGATTCACAGACCGTGGCAATTTCTATGAGCTTATTTGCCTTTAAGCTCCTGCCGGTTTCGGTAAGCTCAACTATAGCCTCGACCAGCCCTTGGGCTACCTTTACCTCTGTTGCTCCCCAGCTGAATTCCACTTCAGCTTTTATTTTATTAGCCTTAAGGAACTTTCTGGTGACATTTACAAGCTCGGTGGCAATCTGTTTTCCGTTTAAGTCGCGCAGTTTCTTTATGCCTGATTTCTCGGCTACGGCAATTACCCAGCGTACCGGCCTTAATGATTGTTTGGCGTAGATTAACTCGGCAACTCTTTTTACATCAGAGCCGTTTTCCTGTATCCAGTCTTCCCCGGTAATACCGCAGTCCAGGTCCGTTTCCACGTAACGCGGCATCTCTTGGGCGCGCAGTAACACCGGTTCAATCTGGGGGTCATCTATCGAAGGAAAGTACGAACGCTCAGATGACAGGGAAATATTAAAACCCGCCTTCTTAAACATTTTAAAGGTCGCTTCCTGAAGGCTCCCCTTTGGCAGGCCCAATTTTAAGATTTTATTTTTCATAAGAGGTTTATTATATTCGGATATTGCTATTTTGTAAAGGAGAATTTTAGGGTTGCGAAATTATCCCGCGCTTCTTGAGTATTGCTTCAATCCTTTCCTGCAGGGCTTTGAGCTCTATGGGCTTGGGGATATAATCGTCGCAATAAAGGCCCTCGGCCTGTATCTTTGCCTGGACATCCACCCTTGCCGTCAGCATCGCCACAGGGATATAGGTCGTCTTGGGGTCGTCCCTGAGGCGCTTTAAGATCTGAAAGCCGTCCATCCCCGGCATCATGATATCCAGGAGCACCAAATCCGGCTTGTGCCAGCGGCAGGCGGCAAGCCACGTACCGATATTGCCTTTATTTGCAAGGAGCACTTTGTATTTTCCCGTAAGCTGCAGGCTCTCTTTAATGAGATTGCAGATCTCCTTATCGTCGTCAATAACCAGAATTTTTAACAGCCTTTGCGCCATGGTTCCCCCTGGAAAATTATATTATCAAATGGGCTTTAAGTAAATAACTTTTTAGTTGCAATACAATTAGAAACAGTTTCCGAACCAATCGGGAAACTGTTTCCGTTCTAATCGGGAAAGTGGGATAAGCATATGATATGAGGGCGTAGATGCCCACTTTCCCGAACAACTTGGAAACTGTTTCTATGAGGTTTTAAGTAAATATTTATTTGCAATGTTGGTATTTTCTCTTATAATAATTACTTAAACAAGAGGGCGAAAATATGCTGAATAAACTGCGCAACAAGAAAACCGCTAAATGGCTATGGATTATTCTGGGTATGTTTATCCTGCCTCCTTTTTTGTTCTGGGGGCTGGGCAGCGTAATGCGCTCAAAGCAGGAGAAAACCTATGCCGGAAAGATATTCGGGCAAAAAGTCTCTTTTGTTGAGTATCGCGATGCCATGCGCGCGGTAGAAAACCAGACCAAGATACAGTTCGGAGATAACTTTGCGGCCTTACGGCCATACCTGAACCTGGAAGAACAGGCCTGGAACAGGCTTATACTCCTCTACGAGGCAAAAAAGCAGAATATCAACGCTACCGACAAGGAAGTTGTAGAGTTTATCCAGACCTTCCCGATTTTTCAGCGTAACGGAAAATTTGACAGCGCGCTTTACAACCAGCTGCTTAAATATTTTTTTAGAAGCCGGCCGCGCGAATTTGAAGAAGAAACCCGCCAGAACCTAATGCTCGGCAAGCTCTACAGGCTCAGCACAGCAGATATCAAAGTATCCGAGGATGAAATCAGGGAGCAATACCGTAAATCTAACGCTGAACTCAGCGTTAATTATATTCTGGCAAGTGCCGCTCAATTTAAAAAGCAGGTTGACCCCAAAGAAAATGAAATCAGGGATTATTTCAGCCTGAACGCGCTTACTTTTAAACAACCTGTCTTGTTTAACCTGGAATACCTCTTCTCTGAGTCCGAAGAAAAGATAAAGGAGGCGGCGAAAAAGGTTAACGCAAAACTTGGGTTTGATGCCATCGCGAAGGAGCTGGGAATAGATTTTAAAGAAACCGGGCCATTTTCTCAGCTTGACCCTATCCCCGGGATAGGCTGGTCTCCGGAGGTCCTGGGCCTCGTTTCTAAACTTAAGCCCGCGGAAACTTCGCGGCCGCTAAAAGTGGATAAATATTATTATATCCTCAGGCTCAAGGAAAGGAAGGAACCGCACATCCCGGATTTTGAAGAGATAAGAGATAAAGTAAAGGAAAAGGTTACAGAAGAAAAGTCTAAAGATATGGCCAAGGAAAGAATAGAAAGCTGCAGGAAGGAACTTGAAGAAGCCTACCTTAAAAACCCAAAATCGGTTGACTTGGAAAAGAGCTCCAAAACCCACGGCTTAAAATACGGCGCTACGGAATTATTCAAATACGGCAGTTACCTGGAGGGCATCGGTTCAACCGATGAGCTCTGGGTAGAGGCCGAAGGGCTTGCTGATAATGCGCTAAGCCGCATCGTAGAACTGCCTTCCGGTTTTTATATCCTCAAGGTAAAATCCCGGGCACCCTTTGACGAAAAGAAGTTTTCCGAAGAAAAAGAGGAGTTCGGTAAAAAACTCCTGGAGAAAAACAAGTTAGAGTATTTCGCTAAATATATAGAAGAGCTAAAAAAGAACGCAAAATAGCTTTAGCCTTCGCTTACCTTAATACAATTTACCGGGCATTGCTCGGCGATCTCCTGCAAATTACAGCAGGATGAAACCTGCGACTTCACGTGGGCAACGCCGTCTCCCTGCACTTCAAAGACATCAGGGCATGACTGTTCGCACAACCCGCAACCCACACAAGTAGAAACATCGACTGTTACCTTACCCATAATCTTACAACCCTCCTCTTTTACCTTTCCATTAAATTCTCAAACATCTCTTCGTGATTAACTTCTTCCGACAAAATATGCGTAATCAACTGGTAAGTAACGTTATCCTTGCCGAGCGTCTTCTTGGCTATCTTGTTGTAAACCTCAATTGCGCCTGCTTCTGCTTCGGTAACAATGCGGATAATCCGGTTGATATCGGCTGTGTTCTTGGGAGGCATTAAATACGGCTGATTCGCATTCTTTTCCAGGTCCATAGGGTTAGCGATAGGGACATCCCCTAATTTGACGATTAAGTCTGCCAGCTCCTGGGCATGCTCTAATTCATCTTTGGCTATTTTATTCAGGAATTCTGCGATATCCTCGTAAGCCCTTCCGGAAACGATCTGCGCCATATACCAGTAAAGATAAAATGCCAACCATTCATCGGCATATGCCTTGTTTAAATCTTTTACCAGGTCTTTTAAACTCAAATCCACGATTGCCCTTGCTTGTTTTCCCATCTTTACCTCCTCTCTAAGTAGGTTTTTGTTCTTCTATTTTAAGGCCGTACCTGGAGATATTCCTGTCTGCAATCTCCTGGACCGCCTTTATAGCCTCGGGGTTATTCAATAAATGCTTAAACCTGCCTTGTGTCTTTAAATATTCTTCCACCGGCTTAGGAGCAACCTGCCTGCGGGATATAAGCGAGCCGTTCTCAAATTCAACAATGGGGTAAAGCCCGGTTTCCACCGCAAGCTTAGCCACCTGTATAGTCTCTTCAGGGCCATGCCTCCAGCCCAGGGGGCAGGGCACGTGCATCTGTATATATTTTGGCCCTTTTATGGAAATGGCCTTTTTTACCTTGCGCTGAATATCCGGTATAAATGCCACTGAGCAGGTAGCAACGTAAGGTATCCCGTGAGCCAGGGCAATCTCCGGCATGGGTTTTTTCGGCCGAAGGTTACCGATTAAAGCCGGGCCATAAGGGCTGGTTGTGGTATTAGCGCTAAAAGGAGTCAATCCGCTTCTCTGCACGCCGGTATTATGCACCACAAAGCCATCAGCAATAAAGTTATGTTCATCTTCTACCCTCAAATCTAATGTCGGTTCAACGCCCACGGATTTAATGCTTCTTATCTCTTCAGTCTGAAAGAACTTATTATCAATCAGAAAATCCTGGTACCGGTATTGAGAGGAATATTTGCCCAGGTTCCATTCTTTTTTCTCGCTGAAACAAACATAGCCATATTCAGAATCATGCAATAAATCTCTATAAACGCAGTGCGTGCCCTTGACCTTTCTTTGAGTATGGATTTTTCCTACCCTATAATTCATAGTCTGCAACAGCAGGCGCATTCGCTTTAGAAGGTCTGGGCTCGCAGAAACATACCTCTTGCTTCCGCTGTGATCGTAACCATCGGCTAGCATCAGGCCTTCTACAAACGCCTCCCTTTGCTCGCAAGGCAGAGTAAAAACCCAACCGGGGATTGTCTTGCTTTTTGCCCCGCTTCCAAATTCTAATGTGTCAATAAATTTAGCCAGGTTTACAGAATTAGCATATACATAGTTTTTGTCAGAAGTCATCTTGCTGGCAAATATCTGACCGTGCAAAGCGGATAAAACTTTTCTTGCCTTTTTGCCTTCAGGCAAAGCAAAGCCAATCTCTCCCCTATTCTGTCTTCTCCAGCCGTCTCCCACAAATATCCCAAGGTATTTCATTAAATCAGGAGTGGTCTCTTGCGGTAAATTTATCTCATTTAATTTATTGACCTTATAATCCCCTTTTTGCGTTTTCTGTATCTGCGGGAATTTAAACGGGCTGCCGCCGGTTAAACTTTTCAGGGTAACCACCCTATCGCCGGTTTCCAGCTGTTCAACGGCCTTCCATACTAAAGTATTAGACCTGCCTCTGCCGTTTCTTTTAAGAACAAGAAAAGGATGGTTGCCGGTTGCCTTTATGGAATGATGGAGTGTCTGAATTTCAAATACTTCTTTTCTTCCATTATCAAAAACTCCACTGCATTTTTTCAAAACCAGTTCATGATTAGCCTGGTTAAAAGCATAAACTTCTTCGCCGACTTTTATTTCGGTAATCTTCTTAAGCCCATCTTTAGTTAAAATCAGGGATGATGTGCTCAGGCAATTCATATAGGCCTCGTTATCATAGCAAACATATAAAATATCGTGGCCCCTTTCAAGCATCCCGGAGAGCGCCTGTAAGCCTATATCCGCTGTGCCGCCATCACCTGCCTGGGCAATCACATTGGTGTTCTCTTTTTTCCCCAGGTAAATCAGCGCAGCCTCCACTCCCGAAGCTACAGCCGCAGCATTCTCAAATAGGGAATGAATCCAGGGCACATTCCAGGCAGATTCCGGAAAACGCGTAGTAAATACTTCCAGGCACCCGGTGTTATTTACGACAATGGTATTTGCTCCGGCAGCCTCAATTACTAAACGCGCCCCGATTGCCTGTCCGCAACCTGCGCAGGCAGTATGCCCGGGTTTAAATAAAAGCTTATCCTCCATATTCTTCCTTCAAGAGTTCCGGCTTTAAATCAATGAATTCCAGGTTTACCTCTTTGACGCTCAGTTTCTTGAATATTTCTTTTATGGATGAAAGGGTAATATCCCTTCCGCCTAATCCGGCGACAAAACTGCTGATGACTTTAGGGGATTTCTTTTTGCCAAAAAAAGCTGCCTTTATTTCTACGGCCAAAGGCGCATATGCGCCCAGGGAAACTGCCTTATCCAGGACCGCCACCTGTTTTGTGTTCTTTAATGCCTCGTAAACTGCCTGGTATGGAAACGGCCGGAAAGAAATAATCTTCAAAAGCCCGATTTTCTTGCCCTTCTTTCTCAGTTCATCTATCGTTTCTTTTATTGTGCCGCAAACAGAGCCCATTGCCACAATTACCTTATCTGCGTCTTTTACCAGATATTCTTCAATTAAGCAATCCTTATAATCCCTGCCAAAACAGGCGTTAAATTCCCGGCTCACCTTAGGCAAGAACCCCAATACATCTTTCATTGTGTCTTCTATGGCAAAACGCGTTTCCATATAATAATCCGGGTCAGCCAAAAGGCCCATACTGATCGGATCAGTAGGGTCAAGTTTATATAAAGGTTTATAAGCCGGAAGGAATTTATCCACCTCTGCGTCTTGCGGCATGTCCACCGTTTCCATTCCATGCGTGAGGATAAAGCCATCCATGCAGACCATCACCGGAAGCATTACTGAATGGTCCTCGCTTAAGCGGTAACCCAGGATATGAAAATCTACCGCTTCCTGCACATTCTCGGCGTATAACTGGATCCAGCCGGCATCGCGTAGAGACAAAGAATCCTGCTGGTCATTCCAGATATTAATCGGCGCGGATATTGCCCGGTTTGCGCAGGTAAGCACCAAAGGAAGCCGCATCCCGGCGATATTGAAGATTACTTCCCCCATATAGAATAGCCCTTGAGAGCTGGTAGCGGTAAAAGAGCGCACGCCTGCGGCTACCCCTCCCAAAACTACGGAAGCTGCGGAATGCTCGCTCTCCACGTTGACAAATTGCGACTTAAGCTCTCCGTTAGAAACCATCTGGGCCAATTCTTCTACAATATGCGTCTGGGGAGTAATCGGATAAGCGGAGATTACTCCGGGCTTACATAACTTTACGGCTTGCGCGACTGCCCTGGAACCCTCTAAATATTCTTTCATTTCTTATCTTCTTCCTGCTCTTCCTTTACCATTACAATATCCTGCTTTGGGCAAACAATGGCGCAAAGGCCGCAGCCTTTACAAAAGTCATAATCAGGCATAAAGGTATTCTTTTCTTTGCCTTTAATGCAATCTTCCGGGCAGATATAAACGCACATCTTGCAGCCGATACAATTTTTCTGTAAATACTTGGGCTTAAGCTGTACTCTCCAGCAGCCGGTTTTATCACCTCTGCTTTTAACTGGTTTTACGGTTAACGGTCCAAACATTTTTTTACGTATTCAAAACCCTGCCTTGCCGCTTCTATATTGCCCTCCTGGGCCTTGCCGGAAAACCTCTGCTTAATTACGTCTAATAAGCTCTCCAGCTTCAGTTCTGCGGTAGCGGCAATAAACCCTCCTATGAGGGTAGTATTACCCAAGGGCCTGCCTATTGTCTTTAAAGCGATTTCATTTGCGGGGATTAAAAAGGCTTTCTGGCTGGGCCTTAATTTCGGCAGCTCTAAATCCTCTTTACCGTTAATAATAGCAACTCCCTTATCTTTTAGCCCGGAAAAGCAGTTATATCCGCGCATAAGGGTAGGGTCTACCACAATCACATAATCCGGCTCATATATCTGGCTACGCAGCCGAACAGGCCTGGAATCCACGCGCACAAAGGCGTTCATCGGCGCGCCCATGCGCGCTGCGCCAAAATGCGGAAAGGCATAGGCGTACTTACCTTCCTTAAAGTAGGTGAATCCCAGTAAAGCAGCGGTAGTAATTGCGCCCTGGCCGGCGCGGGCATGAATGCGGATTTCTTTCATTGTTTAAATTGAGGGTAATTAATGAAAAACGTCAACGTATAATATACTTTTTAACGAAATTTGTCAAATATTTTATTTTTAGGGGTTTTTTCGTAAAAAGGATGAAGCCTCGTTTAACAACTGGAATATTTTTTCTGCCTTTTCCGCCTCCAAAGTCCCCAACCCGCAGGCAGGGCTGATCATCAGGCTTTCAGACAATAACCGGCTGTCTGTGCCCTTCTTCTCGAGCGTGCTGATAGCGGATTTCAGCTTATCTACCAAGGCTGCGGCAGATTCATCTCCTGTAAAATCCGAAGTAGGCACTATCCCCCAGCAGATTATTCCGCCCCGCTTAAGAAATTTTGCAATTTCTCCTGCGTAAAGCAGGAATTTCTCCATGAACCCAAAGGCGTCAAAGTTAATAATATCTATACCTTCTATATCGGTAAATATTGACCAGTCAGTATTGCCGCAGCAATGCACTCCTATCAGGCAGTCCTCTGATTTTATCTGCGCGGTAAACTCGGTTAAGTCGCGCACCACCTCTTCCCTGTTCAAGGGCGTATAAGCTGAGCCAAAACAGCCAAGGTAGGGCTCATCAAAGAAAAGGATTACCTTCTTTGTGAATTCTTTAAAATATTTTATCTGCCAGAGCGCTTTCATGGCCAGGCCTTTTAATATCGCCTGCTTAAACACGCCGTCGTGCAGGAGCGCAATACCCTTATCATCTTTAATGCCGCAGGAAAAAGTAAACGGCCCGGTAACCTGGCATTTAACAAAATCCAGAGTTTTCCCCCCTGTCTTTTTAAGCGAATCATAAAATTCATGTAACCCTAAGGCAAAATCCCTGCTGATTTTAAAATACTCCGTATCATTATCAATCACCCTGGCATAAAAACTCTCTAATTGCCCTTCTTTATCCTTTGCATCAAAATAAAGGCCATCGCGGTTTACCTTTAAGCAGGGGATATTCTCGCTGAACTGCGCAATCATCCCCTCCCGGATATCCCTCTTTGGTAATTGCGGCCAAAAAGGCGCATCCGGCACATATTTAAAAACAAACCTGACTGCCTCTTTTGCGTCCTTGTGCGGCAGGCTCCCTATGCCGGTAGCTAAACCTTTTAATGAATACATAGCTAAAACCCCAAACTCTCTCCTACTAAAACCACCTTTAACCTCTCCTTTACTGCCTCTGCTTCAATGATAAGGATCTGGCAGCACATCCTCTTGTTTTCCGGAAAAAAACAAACCTCCTGGCGGCAGATACCATCCTGCACGCAGGGAGTATTCCATTTTAAGCGCTTGCAATTAAGGGGAGTTGCGTATTCCCTTGCGCGTAAAAGTGCCTGGCTGATATTTTCAGTGATTTTATTTATCCCGCAAACTATGATGGTGTTATTGGCAAAGGAAATACCGGCAGTGCGGTTACCAAAGGCGCTAAAGAAAACCAGCTCACCGGTCATCGCTATGGCATTTGCGCTGGCTAAATAATAATCTGCCTGCGTACCCAGCCTTCTTAAATTTAATGCTTCTTCCCGGCTTAAATCCGGATTGTAAGGGCTAAATATTTTATTTCCCCGCTCTTCCAGCACCCTGATAATGCCAATCTGCTCTAATGTCTGGGAGCCGGATATCCCTATAGTGCTTTCTTTGGGAATAAGCTCTAATATCTTGCCTTGAGCCCCAAACTTATTTTCGCAATATTCGCCTGCGATATTGCGTTTCTTCCAGTTCTTAATCAGGGTTTCTGCTCTTTTATCCACTACTGCCTTTTTACCAACTGCCTTATTAAACCCTTCCTTAACCTGGAAAGGCCGGGGCTAATTTCTACTTTATAATTATCTTTCACATAAAGGCCCTTTTGCTCCTCTGGCAGGCGCCTTAAATTATCTTTAAGCCGGCTCCTGATTCTATTAAGTTCCGGATGCCGGAAAAGAAGCCTCCCCCTTTGCATTACTTTGGCAAGAAGGGGCCTTCCCATTATACCTTCGCTCTCCAGGCCTAAGATATCCTTCACAAAAGGCCCTTTTTTGTTTTCTATCCTGAAAACCTGCTTTCTTCCCGGATAGGTAACCTTATTGCGGCTGAGTTTCATAGTAGGCAGGAAATTACCTTCTTCGTCAGAAGCCTCGCTGATTTTATAAATTACGTCTAATGAGGGCGCATCAATACTGGTTCCCATATTCGTGCCTACTCCGAAACTGTCTGCGTAAGCTCCCCGCCTTAACAAGCCTGCTATCTTAAATTCATCGAGATTACCGCTGGCAAATATCTTTACGAACCCTAAGCCTGCTTCATCAAGCATCCTGCGGCCCATCTTTGATAAATTTACGATATCGCCGCTATCTAACCTTATGCCTTGCAGCCTGTGGCCTTTTTCTTTCAGGTATAGCCCTATGGTTATTGCGTTCTCTATTCCTTTCTTGGTGCCATAAGTATCTACAAGGAGTATGGCC
>JBFMBZ010000094.1:0-7679 GCA_040754615.1 Candidatus Omnitrophota bacterium | reverse complement strand
GCAGGCGCTGGATTTAGAAAAACTTGGATGTTTCTCTATCGTGCTTGAATGCGTCCCGGATAGAATTGCGGAATTGGTTACCCAAAAAATAAAAATCCCTACTATCGGCATCGGCGCAGGCAGCCGTTGCGACGGCCAGGTGTTAGTAATCCATGATTTACTCGGCCTTTTTGAGCGTTTTACTCCGAAGTTCGTGAAGAAATATATCAATCTTTCCCCCATAATCCTGAAGGCTTTACAGGATTATAAAGAAGAGGTCACAAAAGGCGTTTTTCCTTCTTTGGAGCATACGTTCACCATAAAAGAAGAAGAGCTGAAAAAATTACAGGAGCAATGAAGAAGAAAGGCCCCTTCCATTATATAATAGCCGCAATTACATTGCTTATAGGCTTAATTCTTGTGATTAAATTTACAGGCAAGGACATCCTGCGTTTATACCTTGAGGCTGGGGTCGGTAATTGTAAAGAGCTTCCTATCCTTTGCGCAGTGCCGCAGGAAATCTTCGCAAAAGATTCCTTAATGGTGCCTGCTTTGGAATTGCTTCCTTATACGCTTAAAAAAATAAAGATTTCGCTCCCTCCGGGGTTTAACGCGGTTGAAGAGGATATCAGAAAAGTTTATTATAAGAAACATAAGCGGCTTTACGATGGAGCGGTTGTTTATGTTTTGTATAAGGATGTGGATTTTTTCACGGGCTTATTCCCTGAATTGAAAAAAATCGGCATAAATGATGATGCCGGTTTTATTGAGCGCACAATGAGCGCGGATTTGCATAATACAAACAGCCTAGCGGATGCGTTCTTTGTGATTATGAAAGGGATCTTCGCTTCTGACCTCGGCAGCCAGGAGAACTTAAAAATGGTGAAGCTGTATTCTCCCGGCCGCATATCATATATAAATTTTAATATTTCTGAAAAAGGGAATTATTTTGACTCTAACTTAGTGGATAAAAGAGAGGGTTTTTTTAAGATTTATATAAAGGACACGCAGTCACAGCTTGATTTAGAAAAAGTGATTTTGATTCTTTCTACTGTAGAAAAGATATCCTGAATTCCCTTGACTTTTTAGCCAAGATAAGTAAAAATAAAAAGTTATGAATGAAAACGCGATGGAAAAAGTTGTGTCTTTATGTAAGCGCCGGGGCTTTATCTTTCAGTCTTCGGATATTTACGGCGGCCTGGCGAATGCCTGGGACTACGGGCCTTATGGCGTGGAGTTGAAAAATAACGTAAAGCGCGCCTGGTGGAAGTCCGTAGTCTATGAGCGCGACGATATCTTCGGGATGGACGCGGCGATTCTGATGCACCCGAAAGTCTGGGAAGCATCCGGGCACGTAGAAAATTTCTTTGATTTAAAGAGCGATTGCAGGTCATGCAAAAAACGTTTTAAAACCGCGGACTTAAAGGACAGAAATAAATGCCCTGAATGCGGCGGAGAACTTACCGAAAGCAAGGCATTTAACCTGATGTTTAAAACGCATCAGGGGCCGGTGGAAGAAGCTGCCAGTTTAGTTTATCTCAGGCCCGAGACTGCCCAGGGGATGTTTGTGAATTTCCTGAATATACTGGATTCTAAGCATCCGAAGCTCCCGTTTGGCCTAGCGCAAATCGGAAAGGCATTCCGTAATGAAATTACGCCGGGAAACCTTACCTTCAGGACCCGCGAATTTGAACAGATGGAAATTGAGTATTTTGCTCATCCCGAGACTGCGGATAGGAAACTGCAGGAATGGGTTGAATCCAGGTTTAACTGGTATATCGGCCTGGGGATAAAACCGGGGAACTTAAGAAAACGCCCGCATGGGAAAGAAGAGCTGGCGCACTATGCCAAGGCCTGCACAGATATTGAGTATAATTTCCCCTTTGGGTGGTCGGAGCTGGAAGGCATTGCTAACCGTGCGGACTTTGACTTAAAGCAGCATGCAGAGGCTAGCGGTAAAGACCTGAGGTTTTTTGATGACCTGAAAAAAGAGAGGTTCTATCCGTATATCATTGAGCCTTCCGGCGGAGTGGATAGGAGCGTATTGGCGCTTTTGGTTGATGCATACCACGAAGAAAAAGTCAAAGAAGATATTCGCGTGGTTTTAAAACTGCATAAGGATTTGGCTCCGATAAAAGCGGCAGTGCTGCCGCTTTTAAGGAACAGGCCGGAAATCGTAGAATTAGCGAAAAAAATAGCCCAGGACTTAAAGAAATCTTTAGTTACGGCCTACGATGATACCGGCGCAATCGGTAAACTCTACCGCCGGCAGGATGAAGTAGGCACGCTTTATTGTATAACCGTAGATGTGCAGTCTCTGGAGGATAAACAGGTAACTGTGCGTGACAGGGATACTATGCTGCAGGAACGCATCGGGATTGACAGGATAAAGGACTATATTCAGGGACGGTTCTCAAGTTGAAGCAAAAGTGTCCCCTCTCAGGGGATACTAAGATAAAAAGGAGGGTTTTAAAAGTAATGGCAAAGAAATACGTTTACTTCTTCGGCGGCGGCAAGGCAGATGGCAATGAGAGTATGAAGAACCTTTTAGGCGGAAAGGGAGCAAATTTAGCCGAGATGGCCGGGCATAAGGGTTTACGGCTTCCGGTCCCTCCGGGGTTTACCATTACCACGGAAGTTTGCACCCATTATTATAAATCCAAAAAGAAATACCCTGCAGGATTAAAGGAGCAGGTGGAGAAGGCATTAAAGCAGATTGAAAGATTAATGGGAAGGGATTTTGGGGATACTGATAACCCGCTTCTGGTTTCAGTGCGTTCCGGGGCAAGGCGCTCCATGCCCGGGATGATGGAGACCGTATTAAATGTCGGCTTGACTGAAAAAACCATTCCCGGATTAATTAAGCAAAGCGCAGGCAACGAGCGTTTTGTTTATGACGCTTACCGCAGGCTGATTATGATGTATTCGGACGTGGTGATGGAGAAGGCCGCAGGCATTGAGCTAAAGGATGATGAATCCGGGATTCGTAAACAGTTAGAGAGAATTATGGCAGAAATGAAAAAAGAAAAAGGATGCAGCCTGGATACGGATTTAACTGCCGATGATTTAAAGAAGCTCTGTGGATTATTTAAAGCAAAGATTAAAGAAGTTTTAAATAAAGAATTTCCCGACGAACCGAGCCAGCAGCTTTGGGGCGGGATTGGCGCGGTCTTTTCTTCCTGGAACGGAAAACGTGCTATAAGCTACCGGCGTATTGAAGGGATACCCGATGAATGGGGCACGGCAGTAAATGTGCAGACCATGGTGTTTGGGAATATGGGCAATGACTCGGCAACCGGGGTCGCTTTTACCAGAAACCCGGGTAACGGGGAGAATAAATTTTACGGTGAGTATCTGATTAATGCCCAAGGCGAGGACGTAGTTGCGGGTATTCGCACTCCCGCGCCGATAAATGAATACTCAAAGTCAGAGCACAATAAGGATTTATTCGCCCTGGAAAAAACCATGCCCAAAATATACAAAGAGCTTTTTGATATCCAGAGGCGCCTGGAGAAGCATTACCGGGATATGCAGGATATTGAGTTTACCATTGAAAAAGGCAAACTTTATATGCTCCAGTGCCGCGTAGGAAAAAGAAACGGCCCGGCAGCAGTGCGCATGGCAGTAGACATGCTAAAGGAAAAATTAATCACTAAGGATTTGGCAATTATACGAGTGACCCCCAGCCAATTGGATGAGCTTCTGCATCCGATTATTGACCCGAAGATTGAGATTACGCATAAGCCTCTGACAAAAGGTCTTCCCGCAGGCCCAGGCGGAGCCACCGGACAGATTGTTTTCTCGGCTAAAGATGCGGTAGAGTGGGGCAAAGCCGGTAAAAAGGTAATCCTGGTCAGGGAAGAGACTAATCCGGAAGATGTAGAAGGGATGCGTGCTGCCCAGGCAATTCTTACGGCAAGGGGCGGGATGACTTCTCACGCGGCTTTAGTTGCCCGCGGCTGGGGAAAATGCTGTGTAGTGGGCTGCTCGGCTCTACATGTTGATTATGGAAAGAAAGAGATGCATGCGGACGGAAAAATCTTTAAAGAAGGGGACTGGATTACCTTAAACGGCACAAAAGGAAATGTCTATGAAGGTAAGCTTCCGATGATGGATGCTTCAGAGGAAAATAAGCTGCTTTCTGAATTCTTAAGGTTCTGCGATTCAGTAAAAAAGCTCGGCGTGCGCACTAATGCCGATACCCCTGATGATGCAAAAAAAGCCCTGCAGTTCGGAGCAGAAGGCATAGGGCTCTTTAGGACCGAGCACATGTTTTACGGGAAAGGCTCTGATGAGCCGCTTTTTCTCTTACGCAAGATGATTATTTCCAAAACCATTGAAGAGAGGACAAAGGCTTTAGATGAGCTCTCTACTTACGTAAAGAGGGATATCAAGAGCACGCTGGAAGCAATGGACGGCCTTGCGGTAGTCATCCGTTTACTTGACCCTCCTTTACATGAATTTGTCCCCCGCGAGCAGGCAAAATTAGAGCAGTTGGCAAAGGAATTAAATATCTCATTGCAAGAGCTCTCTAAACGCGCAGAGAATTTACATGAGTCAAACCCGATGATGGGCCATCGCGGAGTGCGCTTAGGGGTAACCTACCCGGAAGTGAGCGCAATGCAGATCCGGGCAGTGCTTGAGGCGGCAGCAGAATTAATTAAAGAAGGAAAACACCCATACCCGGAGATAATGATCCCGGTTGTCTGTGATGCAAAAGAGTTAAATGACCAGTATCTTTTGGCAAAACAGGTTTATAAAGAAGTCTTGGCAAAACACAATTTAAAAAACATAAAGCATATGCTCGGCACGATGATTGAAATCCCGCGGGCATGTATTGTTGCCGGCTCATTAGCAGAAACCGCGGAATTCTTTTCTTTTGGCACAAATGATTTAACCCAGATGGGATTTGGTTTTTCGCGCGATGATATCGGCGGGTTTTTGCCGGATTACCTGGAAAAGGGCATTTTACCGGAAGACCCCTTCCAGAGCATTGACCAGGAAGGCATCGGAGAGCTGATGAAGCTCGGGATCGGGCGGGGAAGGAAAGTAAGGAAAACCCTTGAAGTGGGGATTTGCGGTGAGCATGGCGGAGAGCCGCGTTCGGTTGAATTCTGCCATCGCATAGGGATGAATTATGTCAGTTGCTCGCCGTTTCGGGTGCCGATTGCAAAATTAGCCGCAGCCCAAGCGGTACTGAAAGAGAAGAAAAAATAATGGAAGCCTTAAAAACTTATTTAAAGGAAATCAGAAGCATACCCCTGCTTACTGCGCAGCAGGAGGTAACATTAAGCAAAAGGATCAAGCGGGGCGATGAAAAGGCGCGTAAGGAGATGATACGCTCAAATCTTCGCCTGGTGATTAATATCGCAAAAAGGTATATGCACCTGGGGATCCCGCTCCTTGATTTGATTGAAGAGGGGAATTTAGGGTTAATGAAGGCAGTGGATAAATTCAACCCGAAAAAGGGTTTTCGTTTTTCCACCTATGGCGCCTGGTGGATAAAGCAGGGCATTACCCGCTCCATTTCTGAGCAGGGGAAAATGATCCGCATCCCCGTTTATATGACGGATTTAATTTCAAAATGGCGTAAAAAGAAGGAACAGCTTTCGCATAAGCTAAAAAGGCTTCCTTCCGACGAGGAAATCGCTAAACGCTTAAAGCTGTCAAAAGACAAAATAGAGCAGATAAACTTCTGGATGACAACTTCTACTTCTTCCCTTGAAGCGCCTATCGGCGAAGACAGCGAAGGCCAGGTTTCGGATTTGATTGAAGACGAAACCGCGGTGCAGCCGGATTCCGAGATTGAGCAGCATTTTGACAAGGAGCGCTTAAGAAGCATTATGGATATTATGAGCGAGCGGGAGAAGGAAGTCCTGGATATGCGCTTTGGCCTGAATGAGTCCGAGCCAAAAACATTGGCTGAAGTAGCCAAGAAGCTGGGGGTTTCCCGGGAGAGGGTCAGGCAGATAGAAGAAGGGGCTTTAAAAAAATTGAGGAGCTTTGCCAGTAAACAGGAGCGTAAATGAAGAAGGAAAGGGCTTCGGATTTAGGAAAATTTATCAGAAAAATCCCGGATTTTCCCAAGGCAGGGATTTTGTTCAGGGATATTACTACTCTCTTAAAGGACAAAAAGGCGTTTCGCAAAGCTGTAGACAGCCTTGCCAATAAGTTCAGGAATAAAAAAATAGACAAGGTGGTGGCAGTAGAGGCAAGGGGGTTTATTTTTGGCGCTGCCCTGGCATATAAAATCGGCGCAGGCTTTGTGCCGGTACGTAAAAAAGGCAAACTCCCCTGGAAGACAAATTCCGTAACTTATGATTTGGAATACGGCACAGATACTTTAGAGATGCACCATGACGCCATAAAAAAAGGGGAGCGCGTCCTTATCATTGACGATTTGCTGGCAACCGGAGGCACGGTAAAAGCAGTTACGGATTTAGTGGGGCAACTTAAAGGCAGGATTATAGGAATAGCCTTCTTGATTGAGCTTATGGATTTAAAAGGTAAAGAAAAGTTAATAGGGTATCCAGTCTATTCTTTAATTAAATATTAGAAAAGGAATTGGTCTATCGCCAATAGTCATAGTTAGTAGTTTTAGACTATCGACTATAGGCTGTGGACCCAGGCTATTAAGTTTAATTCTGCGCCTGTAGCTCATTTGGATAGAGCGGGGCTCTCCTAAGGCCTAGGTGGGTGGTTCGAATCCACCCAGGCGCATTTAACCTTATGTATTTTAACGAGAAAATAAAAGCAGTTGAACTCCGCAAGGAAGGATCCAGCTATTCAGAGATAAAAAAGATTATTAATGTCTCAAAGTCAACTTTGAGCGAATGGCTAAAAGATATTCCGCTTACAGAAGAACATAAAAAAAGATTAACCAGGCTGCAGGCAACAGCTTATTTAGGCGCTAAGAAACTTCAAGAAAGAAGCAAATTCCATCACGAAGAAATCAGAAGAAAAGCTAAAGATGAATTGTGTATTTTAGCTGATAATTCTTTCTTTGTTTCGGGGTTAATGCTTTACTGGGCGGAAGGAGATAAACGTTCAGGAAGACTGCAATTTAGCAATTCAGACCCCGAGATGATTAAATTGATGATGTCTTGGTTCAGGAAATTTTGTAAAGTTCCCGAACAAAAATTCAGAATTTGCCTCTTTCTGCATACTTTGCACACAAGAGAAGATAGTCTTGAATATTGGGCTGATATTACGGGTTTGCCTCTTAAGCAATTCAACCGTCCGTACATAAAGCCCACCATTTACAGCAATAGAAAAAACAAATTGTATAACGGAACCTGTGTAATAAAAATTCATAGCAGGGACCTGTGGTCAAAGATTCTCGGCTGGATAGAAGGTATAAAAGAAGTCTTTCTCAACCAGCGAATCTGTTATGTATAATTTACATTCTCATAGCTTATTAAGCGACGGGGCGCTGCTTCCTTCTGAAATCGCGGTGCGGTATAAGTCATTAGGCTATAAGGCGATTGCGATTACAGACCATGCGGATTATAGCAATATAGACTCCGTTATATCTAACGTCTTAAAATTCACCCGACGCTGGCCGCAAGATTATCTCAACGTCTTACCCGGGATTGAATTAACGCACCTTCCCTTAGGGCAGTTTAGGCCTCTTGCTCGCTACGCAAGAAATAGAGGCATTAAGATAATAATCGCGCATGGCGAAACCACGGTTGAGCCGG
>JBFMBZ010000093.1:0-3965 GCA_040754615.1 Candidatus Omnitrophota bacterium | reverse complement strand
TGAATAATATTTCGGAAGAAACGCCGCTTAATTACGGGTTGATGGTTATACCTAATAGCCAGCCGAAAGACAGGCAGTATAATTTAGCGAACCTGAAGGAGAGCACGGTTTCTTTACGCGGCGAACTGAAGCTAAAGATTGCAGAAAGGCACATTCCGATAAAAGATTTGGCAAAGGGAGGAGAAGATAAGCTAAAGCAGGTGTTAATGAAAAAACCTTTAAAGAAAATGCCTAAACAAATTTATAGTGCCTTAGATAAATTCTCCGCTCTTAAAGGGTTAAAGATAACAACTGTAGACGGATCTTCAGGTGAAGAGATTTTCCGGCAAGAGTTATATGTGGCAATAGCCTTAGGGATTATTGAAGTGGAAGAAGTAAAAGATTATTGCCTTAATAAGAAAGAAATAAAGCTTTCAGTCTATGCGCAAAATATCCAGGGTATTATCGGATCTGTTACATTAGAGCTAGCAAAGGGCGGGTTAGTCATTGCAGGCGATATTTCTGTGCCCAATCCCAACACAAGAGAGGGAATTATCCACTTTTCGTATCTTTGCCCTGATTATGTCAGTAACCCGGATATCAGGAATATGCTTGGAAATGTATATGGGGTAACCGGAGTGAAGATAAAAAGAGGCGCGGGCAGTTCTCCGGCTTCGGGGGAAAAAAGGGTAATCAAAAAAGACAGAATTGCGCAGATTTTAAGGACAAAAGGGGAAATTAATCTGGCAGATTTGGGCTGGGAATTTGGTATGAATGTAGGGAAACTATCCGGTCTACTAAGAAAATTAAGAGATGATAAAGAAATAGGAGAAATTTGCGATGTGGTTTGGCCGAATAACCTCTTTTCTACCGGCATAGCCAAGGCACGGGAAAGAATACATCTTTATGGAGATGCGCATCGGGCTGACCATGTCCTCGGTGTTACTGAAGACGGAAAAAGGGTAGCCATTCAGGAACGGGAATCCGAAAAATATGGAGGTTCTTGGCGGGGCCTATTTCTGTCCGGGCACTTTTTAGTGGGTGAAAGCCCTTATATGGCTTTAAGAAGGGAGTTTCGCGAGGAGCTTAAGGATATTAAATTGGATTCACCGGAAGAGTTATCGCGGTTATATAGGCTGCCGTTTTATTTAATTAAAATCGGCAGGCCTGATTTTGTTGGCCAGCCAAGAACCGAGGGAAGGATATTCAGGTACCGGACCATCCTCAGCAATGAGCGCAATCAGGAAGCTTCTTACCCATTTCTGTATATAATCAGCCGCGCGAGGGAAGAGCGGTTGCATTTAGATATTAATTCTCCGGAGGTAAAAAGAGTTATAACTCTGGATTGGGAAAAGTTCTTTGAGAGCGTATTTAATACCCCTTCCGGAGTTATAAATGGCTCTTCTATTCTCCAATATTTTACCAGAGAAGACCTGTTTGATAACCTGGCAGAGTTAGAATTTAGCCAGGAGCATGCGCACCTTAAGGAGGCCTTTTATGATAATAAGGCCATGCACCTGGAATGGCTAAGCAGATGGGTAGGGTCTTCTTCGTCTATATCTAATGAACCGGATGCGCAATTGGTAAATACCATACATAAGATTCAGGAATGCATGTGGGAAGCTGAATTTTATTTACCGGTATTCCTGCTTGGCTCAGCGCTGATTGGCAAGGAGAGTGCGGAATTGGACCTTTCTGTAAGCGAGGGCTGTTGTGATGCAGCCTGGCTTCCCCAGGGGATTATCAGCCGGTTAGAAACTGCCATTTGGAAACGGGGCTTACGGGCCGGCAAGGATAAAGAAAGGGCAGTGATTAATTATTTGCGCAGGGTAATGATAATGGGAGATGAATTTGACAAGACATTTAAATACGGATTCATATATGCCATTTTTCCGGATTCTTTTTACAGGATTGATAAATCAATCGGCAGCAAAGAATTTTATGAGCAATATATTGTCCTTGGGGCAGTGGATGAAAAATTCGTTTACACGGCTAGGGATAAAGCCCGGGAAACAGCTCAAGAGGCAGGGGACATAATGTATTTTTATAGAAGAGAAAGAGGCGGGCCGTTATCTTTAGAAACAGCTCAGCGTGCGTATAACCAGATTCAGCAAACAGCCTTAATGATGTTAACGAAGAAATTCCCGACTTACAGGTTCATAGGAGAGAGGGGTGTTGAGCAAGGCAGTAAGAAATCTCCTTTTATCTGGGTAATAAGGCCCCTGGATAATCTGGAAGGATTTGCAGTCCCCGGAGAAAGTGAGTTTTCTTTCTCTGTAACGCTTTTATATGCCTATGAAGGCAAAATTTATCCCCTGGTAGCTGTAATCAATGCTCCGGAATACGATTTGGGCTATATGCCCGGCTCTATGTTGTGGGCCACTTCAATAAGCAATACCAGGACCTGCTGCAACGGTTTACCGATAAGCGCATTACAAACCCTGGAATTAGAATCAGCGCAAGGTTTGATTATAAAGCCTAAGTCAGTTACCCTGGATTTATGCAAGATAGCAACTAATCATATGCCGGCAGCCCTCTTTCTTATCCAAACTAACATTCTGGATATTGTTGCTGCTGGTTTTAATGTCCTTAAGGCAGGGGGCGAGGTGGGAGATTTAAATGGAAACAACCTCTTTCCTCTGCTTCAAGGGAAAATTGAAGGGCTTTCTCCGAGGCTTCCTGCATTCATTGCCGGTAACCCAAAGATAGTAGAAGTAATTTTAGACAGGCTAGCGGCTGCTTCCGGCTCTTCGTCCATAGACTCCAGCGTATCATCCGCTACCCGTGCTCCATTTAAAAAATTTGCTTTCAAGATTGGTTCTACAGATATGCATAAGCCTTTTTGGGATATTGTTCAGGTTCAGAGTTGCGTAGGACAACCTCAGCAGGCCAACGCAGCCTTATTATTGGATAAATTAGGAAAAACGCTCAGTAAGACGCCAGACAGAATAGGAAAATTCAAACTATTAATAAAGGCGGCACAAGAAGCAGAAAATTACATGAAAGAGCATAAATACCAGGAGGCAGAAACGATATCGCGTGGGCTATTGGCTTACGCTTTGTTAATGCCTGACTTTCTTATGTGCAAAGTTAATTATCTCCTTGGTGTTTGTAGATTGCATTTAAAGCAGGATAGAGAATTTATGCCTTATTTTCTCTCTGTTGGCATGTATCCTCTTGAGATATATAAAAATCAAGCCCTGCCTGAGGAAAAAGATCCAAGCGATGCCTTGAAGTTAAGAGAAGCAATAAAAGAAGCAAAAACCGACCCGGTCAAGAAATCTATTTTAGAGTTTAAATTAGGTAGGCTTTATCTGGATAAGGATATGCATGCGAAAGCGGTAGCTACCCTCAAGGGCGCCTTAGAGGACTGGGAAAAGATTTCAGAAGATACCCGGGATAAGAAGTATGTGTATGGAAAAGGCATAGTAAGAAGGGATCAGCATAAGGTGGAAGAGCTGATGGAGCATGTAAGACGGTTATTAATAAAGCAGGGTTTTGTAGACAAGATGAATGCCTCCGGTTTTAATCATCCCGATAACATTACGGCTCTCATTTACCATGATTTGGGGACCTGCTTATTTAGTTTAGGCACTGAATTAAATAAAATCGGAGATGCCAGGGAGTGTTTTGAGGATGCCAGAAAAAAGCTTGGTTTAGCTATAAAGTTTTATTATGAGCTGGGAATTGGCGGTGCGAATTTAGCAGACGCCAATTATCAAATCGGGCGCATTTTATATGATTACCTGGGCTTAAAGGAAGAGGCAGGAGCATATTTTAGAGCTTCTAGTCGTGCTTACTCTTATCCTGAAGCTTATGGTTATTTGGGTTTGACTTTAATGGCCTCCGGGCGATATGAAGAAGCTTTGGCAGAAACAGATAAGGCTATTGAGCTTTCGCATAAAGATCTCAACAGGCTAAACTCATCAGAAGAACTCAGGAAAGAAAGGATTAATAGGAATTTAGCTTGCGCATTCGGAAATCGC
>JBFMBZ010000092.1:0-7281 GCA_040754615.1 Candidatus Omnitrophota bacterium | reverse complement strand
AGCCTCCTGGTTTAAAGGGGTAAAAAGGGTGGGGATTACTGCGGGAGCTTCCACTCCGGATGACACCACCAGGAAAATCATCAGCCATATAAAAAGGATTGCTTAATTCAATGAAAAGCAAGGTATATTTCATCCCGGTAAAAGAATCAGAAGGCATTCCGGCAATCGCCGATAAAGTGAGAATATTATGCCAAGAGAGCGGGGTTTTTTATTTTATCTCTAAAGGCGATTCAGTCGCAGTGAAGATGCATTTTGGCGAGGAGGGCAATACCGGCTTTGTCAGGCCGGAGTATTGCCGCGTTATCTGCGAGGGGATATCGCAAAGAGGCGCAAGGCCGTTTCTATCTGATACCAATACCCTGTACCGGGGAAAGCGCACCAATTCCAAAGAGCATCTGGCGCTTGCTATCCAGCATGGTTTTACCGGGCAGGCAACCGGCGTAGAAGTGATTATCCCCGATGAGACCAGGAAAGAAAATACAGTTGATATAGAGATTAACCAAAAGTTCATCAAGAAGGCAAGGCTCCTGCGCCTTTTTACCGATGCTGATGCCATTGTGGCAGTGAGCCACTTCAAGGGGCATATTATGACCGGATTTGGGGGAGGCTTGAAGAACCTGGGAATGGGCTGCGCAACAAGAGAAGGCAAGCTGATGCAGCATTCTGACATAGCGCCTGTTGTTTATGCGCAGAATTGCACGGGTTGCGCAGAGTGTGAAAAAGTTTGCCCGGCCGGAGCTATCCGCATGGAAAACCATAAATCCGTAATTTCGGGGTTAAAATGTATCGGCTGCGCCAGCTGTATTGCCGCCTGCTCATTTATGGCAATAGATGTGCCCTGGGAGTCCGGAGGAAATACCATACAGGAGAAGATGGTTGAATATGCCTTTGCGTTGCTGAAGGCAAAGAAGGGGAGGCTGGCATTTTTTAACTTCGCCGTTAAAATCACCAAGGAGTGCGATTGCCTGGCAAAAGATGACCCGCGGGTTTCCAGCGATATCGGGATATTGGCATCAGATGACCCGGTAAGCATTGATAAGGCGAGTTTTGATTTGGTGAATCAGGCCTGCGGCAGGGATATATTTTCCGAGCTGCACCCTCACCGTGACGCAAGGAGGCAGCTTGACTACGCGGCGAAGCTGGGCCTGGGCAGCCTTGATTACGAACTCATTGAATTAAGGGGCAATTGAAATGATATCAGATTTCGGGCAAAAGCGGACTAAGCACTGGGTAGCTCCGCTTTTTTTATTTCTTCTGGCTCTGGCTCTTAGAATTTATAAAGCCGGTCCGGAATGTTATTATAACGGCGATGCGTTAATCCTTCCTTCCCTGGTTTCATTTAGTAAAAACCCGGCCTGGGTTTTCTTCCATTCATACGGTATCATCACCCCCATTATTTCGGAGGTTTTCACCAATATCCTGGTATTCTCGGGTATTACTATTAATGAATTCTGGTGGATTTTTCCTTTTGGCGTAGCGGGAACTTCGGCAATAGCAATTATTTATTTCTTAATTCGCGAGATCGCGGGTTATAAAGCAGCTGTTTTTGTAACCGTTGTTATGGCCCTAAATCCCGCAGATATAATCTTGTGCCGGTATTCTTATGGTTACGAGTGCGTCTCTTTTTTCCTGGCTATACTCTCGCTCTATTTATTTATTCTATATTTACGTAACCCCGTGAAATTATATGGCATTTTGCTGTCTATCGCCCTTTCTTGTTATATACTTAGCCACGTTTTCTTTATTATTATTTTGGCTGTATTTCTGTGGGCAGCGAATATATTTTACCCGCGCAAAAGCGAAGGCGCGCCTTTTACCCGGGAGTTAAAGAACATTTTTTCCAGAAAAGAGTTTATCTTTCCGTTAATCTCAGTTTTATTTTTATTATTCCAGTTTGCCTTTTACATGTCAGCCTTAAAAATATTCAAATACGATTTGGCAAATTCAGCGCAATTAATCTCATTTGGGCGGGAGGTATGCGCAGATTTCCGGCACCAATTTCAGACCCCTTTAGCGCACTATCTGCTTAGGGCAGGTTCACTGGGCAGGGATTTTTTCGCACAGGCAAGGGATGAGTTTTTCAAATATTACGGGTTTTGGCCGCTTGTAACCCTATGCATTATTCCCTTTGGGGTAAAAGATGCCTTAAAATTCAACAAAAGGAGCATTTTTTTCCTCTGGGGGATTATATATATCATTCCTTATTATTTAATCGACCTGTTTAATGTGAGCAGGCCGGTAGTCTATTTCAATTTCGGGTTCACTCCCTTTTTGATATATTTTTCATTATTATTATATGACAGCATTGTCTATATCAACAAAAAATACAAAGAAAATAACCTGTTAAAAATATTGTATTCCGGGCTGATACTGTGCATTTTTATTTTTTTGACTTTACCGGAATTCAATTTTTTACGAATAAAAGAAGATAGCGGAGTCAAGGCCATGGGTTACTACATGAGGAATTATGTGAAAGAAGGCTTTTTTATATACTCAGCCAGCAGCTATTTAAATGATCCGATGTTTTGTTATTATTTCGGCAGGGGTGTTTCGCGCGGCAATTTCTTATCTTCCGAAGAATTAATCAAAAAAGATTTCGAAAATAACCTCAACAATGTTGAGGTTATTATAACAGAAGCTAAGAAAAAAGATTATTTTGATAGTTTTTCCGGGTTTGAAATAAAAGCCAGGGTTTTCAAGATATCGGGAAAAAACGAACAAGATCTAATGCTGCTTTATGCAAGAAGGCAGATAAATCTCCCTTTTAAAGATATGAATGTCGAAGAATATAATAAGCTGTTCGATAATATTTTGACCGGCATTATAAAAAAATGATTATTCAGCCTTGCCTCGGCGCCCAGCTAAAAAAGGCGTTCTTAAAACTCAAGTTGACAAACCAGGAAATTTGTGGTACATTAATTCCTATAATAAATGGGAGAGATTAGTGATTTATGACCGGAAGGTTTGACTTGCTAACCTTTCGGCTTTTTTGTTTCAGCTCTTATTTAATACAAATTCTAATGAGGGCTTGCCATGAAGCAGTCAATTCAGTCGCTTGTAATATGGGTTGTAGGGATTTTCCTGATCGTGATTTTATTTTTCGCCATGGCATTCCTTTCAATAATACTCTACCCCTTTGACAGGAAACGTAAGGTTGTGCACGCCCAGTGTTTTTGGTGGACCGATGCGGTTACTGCCTTGAATCCTTATTGGGACGTAAGAATTTCCGGCCTTGAGAACATAGATTATCAAAAGACATATGTAGTCGTATCCAATCATCAGAGTTTAGCCGATATCGTGTTAATGTATAAGACCAGGTTGCAATTTAAGTGGGTTGCCAAGGAGAGCCTTTTTAAAATTCCGATTCTGGGATGGAACATGCTGCTTGCCCGTCATATAAGGCTCAGGCGCGGTAGCCTTTCGAGCGTTAAGAGGGTGTATAAAGAAGCCGGAGAATGGTTGCGTAAAAAAGTGTCGGTTGTATTCTTCCCGGAAGGGACCAGAAGCGATAACGACGGGCTAGGGGAATTTCAGAACGGAGCGTTTAAGCTTGCCATAAAGGAGAAAGTCCCTATCTTGCCTATTATGATCAGGGGAACGAAAAATGCCATCCCCAAAGGGAGCTGGAGATTTACAACAAAGACCTCTTGCGTTATAAAAGTACTCCCTCCCATAGAAACCTCTGGCTTCCTATTAAATGATTTTATCGGCCTACGCGAACTGACTAAAGCGCAATTATCATGATTCCGGAATAGAAGCTAAAGAACAGAAAGGAAAGAGTAGTTAAGAATATGAAGAAAGTGAAGACTTTATCCAAGGGCAGGAAATGCAAATTCCCGGGCTGTAAGCATATCTTGAGTATCTATAACCTTGAAGTATATTGCCATATTCACCTTAGCCAGTTTGGCTCGGCCTATAAGCACCCGGTTTCTAAAGAACGATGACTCATAGGACGCTGAATATAACCGGTTCTGCTCAAAGCCTTAACGCGCGGCCGGTTGAGAGTTTTTACGGATTAGGCATTGCTCCCAAGATTCTGGATATTTTAGAGCGTATAAAGTTCAAAGTGCCTACGCCTATCCAGTTCAAGGCTATCCCTTTGGCGATTGAAGGCAAAGATGTCATAGGTATTGCCCAGACCGGCACCGGTAAGACACATGCCTTTGCCGTTCCCATGTGCCAGCGTCTGGCGCAGAAGAGCGGCGTGGGATTGGTCCTTGCGCCTACGCGCGAATTAGCTATTCAGATTGATGAGGCTTTTCAGCCGCTTGCGCGTTCATTCGGGATGAAGACCGCCTGCCTTATCGGCGGCGCCCCTATGCCGGGCCAGGTGCAGGCTTTACGTAAAAATCCCAGCATAGTCATTGCTACCCCCGGCAGGCTTATAGACCATATCAGCCAGTGGAACTTTATGCCGGATGAAGTAACGATGCTCGTGCTTGATGAAGCCGACCGCATGCTGGATATGGGTTTTGCCCCGCAAATAAACATGATACTGCGTGTCCTGCCCAAAGAGAGGCAAACCATGTTGTTTTCTGCGACTATCCCCAAAGAGATCATGCAGATTGCCTCCACCCATATGAAACTCCCTGTTTCCGTTGAGATAGCCCCGTCAGGCACTACCGTAGAGCGCGTGACCCAGGAATTATTTATCGTTAGAAAAGAAGCCAAGCCGCGGCTCTTAAGCAAGATACTCGCTCGATATCACGGAGCGGTTCTTTTATTCTCCCGCACCAAACACAACGCCCGTAAAATCATGATGTCCATCCGGGATATGGGATATAGCGCTGCCGAGATGCATTCTAACCGCTCGTTGGGGCAGCGCCGTGAAGCGCTCGAGGGGTTTAAATCAGGCAGGTATAAGGTGCTCGTTGCTACTGATATAGCAGCGCGCGGTATTGACGTAAGCGGAATAGAGCTCGTGGTTAATTACGACCTTCCTGAAGACGCGGAAAATTACGTGCATCGCATCGGCCGCACAGCAAGGGCAGGATGCTGCGGCCACGCCATTTCTTTTGCTACTCCGGATCAAAGCCGCGATGTCAGTGATATTGAAAAGCTTATCAGGATAACCATACCTGTGTCCGAGCATCCGGAGATACATTCTGAGAAGTTTGATGAAGCAGGTAAAGATGTTAAACGAAGGCCTATAAAAAGGCATAAGAACTACAGACGGCATAAATTCAACCGTTTCTAATAAAAAGGAGGAAGTATGGGTTTTCAAAATGGATATGACCGGCGGCCGCGCGAAATGCATAAAGCAATTTGTTCAGATTGCAAAAAAGAGTGCGAAGTGCCTTTTAAGCCCAGCGGAGACCGCCCGATTTACTGCAGGGATTGTTATTCAAAGAGAAAAGATAGCGGACGTTAAAATAGGATTAAAAAAGGAAGGGAGCGGGTTCGATCCCCGTCAGCCACCCCAATTTATTTTTTGCCTGTTTTTGACAAGATGACTATAGGGTAACCTATAGTCAAAACGCAACTTAGCGCCGGCGAGACAAAAGTTCGAGCCAATCTTTTTCAAAAACTGGCGCTTTTCTTCTAGAGAGCCGCGGTGCGCTATGTAACTGGCTTGGCCAGCAGAAGTTACAATAGAGCGGGCCAGTTCGAGCCACACTTTACCCTTCCCCTCGCAACCCGTTAAATCTTCCTTCAATTTTATCTTATTATTCAGCAACGCAGACTTCTTTTCTTTGTATTCTTCCTCGCTGATGATACGGCTAAGATAACCTTCAAGCAGGGTATTTAACTTTCGGTCAATCTCTGCGATCTCGCTATTTATCGATAGGGAAGGGGAAGGCTCAGCTAATCCGGATGAGGCCCGCTCATCTAACTTACTAAACAAAAATTTCTTCTGCTCCGGGCCAATGGAAATCTTTTCTATGGCGTCTTCAATCTGACTTACGAGCGCCTCCTCACGTACAAAAGGTTGTTCACAGCCGCCGCGCTTTCGGGTACAACGGTAATAAATATAAATTTGTTTCTGTATTTCCGAAGTAATCATGCATCCGCACTCATTACACCTTATAAACCCACGAAAGACATGATAGTGCGGTGCATTGATGTGCGGCTTGCTACGCACCGAAAGCGCGGCCTGCGCTTTATCAAATAATTCTTTGGTGATTATCGGCGGATGCGTGCCTTCAAAGAGCTCATTCTTAAATCTGAACGCCCCGTAATAAAAAGGATTCTTGAGGAGGCGCTCGATATTACTAATACTTAGCGGAACATGTTTTCTTCTGCTGGCCAAGCCAGAGGCAGTCGCCAATTTTCTTAGCTCCGGCATCGAATAGCGGCCAGTCGAATACAACTCAAATAGTTCTCTAATCCTTCGCGCTTCTTCCGGCATAATCTCGATTGCGTGGCTAATGATGTTATTTCTATAGCCAAGTGGCGCAAAGCCCGGATACTCACCGCGCCTAAGTTTTTGCCGGAAGCCACGCATAACATTTTCGGAGAGGTTATCTACGAAATATTTCGACTGGCCGAAGATAATTGAGAGCATAAACTTTCCTTGCGCCGTATTCTCAAACTTGTAAGTCGGAAACCGCAAATCCACCAGCTTGCCTGTGTCGGTAAGGTAGATAATTTTGCCGCCATCCATAGAGTTCCTCGCCAAGCGATCCGGATGCCAGGCAAGTATTCCATTTGCTTCATCATGCTCAACACGCTTGATGAGTGAGTTAAATACTTCGCGCCCTGGCTGCTTGGCGGTTTTAGCCTCAAATAGCTCATCCTTAATAAACAAATTTTCCTTCTTAGCGAATTCGCGAAGCTCGGCAAGCTGGGCCTCGATAGAGAGGACCTGTCTGTCTTCGTTGTCGGTGGATTTGCGGGCATACAAGAAATATCTGTTCATATACACCTCCTTGGAAAATTGGCGACTGCCGATTTAAATTTTTTGAGCCCTCGATAGCTCAAAAAACTTAAATATTACATAGCGTTTATAAGAAAAAGATTGGCATTAAGTGAAACTTATCTTTTGCGAAAGCAAAAGCGAACTTTCGTCTCGCCGGCGCTAAGTTGCGTTTTGACTATAGGTTACCCTATAGTCATCTTGTCAAAAACAGGCAAAAAATAAATTGGGGTTCCTCATTGGAAGCAATTCTAAATTTTTCTCTTTCCCCACAAGAAACATCCCCGGGGTAAAGCTGAAACATCTCTCTTCCCCGCGCCCCCGGCAAACAAACCTTTTTCCCGGAAAGCCCCTCTCCCGCTCTGCCCCGTCTTTTGTCGTTTTTGTTTTCTAATACCGGGGTAAAGCTGGTCTCTAAGGAAACA
>JBFMBZ010000091.1:0-32089 GCA_040754615.1 Candidatus Omnitrophota bacterium | reverse complement strand
GATAATGTGAGCAAGTTTATGTGCGAATTTATCCTGAGCCCGACCCTGAAGGGCGAGGGATGAAGTAACTTACCAAATCGTGCCTAATCCTTAAGCAGGTAAGGAGAAAAAAATTTAGAGCAATCCGGCAAAATTACTATAAATATAATCCGCCTGCTTTCTGAATTTTCCCTGCTTCTTATGAGCCAGGGTAAGCATATCTTTAGCTTCTAGCCTTTGGCCGTTATGTTTATATTTATTTATCCAGGCCTCAATCATCTGCGGCGTGACTTCAATGTGAAACTGCAGGCCGTAGGCATTTTTGCCTACTTTAAATGCCTGATTCATACAGGTATCTGATTCTGCCAGGAGAGTCCCGGATTTTGGCAAAGCAAAGGTATCTTCATGCCACTGAAACACTTCTAAATTTTCGGGCAAGGCCCTGAAAAGCGGGTCTTGCTTTCCTTCTTTAGTCAGATTTACTCGATACCAGCCCACTTCTTTATTTTCTGCCTTCCTCACCTTTGCTGCGCTTGCCCTAGCTAACATCTGGCTGCCTAAACAAATCCCCAAAATAGGTATCTCTTTTTTTAAGGCTTTCCTTAGGAATAAATCTTCACTCTTTAAGAATGGATATTTATCCTCCTGGTAAACATTCATTGGCCCTCCCAGAGAAACTACGGCTTCAATATCTTTTAAGTCATCAGGAAGAGCATCGCCCCTGCTTAAATCTATCTCTTTAAGGCGCAAGGGGGTATTCAGAAAGTAATCCTCCATACTCCCCGGGCCTTCAATATCAATATGCTTAATGACTAGAATCATAAACTATCTGCACTTTTCCCCTCGCTTAAACCACAGGATAGCCCTTTCTATACATTTTTAGGAAGGGGCTAAATACTGGGGTTCCCGCCGGAGGCGGGTCCGCCTTCGGCGGAAATTCGCGCAAATAACTTACGTCGCACTTTCAGTGCTTCCGTAAGTTATGCGCTCATTAAATATCAAAATAAAGATAAAACTCATAAGGATGGGGCCGCATCCTCACCGGGTCTATTTCTCTTTTACGCTTATACTCGAGCCAGATATCAATAACATCCTTAGTAAATACTCCGCCCTTTAAGAGATAATCATGGTCAGCTTCCAAGGCATCTACTGCCCGGCGTAACGACGAAGGGACGGTAGCAATCTTGCTCATCTCTTCTTCGCTTAATTCAAAGAGGTCAACATCCACAGGTTGCCCGGGGTCAATTTTATGCTGTATTCCGTCAAGGCCGGCCATAAGCATAGCGCTAAATGCAAGGTAGCCGTTACAGGCCGGGTCCGGAGGCCGGAATTCTATCCTCTTTGACTTAGGGCTATCTGAATACATTGGAATCCGCACGGCTGCGGAGCGGTTCCTCGCTGAATACACCAGGTTAACCGGAGCTTCGTAGCCCGGGACCAGCCTCTTGTAAGAGTTAGTCGTGGGCGCGCAGAATGCCATTAAACTATTAGCGTGCTTAAGCAGGCCTCCGATATAATACTTTGCGGTCTGGCTTAAAAGCGCATATCCATTTTTGTCATAAAATAGGTTTACCCCGTTCTTCCATAAGCTCTGGTGGCAATGCATGCCAGAGCCATTATCCGCAAACAAGGGCTTAGGCATAAATGTTGCAACCATGCCTGCCTTTTTCGCCATATTCTTGATGATATATTTGTAAAGCAGGAGGCTATCCCCCATTTTGGTGAGCTTATCAAACTTCATATCAATTTCGCACTGGCCGGCAGTAGCCACTTCATGATGGTGCACTTCTACATTGATGCCTGCTTCCTTCATCTTCAGGATTATCCTGCTCCTTAAATCCTGGATGGAGTCATGCGGAGGCACGGGGAAATAACCTTCTTTAAAACGTATCTTATAGCCTAAGTTAGGGTTTTCGTCGCGGCCGGTATTCCAGTCCGCTTCATCGGAATCAATGAAATAATATCCGGAGTTTTCTGTCTGGTCAAAGCGTATGCTGTTAAAAATAAAAAACTCTGCTTCCGGGCCGAAATAAATTGAATCCGCGATTCCCGTATCTTTAAGGTATTTCTCCGCCTTTTTGGCGATGTAGCGGGGGTCGCGCGTATAGGGTTTTCTGGTCAGCGGGTCATAAATATCGCAAATCAGGCTTAAGGTAGGGACTTCGCAAACCGGATCTACAATTGCCGTTTCCGGGTCAGGGATTAAAATCATATCTGATTCCTGAATCTTCTGAAAACCCCTGATAGATGAGCCGTCAAAGCCAATGCCGTCCACCCAGATAGAACGGGTAATATCATCCATTTCCAGCAATTCGGACGCCGGAATGGAAAAGTGTTGCCATAACCCGGGAAGGTCATTGAATTTTAAATCAATGATTTGAATATTCTTCTCTTTCACCTGCTTCAAAACATCTTTTGCCGCCTGCTCGTCAAATGAGCCGTTAGTCAGCGGGTTTTTGACCTTTGATTCTTTTACCTGCATTGCTTTTTTCTTTGCCATTTTTTATTCTCCTTATTCTGTCTATCCCTCGCGTAAACGCTTGTAAATTTCTTACGAAATTTACTTCGCACGCTCAAGATTAATTCGGGTAGACAACTTAGCTTCGCCTGCCACAAAGCAGCGGCTCGTTAAGTTGTGCCCTCATTAAAAAAGGCGCCCATCATGAACAGAATCCTGTTCATTTTGAACGCCTATGTTCGCTCGTATCCTGCCTAATTAAGACACTACACTGTGCCTAAATAATATACAACAAATCTTCAAAATATACAAGTAAAAAATTTACCCTTTTGGTAACCTTTTTATTTCGTTTTTGCATGGCTACTTTCATATGAGCGGGCAAATAGATACAATAAATCGGAGGCGCGGTTTAAATACACGATTATGTATGGGTTAGAAAGCATCCTTTTTCTGTACAGGGTTACAACCTGTCTTTCTGCCCTCCGGCAGACTGTCCTTGCTATATCGAAACTGCTTGCTAACAGGCTCTCCCCGGGAAGATAAAAACAGCATTCTCTAAAAGTGCGGGATTTTTCCAGAGAAGAAATAACCTTTTCCAGCCGTGTTATATCGTTTTTACCTATCCTGCTTTTTAACTTACCTATATATGCCCTTTCAGCGGCGATTTCCCCTCCCGCCACAAACAAATCCTTCTGGATATCCTTAAGCAACATCTTAATATTGCTTTTTTTAACCAGGCTCCTTGCCAGGCCAAGAAAGGAACAGAGCTCATCCAGGTCGCCGTTTGCTGCTATCCTCGGATGGTCTTTTGTGACGCTTTTGCCAAAATACAGGGAGGTCATCCCCTTGTCTCCGCCTTTGGTAGTTATAGCCATAAAATAATTTTACCCCTAAATATGCCGTGTTGCAACGAATAAAAATTATTTATCCTATGGCTTGCGAACCCCTCTCCTCAGTCCTGATGCGCACACACTCCTTAAGGTCCAGGATGAAGATCTTCCCGTCTCCCGTCTCCCCGGTTTTTGCGCCTTTTATTATAGCTTTAACGGTGGGCTCGACAAAGTTCTCATTTACCGCGATTTCAAGGCGCATTTTTCTTAAAAGGTTGCCTGTTTCTTTTGCCCCGCGGTAAACCTCTGTGACCCCCTTCTGCCTGCCGTGGCCCAATACCTCGCTGACCGTAATCAGGTTAACTTCCTGCTTGTAGAGCTCCTCTTTTACTTCCTCCAGCTTGTAAGGCTGGATAATTGCGATAATTAATTTCATGATTTGCCCTCACTTTCTTTGTTTGCAAATCACTCCGAAGCCTACTGCAAAAATATCAAAGAGATTTTTGCAGTGTATAGGCGAGGAGTAAGATTGCTATTCTAACACCGTATAAGCGCTTTCATGATGCTGGGTAAGGTCAAGGCCCATAAGCTCTTCTTTTTCTTTTACGCGCATCCCAAGAAATATTTCCACGAATTTATATATTATAAAGGTGGCAAGGAACGTATAGCCAACCACTGCCGAAATACCTGCAAGCTGTATCAGAAACTGCCTGGGGTTGCCTAAGAATAACCCGTTTGCTCCCGCAGGATTTATCGCCGTAGAGGCAAATAAGCCGGTAGCCAGGGTGCCGAGTATCCCGCCTATGCCATGCACTCCGAAGGCATCCAGGGAATCATCGTATCCAAACTTGGGCTTAATTACTGCTATGCTGATAAAGCAGAATATGCTTGCAAACATCCCGATAATCAAAGCAGAAACCGGCGTAACAAATCCTGAGGCCGGGGTTATAGTAGCTAACCCCGCAATGCAGCCGGTTGCAATACCGAAAACAGTAGGTTTTCCGTTACGTACCCACTCTAAAATCGCCCAGGTTAAACCGGCGCTCGCAGCTGCGCAATTTGTCACTACAAAAGTGCTTACTGCCAGGCCATTTGCCGCTAATGCGCTTCCGGCATTAAAACCAAACCAGCCAAACCAAAGCAGCCCCGTGCCCAAGACAACAAAGGGGAGATTATGCGGAAGAGGCGCATGCTCTAAATTCTTTCTCTTACCTATAAATATAGTTGTCACTAAAGCCGCTACTCCCGCGGTTGCGTGTACTACAATACCGCCGGCAAAATCAAGCACCCCCAAGTTCCTAAGCCAGCCCCCCATTCCCCACACCCAGTGGCAAACCGGGTCATAGACAAAAGTCGCCCACAAAAGCGTAAAAATCAAGAATGCGGAGAATTTCATCCTTTCGGCAAACGCGCCGATAATTAAAGCCGGAGTAATTATGGCAAACATCGCCTGAAAAATCATAAAGGCCTGATGAGGAACTGTGGCAGCGTAAGCCGCATAAGGCTCTAA
This sequence comes from Candidatus Omnitrophota bacterium, assembly GCA_040754615.1. Taxonomy (GTDB): domain Bacteria; phylum Omnitrophota; class Gorgyraeia; order Gygaellales; family Profunditerraquicolaceae; genus JBFMBZ01. Next base: position 27,312 of record JBFMBZ010000091.1, on the reverse strand, counting down.
ACCCACTCCGTTTAGGCCGAACCAGCTCAAAGACCCCCAGAAGCCTTTTCCAGGCGCGAAAGAAAGGCTGTAGCCAAAGAGCACCCATTGTATCCCCAGGATACACATAATAATAAAACACTGCATCAAAACGCTAAGTATGTTTTTGCGCCTGACCATACCGCCGTAGAAAAATGCCAAGCCAGGGGTCATCAGAAGCACAAGCGCTGATGAAATTAAAACCCACGCCGTATCTCCGCTGTTAATCATACTGTCTCCTCTTTTTTGTAATTTGGATATTCAACTGTTTATCCAAATGAGAAAATTTGAACAAAAAAATTATTCTATTCTAAGCCTCTCCCGGACAATCTTGGCGTATAGACGGTTAATATGGTTAGTCTTAAACCAACGCCCTAAAGTGGCAACCTGTATATCAGTTATCCTGGAGAGGTCGTGTAAGGTATACCCCCTTTCTTCTTTTAATTGCCTTATTTTGTCAATTAAAGCCTTGTCAATCATCAGTTTTCTTAGAGCGCGGCTTCTCCTTTTTCTCCTGTCCTTATCCTGATGGCGTTTTCAATACTTGAGATAAAGATTTTTCCGTCTCCGATTTCTCCGGTGCGCGCGTTATCAATGATGGTCTTGACAATTTTATCCACATCAGTGTCGCTGACTACCGCGTCTATTTTTATTTTCGGAAGGAGCTCTACTTTATACTTCTCTCCTCTCCACTGCTGCACTACCCCCTTTTGCTTCCCGTGGCCCTCTATCTCCGTAATCATAATGCCCGCGCATCCGGCTGCCTCAAGGGCTCGGCGCACAACTTCCAGTTTTTCCGGACGGATAATTACTTCTATTTTTTTCATTGTCTACCTCCTCAATGAGCCCATAACTTACGAATCCCGAAATTCCGGGATGAGTAAGTTATCTGGGCGAATTGATCCCGAGCGTACGAAGAAGATTTCGTAAGAAATATTCGAGTGATTACGCGAGGGAAAATTATCATTCTTCTTTTATCCCTAAAAACGAATATGCGGGTTTTCTGCCTAAAAATTCAGGATACGCGGAGTTTCCATGCTCGCCTATATCCAAGCCTTCCACTTCTTCCTGCAGGCTAACCCTGATACCCATAGTTACTTTTAGTATAGCCCAGGCAATAAGCGATATAATAAACACGTAAGCCGCAACGCTGATCACGCCGGTTAATTGCGCAAAAAATAATTTTAAACCGCCGCCGTAGAATAATCCGTTTCCGGAAGCAACGCCTGCGATTTTATCCTGCGCGAATAAGCCCACGCATAAAGTGCCGAATACTCCGTTTACTAAATGCACTGATAAGGCACCCACCGGGTCATCAATCTTAAGCCGGTCAAACATAATTACTGCTAATACCACCAGTATACCGGCAATCAGCCCGATAATGATGGAGCTGGGTATGCTTACAAACGCGCAAGAAGCGGTTATAGCCACTAACCCCGCCAGGCAGCCATTTAAAGTCATGCCTAAATCCGGTTTTCCTAAGAGCACCCACGAGAGAATTGTAGAACTCATGATTGCCGCCGCTGCCGCGGTATTAGTAGTCATGGCAATATGGCCAATAGCCAGCGGATCCGCAGCCATAGTTGAGCCGGGGTTAAACCCAAACCAGCCAAACCATAAAACAAATGTGCCTAGCGTAGCAATGGATAAATTATGCCCTGGAATAGGATTGATATTGCCATTGCTATATTTGCCAAACCGCGGGCCTAACATTAAAACACCGGCTAAAGCCGCCCAACCGCCGACTGAGTGGACTACGGTTGAGCCGGCAAAATCAAACATCCCTTTTGCTGCCAACCATCCTCCTCCCCAAATCCAGTGCCCGACTATCGGGTAGATGAACATGGTCATAATAAAGGAAAACAGGATAAAGGATTTATACTTTATCCTTTCCGCGACTGCTCCGGAAACAATGGTTGCCGCAGTCCCGCAGAAAACCAGCTGGAAGAAGAATTTTGACCAAAGCGGTACCCCTGTCCAGGCAATTGACGAATATACCCCTTTATACGCCTCTGCTGTTGCCGGAGAATTATCCAACCCACTTGCAAAGAATAACCCTTTTAAGCCTACAAACGGATTCCCGTCTCCAAACATTAGCCCCCAACCTATGAAGAGGAAGCCCAACGAAGAAACCGCAAAAACCACAAAGTTTTTTGAGAGGATATTCACGCAGTTTTTCATCCTTGCAAAGCCGGCCTCAACCATGGCAAAGCCTAGGTTCATAAAAAATACCAGCATTGCGGTGAGCAAAACCCACATCGTATCTAATGCGACTTTTAGTTCCATATTTATCCCTCCTTAAATGAGCAGATAACTTACTGAGTGCGTAGCACGAAGTAAGTTATAGCGAAGCGTCTGCGAATTAATCCCGCACCCAACCAGCCCAGTGCAAAGCTATGATTTTCTGGGTACGGGATAAGTTCGGACAGATAAGTTATGTCGGAAATATTTTTAGATTTATTCTCCATAACTTATGCCCTCACTTAGAAATCAATATCTACCTGTAAAGTTACCGTATCGGTTAAATTGCGATTATTATAAATATCATATCCGATTATCGCCGAGATATTATCGGTGAATTTCCAGGCAAAGCCGTAATTAACCGCCCCATACGCGGAGTGCGTGCCCTGGTAATCAACGCAAAGCCATAGCTTATCCGATATTTCACTCATCGTGCGCTCCCAGGCAAGCAGGGCTCCGTGATGGTCATGCTGGTCGTTTTGATCCCTAAGCACCCTGTCATTACCCCGGAAATATCCGGCGGAAAACCTTCCTAAGCTAAAATCCCCCAATGAAACTGTTTTTGCGAACTTAAAATAGCTCACATTATTATCGGTTTTATTGTGCTTGGTGCCAATATCATAAATACCCACAGCAAAAGCCGGCATATTTTTAAAATAAGCGTCTTCGGGCACTCCGGCCTTAAGATGAAAATACCATGGGTACGTATCTAATACCGAGCCATAGCCTTTTTTATAATCAAAGCCGGTTTCTGCCATAATCTTTCCCAAGGGAGACCAAAGTTTACCTAAAAGGTTTTTTTCCGGCTCTGTAGATAAAAGGCTAAAGGTAAGGCCGTAAACCTGGTTAACATGCAGATGATTATCGCTTGCATCCTTCTTTGTAGTCGGAAAATAAAAATCGCTGGTGATATGGATTTTTTTATAAGGCTGTATATCTGTTGATGGCGCCCAGATGTGCGTGGAAGGAGTGGCATAAACAAACGCATAACGCAAAACGCATAACGCAAGGCTGAAAGCTAAAATCAAACATCTCCTAAGCATTTTTTCTCCCTTTTTTGCGCTAAAAATAAAAAGGCGCTCTCGCCTTACGAGAACGCCTTTGTGAATTCCACTTCAATGTGTTTTACATCAATACAAGTAAAGAACCTTTGCCCTTGGTAACCTCAATCCAGGTATTTTTTGCATTTCCCCCTGATAGCCTGCATTAATTTTACCACCCTGACATGAGAGACCCCCAGGCGGCTGCCTATCGCTCTGGTGGTTAAACCCTCCATAAAGAGTAAAAGCACATTCTTTTCCCTGTCAGTTAAGCCGTTATTGAGGACAACAGAAGCAAGCATCTTGTCGTTTAGCTCATCAAAGAAATTTCCTGCTTTTTTATCTTCTAAATAAAAATAATCTTTTGAGCAAGAGCCCTCTTCTTCGGAAAGGAGACTGTCAATGTGCGTGAATACGGTTTTCTTCCTGTTTTTACGCAGGTAATTCTTCAGATGAAAGTAACAGCCTTGTAATATGTAGCTATCGGTCTTATCATTAAGCGCACCTTTGCAAAAATCCTCCCAAAGATGCAGCCCTGCTTCCTGAAATAAATCGTCGCTGCCAAAAACGCACCCCAAGCTTGCTTTATAGGCTATTGCTTTTAGCTTCGGCGATATTCTTTTAAATAGTTCTTCATAAGTCATCTTAATAAATAAGGCGTCCTCTATCCATGCGTTGGATAAAGGACGCCTTAGTCCCTATTGCTTAGCACCCAATCCTAAAGGATGGTTTGGTGTGCCCTTGTGGGCAAGACACCCGGCCTTATACCCACCCCATCATATTGGATTGATGGGTACGCCGCCTTCTGCGGCGGGATAGGCCGGTGTGCCCTTGTGGGCAAAAAAAATCTTCCGGCGGACTTTCGCCAGAAGACATCTCTGTCGTTAACTACGCTGTATTCAATTATAAGTTTAGCACATTATTTTAATTTGTCAAGCCCTTTTCTCTTTGGTATCCTTGGCCAGGATTATGGCTTCGGCGATTTCACGCATAGACTTACGCGAATCCATGCTTTGCTTCTGGATTAACCGGTAGGCTTCGGAAGGAAGGATATTTGCCTCCTGCGAGAGGATATCTTTTGCGCGCTCAATGAGCTTACGGGTAGTCAAGGCCTCTTCGGCGCTGCGTGCCCTTAAGTCTAATTCCGCGTTTTCAATAGCAATGGCTGCCTGGTTTGCTAAAGCAGCCAGGAGGTCTAATTCGTGCTTGGTAAACTTATGTTTCTTTGAAGTATAGCAATTCAGCACCCCAATGACTCTTCCCTTTACCGCAAGAGGAACGCTGGCCAAAGAACACAAGCCCTCTTTTTTGGCAATGTCCCGGTTTAAGTACCTGGCATCCTCCTTTACATCCAAAACAGTAACCGCCTTATTCTCCTTAGCCACTATTCCAGCAATTCCTTCGCCTGATTTGAGGTTAGGCTTTTTATTGTAGGCTTCCGAAATAGACTGGGTGGCGCGCACCACCAGCTCTTTTTTCTCCGGGTCTAAGAGCATCAAAGAAGAAATCTTGGAATTCATTATTTCGGCAGTCACATGCACAATCAAACGCAGGAGCTCTTCTAAATAGAAACCGGAGGTAATCAGGTTAGCTACCTTGGAAAGCGCCTCAATCTGTTTTATATATAACTGATAATTTTCCTTCTTTTTAGGCATGCCTATAATATAGGTAAATACTTATTTACTTCATACTGCGTAACCTGCGCCTTATATTCATCCCATTCCATTTTCTTGTTGCGGATAAAATATTCAAAGACTTTTTCTCCTAAACACTCCTTAACCAACTTACTTCCTTCGGTAATCCCGATTGCCTCATAGAGGTCTTCAGGCAGGGACTTAATGCCAAAGCGGCCTCTTTCTTCTTCGCTCATATGGTAGATATTATCATTTGCCGGCTCAGCTAATTTTAAATTCTTTTCTATACCCTCTAATCCAGAGGCCAACATAGCCGAGAAAGCCAAATAAGGATTACAGGCAGGGTCAGGGGAACGGTATTCAATACGGGTGGCCTTTTCTTTCCCCGGCTTATACATCGGTACGCGGATTAATGCCGAGCGGTTCATCTGCGCCCAGCAGATATATACCGGAGCTTCATATCCGGGAACCAGGCGCTTATAAGAATTCACCCACTGGCTGGTAATAGAAGTAATCTCAGGAGCGTGTTTGAGCAAGCCCGCAGTATAAGCCTTGCCAATGCTGGAAAGGTGGTATTTTTCTTTGGCGTCAAAAAAGGCATTCCGCTCTCCTTTGAATAATGACTGGTGCACATGCATCCCTGAGCCGTTAATGCCAAATATCGGCTTAGGCATAAAGGTTGCATAAACTCCGTGCTTTCTGGCAATTTCTTTAACAACCAGCCGGTAAGTCATTACATTATCCGCCATAGTTAAGGCATCGGCGTAGCGTAAATCAATCTCATGTTGAGACACCGCCACTTCATGATGGCTGTATTCCACTTTAATGCCTAGTGCCTGCATGGTAAGAATAGTATCGCGCCTTAAATCCTGCGCTACATCCAAAGGCACCAAATCAAAGTAACCTCCCTGGTCAAGGGGCTTAGGCACCTGGCTGTTTTCAAAATAGAAATACTCCAGTTCCGGCCCTACATAGTAGGTAAAACCTTTTTTCTTTGCCTTTTCCAGGTTGCGCTTCAAAACAAAACGCGGGTCTCCGGCAAAAGGCTGGCCACTGGGCTCATAAATATCACAGAACATCCGGGCGACGCTGAAATTCTCTCCTGAGCGCCAGGGCAATATATTAAAGGTGCTTAAGTCCGGCTTTGCCACCATATCGGATTCTTCAATGCGCGCAAAACCCTCAATGGAGGAGCCGTCAAAACCCATCCCTTCTTCTATCGCGCCCTCTAATTCATCCGTAGTTATTGCGAATCCCTTTAAAAACCCTAAGACATCCGTAAACCAGAGCCGCACAAATTTCACTTTGTGCTCCTTGACTAACTTCATTATTTCCGCTTTTGTTTTCTTTGCCATTTTCTTCTCCTTTAAATGAGGACATAACTTACGGAATGAGCGAAGCGAGTGAACGTAAGTTATCTGTCCGAATTTATCCCGAAGCCTGCCTCAAGAATTTCTATTGATATTTTTGAGGCGTTTAGGCGAGGGAAATCTTATTATTCTTTCAAAAACCTTTCAATCCTGCTTAAAGCCTCCTTCAAGTTATCAAAACTGGAGGCATAGGATATGCGCACATTATCTTCAAAAGGCCCAAAGGCAGTGCCCGGGACAACCGCGACCTTTTCCTTCCTTAATAGTTTTTGCGCAAAATCTAAACAATGCAGTCCGGTTTTCTTTATAGAAGGAAAGGCATAAAATGCTCCTTGCGGCTTGTGGCACTCAAGACCTATTTTATTTAACCCTTCAACCACAAACTCCCGCCTTCTCCTATATTCCCGCTTCATCTCTTCCACGGATTTTCTCCCCGCTACCAAAGCTTCGCTCGCTGCCATCTGGCTGGTAATAGGAACGCACATAATCGTATATTGATGAATCTTGGTCATTGCCGCAATTATTTCCTTAGGCCCGCAAACAAAACCCACCCGCCAACCGGTCATGGCATAGCTCTTGGAAAACCCATTGAGGTAAATGGTGCGCTCCCTTGCGCCTGCCAAAGAAGGAAAAGGCGTATGCTCAAAATCATAAGTCAGGTCCCCATAAATCTCGTCGCTAATGGCGAGCAGTTTATGCCGGATTAGAACTTTATTCAGCGCTTCTAACTCTCTTTTAGTATACGAAACTCCGGTAGGGTTATTCGGGTAATTTAAGATTAAAGCCCTGCATTTCTTATCAATATGTTTTTCCAAATTCGTGGCCGTCAGTTTAAAATCGTCCTTTTTGGTGTCTATATATATGGGTATCCCGCCGGCTAGTTCGGTTAAAGGGCCGTAAGAAACGTAGCTCGGGCTGGGCACCAATATCTTATCGCCCGGGTTAATAATTGCGCGTAAGGCCAAATCAAAAGCTTCGCTCACTCCCACGGTAATAAGGATTTCATCTTCCGCAGAGTAATCCAGGCCGTACCTGTTCTTAAGGTAACGGTTTATGCCTAACCTTAATTTGTAAAGGCCCTTATTGGAAGTATAAGAAGTAAAGCCTTCTTCTAAAGAGGCAATCCCGGCTTCGCGTATCTGCCAAGGAGTAACAAAATCCGGCTCTCCTACGCCGAGAGAAATTACATCCTTCATCCCCAGCACCAAATCAAAAAATGCCCGGATACCGGAAGGTTGCATGTCTTGGACTTTTTTTGAGATAATTTCCTTCATTTAACTTGATCTTAACCTTTATTAATACGATATGGCGATTCTTTTATTCTCTTCTTTGTGTTTTAAAATCACTCCGTCTTCCTTGTATTTCTTAAGCAGAAAATGCGTTACCGTGCCGCGTACGTTCTCAAGGCAGGAGAGCTTCTCTGCCACAAAATTAGAGACAGAATGGATATTCTTTCCCTCAACTATCAATAAAAGGTCGTAAGTGCCCGAGATAAGATAACAGCTGGTAACTTCCGGGAAAGAATATATCCTTTCGGCAATCTTATCAAAACCAACATCTTTCTGCGGCACAACATTTACCTCTATCAGGGCGCGCACGCTTGTATCGTCGTCTTTAACCAGGTCTTTATTTATTACTGCCTTGTATTTGAGTATTACCCCTTCTTTTTCAAACTTTTTTATGGCATCCTTTATGCCTTGAGGTTTTTTCTTGAGCATCCTGGCGATTTCTAAAGGAGTAATGCGCGCGTCTTTCTCTAAAATCTCTAATATCTCATCCATCTCATCCTCCCGGCTAAGCCGATTATTGATTTACGGTCAAATCCGCTATCTTTTTTAAGATCAGGTCATTCAGGTAAGCCGAAGTAAAGGGCTTTACGATATAGTCGTCAGCACCCAAGGCCTTTGCCTGCTTCATGCTCTCCTCATCATTTAAAGCAGTAACCATAATTACCTTTACCTTTTTGTCAATTTCTTTAATCCGGCCAAGGACATCAATCCCTGAGTCGCTTCCCAGGCGCACATCCAAAAGCGCTATGTGGGGGTGTTCTTTTCTTATAACCTCCAGCGCCTCCTCGCCCGAATTGGCCCCGAAGGTGCAATAGTTCTTTTTTCTCAAAAAAGTGCGCGTCAGCTCGCAGATCTCCTCTTCGTCATCCACTACCAATATTTTGATTATCTCCATTATTCTTTCTCCTTGGCTATTTTTTGAATTATACCAAGTAAAGGCGCACGGGTCAAGGCTATTTGGGAAGGAAGGGAGGGCTTATTTTAACTTCTCGGGGTGGTGTTTCACCACTTTTGCCTCCACCATATAAATTACGTCTTCGGCGATATTGGTGGCGTGGTCGCAGATTCTCTCTAAATGGCGGGCGATAAGAAGCAAGGGCACGGCCCGGTCTGCGGTCTTCGGGTCGCGCGACATATAATCCCTTACGAGCTCCTCCTGAACGAGATTGCGAAGCTTATCTGCCTCGGGGTCTGACAGGACTACTTTCTTCGCAAGCGCTACGTCCTTATTAACAAAGGCATCAATGGAATTACGCACCATATCCTGGCCAATCGTAGACAGCTTAGGGATATCAATTAACGGCTTAAGGAGGGGCTTATCCGCCAGCTCAAATACCCTCTGGCAGATATCCACAGCCAGATCCGAAATCCTTTCAAGCTCAGCGTTAATCTTCATCCCCGTCGTAATAAACCTTAAGTCTCCTGCCATAGGCTGGTAGCGGGCGATTAAATCAATGCACCTTTCATCAACTGACAGCTCCAGCTCGTCAATCTTCCTGTCATTATCAATTACCTCCTCTGCCTTTGATTTATCCCGGTCCCTTAGTGCTTCAATGGACTTATAAATGGCTTCCTGGGTAAGCACGCCCATCTTTAGGATATCCTTCTGCAATTCCTTTAATTCTTCATCAAAATGCCGTTCCATCTTCAACTCCTTTCAAATCTACCCATACCTACCCGTGATATAGTCATCCGTGCGCTTATCTTTGGGCGCAGTGAATATATTCTCCGTCTTGTCAAACTCTATCAATTCTCCCAAAAGCATAAAACCCGTATCATCGGAGACCCGCGCTGCCTGCTGCATATTATGCGTGACTATTATTATAGTATAATTATCTTTTAGTTCACGCATTAATTCCTCAATGCGGGCTGTGCCTTTAGGGTCTAACGCAGAGCAGGGCTCATCCATTAAGAGGATTTCAGGCTTTACTGCAAGTAGCCGAGCAATGCAAAGCCTCTGCTGCTGCTCTAAAGACAACCCCAAAGCAGACAGGTGTAATTTGCCCTTTAAATCCTCCCACAAGAGGACTGATTTAAGGCTATTCTCAACAACCTCATCCAGGTTGCCTTTATTCCTTTTGCCGTTATGGACCCTCTCTGCGAAGACGATATTCTCATAAATGGAAAGAGGAAAAGGGTTCGGCCTTTGAAAGACCATCCCTACTTTTTTACGTAATGACACTAAGTCCGCCTTAGGCGAAATTATGTTCTCTGCTTCAATCAAAACTTGCCCCTCAATACGCACCCCTTCTATCAGGTCATTCATCCGGTTAAAAACACGCAGGAGCGTTGACTTTCCGCAGCCCGAAGGCCCGATAATCGCCGTAATTTTCTTCTCCTGAAAAATCGCGTTGACGTTAATCAATGCCTGAAAATCAGAGTACCAGAGGTTAAGGTTTTTAGTAATAATCTTGCTCATTTATCCAAACTTTCCTCTAATATAATCATCCGTGCGCTGGTCGCTGGGCGCGGTAAATATCTTATCCGTATTATCCAATTCAATGAGCTCTCCGGAGAGGAAAAATGCCGTCCTGTCCCCCACCCGCGCTGCCTGCTTTACATTATTTGTCACCAGGATGATAGTATACCTTTTTTTCAGCTTAAGCATTGCCTCTTCTACTTTTCCGGTAGAGATAGGGTCAAGGCCTGAGCAGGGCTCATCAAATAATATGACCTCCGGCCCGACTGCCAGAGTCCTGGCAATGCAAAGGCGCTGCTGCTGGCCTCCGGATAATTTAAAAGCCGAAGCATTTAACCTGTCTTTAACCTCATCCCATAAATATGCCTGTTGTAAGGCCTCTTTAACGATTTCATTCATTTTTTTCTTATTATTTGCGTGCATCCTTACCCCATAGGCAACATTATCAAATACGGATAAAGGTAGGGGCAAAGGCAGGGCAAAGACCATGCCAATCTTGCGGCGCAAAACCTCAACCTCTATCTTTCGTATATCCTGGCCGTCAAAATCTACGGCTCCCCGCATCTTAAAGTTCAGCTGCAATTCATTCAGGCGGTTTAGCATCCTTAAAAAGGTAGTCTTGCCGCTGTTGGCCGGGCCAATCACGCTTAGAATCTCATTAGCCTGAATTTGCATATTTAAATTATTCACCGCGTGAATCGGCTCAAACCAAATATCAAGATTAGAGATGTTGAATTTTACCATTTCTTCTTCTTCCTGAACTTATACCTAATCACAATCGCCACTAAATTCATAAATAAAACCATGGCCATTAAAACAAGGGCGGTGCCGTACCTTATCTTTTCATCCACATTAGGTACCTGTGTAGAAATAACGTAAAGATGGTAAGGTAGCGCCATGGCCTGGTCAAAAATCGAGCTTGGCAGCTGCGGCAGATAAAACGCGGCTACGGTAAATAAAATCGGCGCGGTCTCGCCGGCAGCCCTGCCCAGCCCCAGGATAGTTCCGGTTAAAATCCCCGGGATGGCATTGGGTAAAACTACGTGCCTGATAGTCTGCCATTTGCTTGCCCCTAAAGACAGGCTTACCTCGCGGAAAGAATAGGGCACGCTTTCTAATGCCTCGCGCGAGGCAGTAATAATTATAGGAAGGATCATAATCCCTAAAGTGAGCGATCCGGAAAGAATGGAGGCCCCGAACTTAAAAAATACCACAAAGAGCGCTAAACCGAATAATCCGTATACGACCGAAGGCACTCCGGATAAATTTACTATTGCCAGTTTAATGGCGCGGGTTAAATAATTGGCCTTGGCATATTCGCTCAAATACACTGCTGCCATAAGCCCGACAGGAAGGGCAAAGATAATGGCCCCCAAAACAAGGTACAAAGTCCCCACAATCGCCGGAAAAATTCCTCCGGAACGCATCCCCTGGCGCGGGATATCGGAAAGAAACTGCCAGTTAATCGCAGGCACGCCCTTTTGGATAATGATGACAATGATTAACCCAACGGGCACAACAATTAAAAGCGTAGCCAAAAATAAAAGAAAGAAAGCTATTTTTTGTGTTCTTTTGGGATTCCTCATAATTTTCTTCTGTGCAAAAATAAATCCGCGCTGACATTGATGATAAAACTGATGATGAATAAAACTATGCCGATGGCAAAGAGGGCAAAATAATGCTCGCTACCCACCACTGCCTCCCCCATTTCGGCGGCGACAGTCGCGGTTAATGTGCGCACCGGAAAAAGCAGGCTCCTGGGAATTACCGCGGCATTTCCGGTAATCATCATTACTGCCATAGTCTCGCCAATCACCCTGCCCAGGCCCAGCATTACTGCGGCAATTATCCCCGAAGAAGCAGCGGGAAGCATTACCCTCCAGATAGTCTGCCAGTGTGTTGCGCCTAAGGCAAAGGCGCCTTCTTTATAAGTCTTAGGGATGGAATAAAGCGCATCTTCCGCAATAGAAACAATGGTTGGCATAGCCATAAAAGCCAGCATAATTGACCCGGAGAGTGCGGTCAAACCGGTAGGAAGATGAAAAATATTTTTAACCCAGGGCACCAGCGTGACCATACCGATAAAGCCCAAGACTACGCTTGGGATGGCGGCAAGTAACTCTATCCCTGCTTTGAGTATTTCTTTTATCTTTAAAGGAGCTACCTCCGCAATATAGATTGCGCAGGCTACGCCTATGGGCACAGAGATAATCGCCGCGCCGAAAGTAACTAACAATGACCCCAAAATAAGGGGCATAATCCCTAATTGCGCCGGCTCTGAAATAGGATACCAGCTCTTTCCGAATAAAAAATTAAGAGGGCTTACGCTTTTAAATACCGATAAGCCCTCTTTAAGCAGAAACAAGAAAATCAGGATGACGAAAAATATGGATGCCAATCCGGAGAGTAAAATCAGTTTTTCAATGATGAATTCTTTAAATTTACGCACTATTTAATCGGCACAAAATCGGTTTCTAAAACTATTTTCTGGCCCTCCTTAGAAAGAATAAACTCATCAAATTTTTTCACCAGCCCCTGCGGCTCTCCGTTGGTATAGATAAAAAGAGGCCGGGAGACGGGGTATTTGCCGCTTAAGACATTATCTATGGTAGGCGCCACGTATTCAGAAGTTTTATCTTTCGCCACTGCTATGGGTTTCTGTTTGGCAGAGATATAACCCATCCCATAATAACCGATTGCCTGCGGGTTATTAGCTACTTCATCGGCAATGGCCTGAGAAGAAGAAAGAAGTAGCGCCGAAGGAGAAAATTCTTCCTTGCTATTAGGGTCATTTTTCCTTAAGATATGCTCCTTAAAATAGACATGAGTCCCGGAATTTACCTCTCTGGAGAGTATGACGATTTTTTCATCCTTGCCCCCGAGCTCTTTCCAATTGGCAATCTTTCCGGTAAAAATCCCTGCCAGCTCATCCAAAGTAAGCTGGCTTACCGGATTAGCAGGATGCACAATCACAGCTAAGCCATCCAGGCCTACTTTTGTCTCAGAAGGGTTTATGCCTTTCTGCTTTGCTAAGTCTATCTCTTTCTGTTTTATCTCTCTGGAAGACATCGCGATATCGCATGTCCCGCTGATTAAACTGGAAAGGCCCGTGCCTGAACCTCCTCCGGTAACCGCGATGAACTCATTCGGGTTTTCTGCCATAAATCTCTCTGCCCAGGCCTGCACTAAATTTACCATCGTATCCGAGCCTTTGATTTGTATGGAATTCTGCTTAGAGGCAGCAAAAGCAAAAGAATAGAATCCCAGCGCAACTATAACAAGAAAGATCTTCCTAAACATTCTTCCTCCTTTTAAAATTTAATACCTAAATTAGATACCAAGACATTGGCATAAGTCCATTTACTTGTTCCTTTCTTGGAGTTAAGCATATAACCTAAGCCAAATGAAACATTTTTAGTTAACTCAAAGGAAAAGCCGGCGGCTGTGCGGTGTTCGGTAATCCTCTCCAGTTTTGCGTCATAAAATGGCTCTTCGCTGAAATAAGGCGATATCTTGAGCTTGCCTACATTAAATGAACGCGAAACCTTGGCGGCGTTACGAAAGGTAGTTTTATCCTTGTCAAAATCATACTGATAGCGCACCCTGTTTGAAAGCTTGATCCCCCACAGGTTTTTAAGCTCTAATTTTAGGGAGGTATCAAAATAAACGAGGTCTGCCCTGTCCCAGATAGCGCCGGACTTTTTCTCCTGATAAACATAGTAAGGGGCGACTTCCAGGAATTCGTTTATTTTAAAAGCTAGCCCATTTTCCAGCTTAAACAAATACACATTGTGCATATCTTCCTTAAATCTCCACTCGGGAAGCATTAAGAAGCTGAGCCTCTTGTTAACGGGGAAGAAAAAAGACTCCTGCGACCAGTATTCCCAGTCCCTCTCTGCAGATGCATATTGGGTAACGTAAAGCGTGGCAAAAATTGCTATGGCAAATAAAACTTTTCTCATTTTTTCCTCCTTTGCATTCTCGGGAAAAAGTATATAAGACAGGGGTTAAATATAATTCAAGGGGATGTTAAATGTAGGTTAAATTATTTTGGGAAGGTAAAAGAAGAACTTGGAGCCCAGGCCTTCGGTGCTCTCTACGCCGACGAGGCCTGCGTGCAGCTCGATGATATGCTTTACGATTGAAAGCCCAAGGCCGGTGCCCCCGAGCTCTCGGGAGCGGGCCTTGTCTACGCGGTAGAAACGCTCAAAGATGCGGGAGATGTCTTTGGCAGGTATACCAGAGCCTGAATCTTCTATGGCAACTTTTATCTTTTCGTTTAAGTCCTCGCTGTAAATATTGATAAAGCCTTTTTCTTTATTGAACTTTATGGCATTATCCAGCAGGTTGGTAAAAACCTGGTGTATTTTGTCCTTATCCAAATAGAGGTAAATCTCTGCCTTTATGCCATTTGTTACCTCAATGCCTTTTTTCTTTAATTGAGATTGAAATCCCGTTAAAACCTTATCCGCTAATTCCTTCAGGTTAACTTTTTCTTTTTCCAGCCCCACTTCCTTTGATTCCAGGTATGATAATGCCAGTAAATCATTAATCAGGCTGTTTAGCCTGTCGGTATGCTCATCTATAATCCTTAAGAAGTCACGGCAATTCTTGTTATCTTCCAGGCCTCCGGAAAGCAAGGTCTCTACAAACCCTTTGATTGAGGTAATCGGTGTCTTTAATTCATGCGAGATATTGGCCACAAAATCCCGCCTTATGGTCTCAAGCCTACGTATTTCGGTGATGTCGTGGATTACTGCCAGGCAGCCGCTTACTGCCTCTCCTTCTAATATAGGGGAAGCATTAATCTGGAAGGTTTTCTGCACCGGCCAGGAGAGCCCCAGCTCTTTCTGGATAATTTCTTTATTGGATAAACATAAGTCAATTACCTCCGCAATATCATTATTGCGGATTACCTCCAAGAATAACTTATCCTTCGCCTCTTCTTCTTTTATGCCGAATATCTTCTCGATTGCGGGGTTAATGGAAATGATGCGCGTTGCCGTGTCTACCGCCACCACCCCTTCAACCATGCTGTTGAATATGCCTGAAATAGTAGCCACCTGTTTTTGCAGACTGGCTATATTGTCGGATGCGCTTTTTAATGCACCCTCCAATTCCTGCAGGCGTTTTTTATTCCAATTCAAACCTATACCCATAATTTTTTACGGTTACGATGCGTTTTGCCTCGCCCTTTAGTTTCTTGCGCAATGTCCGTATATGCACATCTACGGTGCGGGTCTGGATCTCCAAAGCGTGGTCAAAGCCCCAGACAGTATCCAAAAGATAATCCCGGGATAAAACCCTCCCCTTTGCCTGAATTAAAGTCTTAAGCAATTCAAATTCCTTTGCCGTGAGCTCCACAGGTTTATTCTTCAGGCTCACGGAAATCTTGGAAAAATCTATAGTTAAGCCTGCGATTTGCAGTACCTCGGGGAGCTTTTGTTTTTCTTTTGAACGCCGAAGCACTGCCTTTATGCGCGCGACTAGCTCCCGGAGACTGAAAGGCTTAGTTATATAATCATCCGCCCCTAATTCCAAACCCACCACCTTATCTGATTCCCGAGTCTTAGCGGTAAGCATAATTATGGGGATGGATTGTGTTTTGCTTTCTGTCTTTAAATTCTTACATACTTCAAGGCCGTCAATTCCGGGAAGCATTAAATCCAAGATGACGAGGCCCGGCAGCTCTCTCTTTGCCAACTCCAGCGCCTGTTCTCCGTCGTAAGCGAGGAACGTCCTGTAGCCTTCTTTCTTCAGGTTATAATCAATCATCTTTACGATATCCTTTTCGTCATCTACGATAAGAATTTTATCTTTCATCCTTATTCCCCCTGCAAACCTTAACGCATACCCCGCATATATACTGGTCAACCAGCCGCTCTTTCTGGAATTCCTTTAATTTCTCAAAACATTTCAAATAATCAAATTGAGATGGCTCTTCTTTGATAGAGGAAGCCGGGCAGGCGAGCATACACGCCTTACAGCTGCCGCAGCCCTCCTTTACGGGTAAATCCTTCTTTAAGGGCATATCCGTCAAAACTGTAACCAGGCGCAACTGGCTGCCTAACTTTTTATTGACCAGTAAATTATTCCTGCCTATCCACCCCAGCCCTGCTAAGGCTGCCACCTGCTTATGGGAAAGATGCCCCTTCTGGTTTTGCCAATCCAGTATCTGGGAGGCGGGTATAGGAAGGCTCATAAAACCCTTCTTCTGTATATAATTACTTACCTTAAGCGCCAACTGGTCTAAAGAGGCATTCACCGTCTTATAGTGGTGAAAATACAATTTGGTCGGAGAACTTTCTATTTCCGTAAGGATGCTCTCCGACAGCCGTAAACCAAGAGATGCCGCTTGTTCAAATTTCTCCAAAGTTTTAGGAGAAAGCAAAAAATCTTTTTTTATGCTTCTGATGTCCGCGACGCCGAATAATTCCGCGCCCTCACTGATGCAGAATTTCTTGAGGCTAAGGTAATTTTTAAGCAATTGTCTGGCTTGGGCCATGCTGCTTTTTCAAATACACCATCAATAGCGAAATCGCTGCCGGAGTCACTCCTGAGATGCGGCTTGCCTGGCCGAGGTTTACCGGCTTAAATTTATTCAGTTTTTCCCTTATCTCTTTAGAAAGCCCGTTAAGGCCGGAATAATCCAGCTCTGCAGGCAGCCTGATTTTTTCCAGGTTCTTAAACCTTTCTACATCCTTTAGCTGCCTCTGGATAAACCCCGCATATTTTACCTCAATTTCTACCTCCCGCAAAGCATAATCGGGAACGTTCAGTTTAATATGGTCCAGCTTCGCCAGGTCCCCTAACTGAAGCTGCGGCCTTTTCAGGAGTTCTTCAAGAGTGGTTATCTTCTTAATTCCGGTAGTGCCTAAAGCAAGAAGCGCTTCATTGACCCCGGCATCAGGCTTTAAAGAGCTATTTCTTAAAAAGTTAATCCCTTCTTTTATGGCGCAGATTTTCTCTTTTGTCTTTTCATGTTCTTTTTTAGAAACCAGCCCTAAATCGTAACCAAGTTCCCTAAGGCGCACATCGGCGTTATCCTCGCGTAAGAGCAGGCGGTATTCTACGCGCGAGGTAAACATCCTGTAAGGCTCGTTTGTGCCTTTGGTGGTCAAGTCGTCAATCAACACCCCGATGTAGCTTGAAGAGCGCTCAAGCATAACAGGCTCTCTGTTCTTTAAGCGCAGCCCTGCGTTAATTCCCGCGACTAACCCCTGGGCTGCTGCCTCCTCATAACCGGTGGTGCCGTTTATCTGGCCGGCTAAATACAAGTTTTTGATTAATTTTGTTTCCAGGGTAGGATACAACTGTGTCGGGCAGACGACGGCATGCTCTATCCCATAGCCGAAACGGATCACCTCTGCCCGCTCAAGGCCGCTTATGGAATGCAGCATTTTTAACTGCACATCTTCAGGAAGGCTGGTAGATAAGCCGTTTGGATAAACACGCCCCGCATCCCTTCCCTCGGGCTCAAGAAAAATCTGGTGCCGCTCTTTGCCGGAAAACCTTACTACCTTGTCTTCTATGGAAGGGCAGTACCTTACCCCGGTTGCCTTGATTTTTCCCGTATAAAGCGGCGAGCGGTTCAGGTTATCCAAAATAATCTTATGCGTGCCTTTATTAGTATAGGTAATAAAACAGGGTTCCTGTTTTTGTTTGATCTGGTTCGTAGAAAAAGAGAACGGCCTCGCAGGCTCATCCCCTTTTTGCTCTGTAAGGCAAGAATAATCTATTGAGCTTGCCTTTAATCGCGGGCAGGTCCCGGTTTTAAACCTTAAGGTAGTAAACCCAAAGCTCCTTAAATTTTCCGCTAAACCAATGCTTGCCGGCTCATTTATCCTTCCGCCGCTTTTATGCTTAAGGCCCTGATGAATCAATCCGTCAAGGAAAGTCCCGGGAGAGATAACTACGCAGCGGCCCTCAATTTCTTCTTTTTTTTCAGTAATAACCCCCCGGACAATATCGTCTTTTACAATTAAGCCCTTAACCTCTGCTTCTTTAATATCTATATTATCCTGATGGCTAAGCAGGCGCCTCATATATTGATTATACTTATCCATATCCACCTGAGCGCGCGAAGACTGCACTGCCGCGCCTTTTGAGGCGTTCAGTACCCTAAATTGTATCCCGCAGGCATCAGCAGCCTTTCCAATCTGGCCGCCAAGAGCGTCTATCTCTTTAACCAGCTGGCCCTTGCCTACTCCACCTATGGCAGGGTTACAGCTCATCAGGCCGATGGCCTCTTTATTAAGCGTTACCAGAAGCACTCTTGAGCCCATGCGGCTTGCGGCTAAGCTTGCCTCAATGCCGGCGTGGCCTGCACCAATGACAATAATATCGTATTTGTTCATAGAAAAGAAGGGCTGCTATGCTTTCGCGCAGTTTACAAGGAAAGGCAGGATCTCGCATCCGAGGATTTCACCGATTGAGCCGAGCTTTGCGGTCTTTTCAGAAAAACTCATTGAGCCGTCGGCAGAAACTCCTGCGCCGCAAACCAAAAGGGGCACAGGGTCCGCAGAGTGCGCCTTAACCGCGCAGACCGTGGAATGGTCTGCGGTTACAGCTACAATAGCCTGGCTCATATCTAATTCAGCTAAAAGGTGAGTGAAGAAAAATTTATCTATCGCCTCAATTATTTCTTTTTTCTTGTTGTAATCGCCGTCGTGCGCAGGCTCATCCGGGCCCTTAATGTGCACATAGATACCGTCAAATTTCTTGATGGAATCTAAAGCCACCTTTGCCCACACCGGGTAATCCACGTCTAAATGGCCGCTAGACTGCGGGATATCAATTATCTCCATTCCCGTAAGAAGCGCAATCCCTTTTTCTACCGGCATCTGCACAAAAGAGCCGAATTTCAGATTAAAGAGGGTGCTTATATCCGGGAATTTGGGTAAATGGTCCCCGGCATCCCGCGACAAAATCACGTTACCAGGCATCTTGCCTTCCGCCACCCTTTTTTTATTCACTGCCGAATCATTTAAAACTTTGTGCGACTTTTGGGTGAATTCGTTTAAAAGCAGCGCTGCTTCTTTGGCTTCATTGGAATTTTCATATCCGCTCATCGGCATTGCTTCTGCCACCAGGTTATCAAATTCTTCCTTTGCTACCCCAAAGACCCCTTCTCTTTCATAGGCCGGGTCGGTATTAGTAATCCAGCCGGATAACTTGGAGCGCGCTCCCCGGATAACCAGCACCCCCCGGTGGCCAATGGTATTTTTAAACTCAAAAGTCGCGCCTGACAAAGTAACTTTTGAATTTATCTCTCTTGAAAGGCTAGTTGCCTCTTCAGTGCTTAAATTCCTTCCCACCCGCCGGTCCTTAATGGTCTTTGCGTCTTCCCCGACTGTGGCAAAATTCACCCTGAAAGCCACATCCCCGTCATTTACTGCCAGGCCTTCGGCAAATGATTCTAAGGGCCCTCTTCCGGTATAATATTTATGCGCATCGTAACCTAAAAGGCTGATGACTGCGATATCCGATTCCGGGGCAATCCCTTTTTTCACCGGGTAAACTATGCCTGTTTTGCCTTTTTGCGCCAGGCGGTCCATGTTCGGAGTAAGCGCAGCTTCTAAAGGAGTCTTATTGTTTAATTCCTTAACCGGTAAATCCCCTAAACCGTCTAAAACGATATATAAAATCTTTTTCATATTAACATTTGGAAAACCCGCAGGCATGGCACTTCACGCAACCCTCTTCATGGTGCACTGCGCCACCGCAATCAGGGCAAACCCCTATGATATCTCCGTGATGCGCTCCTACAGAGTCCAGGTTAATGCGCTCGTCTTCATGCGAATGTTTCATGGCTACTGCCGCAGCAGCCTCAACAGAAACTTTTGTTGCCGCAGGGTCGGCCAACCGTTTTTCTATTACCCGGGCAATCGCATCTGCGCAGGAGAAGATACGCTGGCCCTTTTCCCAGGAAGGAGACGGGCAGCGGATATTGCGCAACTGTTCAATAATGGATTTAACTTCTATTCCCGAACGGAATCCCAAAGAGACGAGCCTGCCGATAGCCTCAAGCTGGCTGGCTGCGCAACCGCCTGCTTTTCCCATCTGGGTAAAGAGCTCAAAAGGCTTGCCTTCCTCGTCGACATTTATGGTTACGTAAAGGTTCCCGCATCCGGTAGCTACCTTGGTAGTGGTGCCGATAATCACTTCCGGCCGTGGCCGGGGAGCAATCTCCTCAAGGAAAACCGAGAGCTTCTCTGCCTCGTTTTGCTTTGGCTTGCCTACATTCAGGACCTGCTCTTCGCGGCTCCTGTCGCGGTAAATGGTAATACCCTTGCATCCCGACTCATAGGCTAGTAAATACGACTTCCTTACATCCTCAACTGTTGCCTCATGGGGAAAATTTATCGTCTTGGAAGTGGCGTTATGCACGTATTTCTGGAATGCTGCCTGCATACGCACATGCCACTGTGGGGTTATATCGTGGCTGGTAACAAATACCCTTTTTATGTCTTCGGGAATCTCTTCTATTTCCTGCAGAGAAGACTTCTCCGCGATTTTCTCCATTAACGCCCGGCTGTAAAACCCTCTTTCTTTAGCTATTTCCTCAAATAACGGGTCAACCTCAACCAGCTTATCATTATCCATCACATTGCGGTAATAGGAAATCGCAAAGAGCGGCTCAATTCCCGACGAGCAGGGGCCGGCAATGATACTTATGGTGCCGGTGGGCGCAATGGTAGTTAAAGTGGCATTACGCATCCTTGCTGCGCCTTCTTTCTTGTCATAGATGCTCCCTTTAAACGCCGGGAATACGCCTTTGGTTTTCCCTAATTCCAGGGACTTTTTCGTGGCTTCACTCAAAATGAAAGACATTATTTTCTCGGCAAGGGCAACTGCCTCTTCGCTGTTATAGGGTATATTCAGGCGGATTAAGAGGCTCGCCCAGCCCATTATCCCTAAGCCTATCTTACGGGTTAATTTGGTAGCTTTTTCTATTTGAGGAAGAGGGTACTTATTTAAATCTATGATATTATCCAGAAAATGCACGGCTAGCTGCGTAACGCTCCTCAATTTCTCCCAGTCAATTTCATAGCGGTTGCCTGCCCTCTTAAGCATCAAAGACAAATTAATCGAGCCCAAGTCGCAGCTTTCGTAGGGCAACAAAACCTGCTCGCCGCATGGGTTAGTTGATTCGTAAACGCCCAACTTCGGCGTCGGGTTGTATTGGTTCATCCGGTCAATAAAAATAATCCCCGGCTCGCCGTTTTTATGCGCCTGCTTGACGATTAAATCAAATACCTCTTTGGCATTTAATTTCTGGACGGGTTTATGCGTGTGCGGGTCAATTAAATCGTAGTCTTCACACTTGGAAAGTTTATCCATAAAGTCGTCGGTAACCGCAACCGAGATATTAAAATTGGTAATTTGGTTGTTATTCTCCTTGCAGGTGATAAACTGCATTATGTCCGGATGGTCTACGCGTAGAATCCCCATGTTCGCGCCCCGACGGGTGTTATGGCTTACAAATCCATTGGCTATATAGGTATTATTATTAGGCACCGATAAATCTAAGGTTAAAGATTCTGCTTCATCGATACCTGCCACCTTGTCATAAAATTGATTATTTGCAAGAAACCACTGCACAGTAGGGTCATTTTTAATTGCGATGTGCTTCTTTGACAATGTTTCTAATCTGGAACGGGTGAGGTGCCTCCTGCTGGACATAGCTGCCAAATAATGCTGAATATCTCTATACAATAATCTATTTGCTCCCTTTTTTCCTCTATTCTTTACGCAACCTCTTCCAGGCCCGTCGTAAATTCTCTCTAAGAGTTTTTCTTGATTCGGAATAACGTCGTTAAATTCCCAGGCTTTCTCAGTGAAATCTTTTAGCCTCTTGTTTTTCTGTCCGGAAATAAAGCCTATTTCTTTTCTAAAAGCCCCTATTCCTGCCTTGGTAATTATGGATAGCCTATAAAGAGGGTTAGTGCCGAAAGCTCCGTTCCTGTTTTTTGACACGGAAATCCTGCCCGGCATCCCTAATGACAACAAAAGCAACTGCGTGTTGGCTATTAATTTCTCCGACACGCTGGCAAGCGATACATAGCCTTCGTCGCTGATAAAACCGTCAGCGCTAAACAATCCCCTCAGGAACCCGCAGGCAAAATCCCTGCCTGCCCTGAACACGATTTCAGGAATATCGGCTTCTAAGGCGCTTGGTTTTCCAATGCCGATTTGGCTAAGCCAATGCACCAAAACCGTAGAATTAAAGAAATAATTTGTGCTTTTATCCTGTTTTTTCTTTTGGAGTGCAGGCTCAATACCAAACAGCTCTTTGGTTATCCTGTACAAATAGTCGCGCGTGTCTTTATCTTCGTCATTTATAGTGAAGATTAACCTTCCCGTTCCTCTCTCATTTATGCTTATTGCGCCGTCACCGACAAAAAATCCCACAAATTCGCCGAATTCCTTTGTAGCTAATCCCGGTGTTTTTATTTCCCTGGCGTTATAATGCTTCTCAAAACTACACTTTGGCAAAGGATACCCGCCTTTTGTAAAATAAGTATTTTTCTGTAAGGCTATCCAATCTCCGGAGCGGATATCTTTAACGTGCTTCCAAACATAATTACCGTCTTCGTCGATAATGCGAAATCGGTGCTCTAATGTCGCCGTAACATTATAGCCGCAGGCAGTCTTTATATTTTTTACTTTAGCCACCCCATTATTATAAAATTCATCTGAAACCTCTATGCCTTTATCTGTCGCTACTGCAAACGGCCTGCCGTTATGCGGCTTCCAACTATTAGACTCTAACTCTTTAGGCCCTAAGCTTTTTATCTTAACTATCCCAAATTCTGTTGAGATGCGCGTCGTAGGCGCAACGCATCCCCCCTGTTTTACAGCCTCAGTTGCCGCATCATAAACCCGCATAAAAGAAACCGGGCCGGAGGCAATGCCTCCGGTTGTTTTTACCACCGCGTTACGGGGCCGTAGGCGCGAAAAAGAAAACCCTGTGCCTCCGCCAGACTTATGTATCATAGCGGTAGCCTTCAGGGTCTCAAATATGGAATCCATAGAATCTTCGATGGGCAGGACAAAACAGGCGCTTAACTGGCCGAGGTCTTTTCCTGCGTTCATCAGGCAGGGAGAATTGGGTATGAATTCCAAAGCTGTCATAATCCTGTGAAAGGCATCTTCCAGCTCTTTTATTTCCTGTTCATTCTTGCCGTAGAGCTTGTCTGCCTGAGCGATAGCCCTGGCTACCCGGTGGAACATCTCCTCCGGAGTTTCAATAAGCCTGCCTTCTTCGTCTTTACTGAGGTATCTTCTTTCTAATACTTTTACGGCGTTAGAAGAAAGCTTAAGTTCCATATCTCCTCCCGATATTTATGAAATTTATTTTATGAAAAATTCTTTCGCTTTCCGAAAAATAAGCATAGCGCCTAAGCGCTAATATGTCAAGTAAAAAAATACAATATGTTGTATATTCAGGAGGGAAAGATACTACAAATTGTATTTGGGCAGAAAGCCCGGCTGAAGAATTTAAGAAAGACTCTTGCAGGATTCCCTGATTACCAATTCAGAAGTAAGGAGTGTTTTCTTTACCTTTTGGTCTTTTTTATCAGTCATAAGACGGTGTAATTCTTTTACTCCCTCTTCTGCCATTTTAATCAGGGGCTGCCTTACTGTGGTCAGGGCCACAGGCCCGTAAAGCCCGGAAGGATTATCGTCAAAACCGACAATGGATAAGTCTTTCGGGATATCTTTTCCCAATTCCCTGGCAACAGCCATTACCTCCAGTGCCATTGAATCCGAAGCCACGAACACGGCGCTCGCAGGTTCCGGGCTTTTCAGCATTTTCTCCGCTGCGGCCCTCGCCTCGCCCCGGGAATAATCTGTCTTGAAAATATACTCCTCTTTTAGGGGGATATTGTTTTTCTTAAGCGACCGCTTATAGCCCTCAAACCTCTCTGCTGCTGCCTGAGTAATCAGGTCTCCGGATATGTGGGCAATCTTTCTATGTCCGAGGCTGACCAGATAATCCACCGCCTTTTGTGCACCGGTTGCGTTGTCTATTGCCACGCAGGTCACTTCTTTATCTTCTACTATATTATTTATCACCACGCAGGGTATGCCGAGGCTCAAGGTCTCTTCAAGCTGTTTGCGGTTACCGATAAGGTCGGCAAATATTATCCCGCCTACCCCTCTTAAATTCAGGCTGGAGCGGCTGTCGGTAAGATGCAATAACAAGTCCAGCTTAAAAGCGCTGCAGAGAGTGCCTACCCCGCGGATTAACTCCAGGGCGTAAAAAGAATAAAACACGCCCTCATAACGGGGGATGATGAGCGCGGCAACATTGCTCTTTCCCGTCGCCAGGCGCTGCGCCACCACCGAAGGCGAAAAATTTAATTCTTTTACCGCCTCTAAGACTTTAATCTTGTTTTTCTCCTTTACTGAAGGGAATTTATTGATTACGCGCGATACGGTGGTGATGGATACACCCGCAAGTTTTGCCACGTCTTCAATGGAAATGTTTTTGGAGGGGGTTTTTTTAATACGGACCATGAATTATTTAGAGATGCAGATAATCTATTATTTAACGGTATCGCCTATACTGACGGGCGTAATTTCTTTCTTTATATCGCAGGCCGAAACGCTCCTGCTTGCCTTAATCACCTCTAGACTCGCTATCTTTTCGTTATTCCTGTAAACTTCAAAGGTATCGCCTACCCCGACTCCGGCATCAGCGCCCAGGTCTACGACCGCAAAATTATTATTTCTGTCAATGCTTAAAATCTTGCCGAAGAGGCTGGCATCCTGCTCATATCCGCCTTCCTGGGGACGCACGACTATGGGTGGTAATTCCACCGATTCCTTCCCCTCTGCCGCTGCGAAGGAAGCTGTCCCCTCCTGTATTGCGCCCAACTGATCTTTCAGCTCGCTTACCTGAGAAATCCTCCCCGAAAGCATGCCCTCGAGATCCCTAAGCTTATTTTCAAGGGAAGATTTATCTTCCTCAACTTTCTTCAGTTTCTTCTCCAGGTCCGACTTGCGGGAATTCAGCGTTTTTAGCTGGCGGGCCAGCATTATATTTTCATTCTTTGTTGTTTTTGCGCTTTCCTGTATTTTTGCCTTATCGTTTTTCTCCCTGACCAGCTCCTGCGAAACGCTATCCGTGACTTTTTTATTGTATTCCATTTGCCGTTTTAAATCTTCGTTGTCACGTTTTAAGTTCTTAACATCTAACTCAAGCGCGCTCTTTTCTCTCTGCAACTCTTCATTGTTTATTTGCACGCTCTTTAAATCATTGCGTATGTTATCAAGCTGCATCTGTAAATCTATCTTTGCCTGCACAATCTGCGCCCAGTAGGCGTCGGAAGTGGCGGGTACAGCCGTTTCCTGAGATTCTTCTTCTTGCCTGCGTGCCTCTTCCCGGCGTTCTTTTATCTGCTCAAGCAAAGCATCCCTTTCCTTCGCCACTGACTCGTATTGCCTTTCCAGTTCTGATTTTTCGCGGCTTACTTCGCTTAACTGGCTGTTTAAAGAGCCAATTTTACTGTCGTTACCGCGAAGGGTGCCTTCTAAATCGGTTATCTTAGAATTCAAAACAGAAATCTCCTGTTCTAAATTTTGGCTCTTTCGTTCAGCTAACTGCTTGGAACTTTGCGTCTGCATATAAAGAAAGCCCAGTATGAGAGAAATGCCTATAAGTCCGATTATAATAAATTTTGCCTTTTGATCCATTACGCCTCCTTATACTATAATTGTGCGAATATCCTGCGCATCACCAGGCTAGCTGCGCCGAGGGCTACTGAGTTTTCTCTTAGCTGGGAATAAATAATCTTTAAATCTTCCGTAGACTCTTTAAATGCCCATTCCCGGACAGTGGAATTAACTTTACTTAGGAATTCTTCGCCTGCTTCTTCAATGCCTCCGCCGATAACCACTATCTGCGGGTTAAGCAGGTTTACTAAAAATGCGATTTTTATCCCCAGCCTCGTGGCGGCTAAATCTAATGCCTGGCTTGCTACGGGGTCTTTGGCGCGGTTTGCGATAAATACGCTTTTCAGGTCCACATTATTTATATTGCTTGAGGTTAATTTGAAAAACCTCTCGGAAGCCTCTTTGTCTTTGGAAAGCATGGATGCGACGTCATCAACTATCCCCAGGTCCGCCTCCCAGCGCTTTATAAAACAGCCGTTGCCCATCGTGCAGTTAAAGAGGTCCTGCTCCTTAAAATTATAAACAGAGACTTCTCCGGCGTAGCCTTGAGAACCCCGGTAAACTTCCCCGTTCATGATTATCCCGCAGCCTACTCCCGAAAACATATAAATCACATTTTTATAATCGGATTCAAGGCCGAGCCAGCGTTCGCCGAAACAGGCGCTGGTGGCATCGTTCTCTATGAGGGCGGGAAGATTAAACTCTTTCTCCATCAGTTCGCGTAGGGGCAGGTCCACCGACGCATACGTATAATAATGGTCCATTTTCTGGGGCCAGTGAATTGAGCCGTCTTCTTTATTAACCAGGCCTGCGATGCCCACGCCGATGCCCCTGATATTAGAAGCAAAATCTTTTGAACGCCTCAATATCTCGCGCGTAATCTCAAGGAGGGACTCCGCGATTTCTTTCACTGATGCCCGGGGCCGGGAAATCTGGGTCTTGGTCAGGATATTCCCCTTTAAATCTACCAGGAGCCCCACCATATTCATCAGGTTTAAACCCACTCCGATTACATATCCGGCCTGGGGATTTAAATCTAATAGTAGCGGCCTTCTGCCGCCCTCCGAAACATCAAATTCTTTTTCATAAACCAGGTTCTTCTTGATAAACTCATCAATGTAATTGGAAATGGTAACGACATTTACCCCCATCTCCTTGGAAATGTCCGGCCGGCTGATAGGCCCCTGCCTTCTTAATATCTCTAAGATATCAATATTGCGCTTTTCTTTCTCTGTTAGCTCTTCTTTTTGGAAATCTATTGCGCGCATATGATTACCGCTTCCTTCTCCGTGGCTTTAATAAAAATTTATTAAAGATATATAAAAACATTTATACTACCAAAATTTATATAAGTCAAGTATTTTTAATAATTAATGGAAAATTTCTTTTCCCTTACACCTGGTGCCAACGTATTCGGACACCCGTTATAAAGCTAAAATCACACCTGGTGCCAAGCCAATCTTACACCTGCAGATAACTCAAAGTCACACCTGCAGTTATAAAGATTTGTAAGAAATTGCGTTAGAAAAGCAGGGATCATTCGTCTATTATAGCAGAAAGGAGGCTGAGGGGATATGAGCCATGTAAAACGAGTCTTGTTGGAGAATGCCTGTTACC
>JBFMBZ010000090.1:4134-17899 GCA_040754615.1 Candidatus Omnitrophota bacterium | reverse complement strand
AGGGTAGTGCTCATGATGCGGGATATTTTCTGCAGGGCATACAGCCCGGATATTTTTTTGTCTAATTCCTCCTGGGCTTTATTTAATTCCATGTCGGTGCGCACGATGAGTTTTGCCTGTTCGTCCATTTCGTCCAGGGATTTCTTCAGGTGGTAGACCGACGCAGTCAGCTCCTTTATTTTATCCATCTTGGAGATAAGGGTAATTACCAGGGCAAGTATGGTAATCATGCCGGTAACCCCGAGGATATTCATCCAAGATTCCGCATTCACCATATTACTTTCCTCCGATACCTAAGACGGTAATAGTCTGATTGTGAAAATATGCCTTACCCAGGTAATTTATGGAGTGTAAAGAAGCATGCTCTCCGTAGGTATATAACCCGATTAGGGGGATATCCTGTTCCAGGGTCTCCTTAATAATCCGGACATCCCTGTCAGCGTCTCTTTTGAGCAGCACATACCTTGAGATAGAGTTGAATACTAAAATGAATTTTTTCCGTTCGCCCTGCCCTGTCTGGCTGCTTCTGAATAAATTATCTTTTAGCTCTTGCGCGGTTTGACGGCTAGCCTCAAAGCAGGATTCCTTTGTCCCGATCATCAGCCGGACCGTGCTTCCCTGCGGGACATCCCCGTGAAAATGCAGTATCCCCTTTTCTTCTATTGAGATTACATTTCGTATGAGATACTCCTCTTCTTCAGGGACATATATGCCTAAAGGGTAGAGCATAGAGATGCGTTTTAAATCAGCTTTTAATTCCGCTGTCTCGCTTGCAAGGTATTGCTGGTATAATCTTATTGCCGGTTCTCCGTCAATTTCCGCAACGATATTGCCTTTTGATAAAGTTACCATCCGAGGTTTGCCCAGCGGCTTCCAGCCGTGCTTTGAGCTCATGCTGTAATTCAGTTTTCCGCCCAAAAGAAGCGCAACGCTAGCATCGGTAAGGAGCTCGTCGTTATAGTAAATATAGGTCCTGGATAAATTCAATGCATCAGAGGCGCATCCGCCTGCCAAAGGGAAACTTAAGCCTAATTTCTCCTGCAGGCCGAAAACAAGGCTGGATACATCGTCTATGTGGCCGTCAGAAAGGACGATTGCTAATTCACGCGGCAACTGCTTAAATGCATACAATAATTTCTCTCCCAGTTCTTCTCCTGCGGCGCGCGGGGTCTTTTGCTTAATATTCTTAACGCAGGCGATATTAAAATAAGCTCCCTGCGGAAGGCCGACTAGCATGATGATAATGCCATGGTCAAATACTCCCAGGCTTGAAATTATCGCCTGGCTGCTTGAGCCAAGAAGGGGCAGGCCTTCTAAGGAATCGCTGATTGTTTTCAGCACATTGCTTTTTGCAAAATCAACTGAACTGAACACAAAAGCAAAGTCAACCTTACCGCTACAATTTTTCTTCGCCTGCTTAGCCGCTTCTTTAGCTGCGGCAAGAGGGTCCTGCCCCGTGCTTATGCCTACGCTTATATTCATAACTATAACGCCTTGAGATTATTTATGTTAAATTAGTATATAATATTAAAACTTGAGGGTCAATAAAATTATTGACCAAAAGATTTATTTATATTACAATTATTTAAATTTCCAACATTGGAATTCCCTAAATCCGCCCACGGCGAACAGGGATCCTGCCACGTGGGCAAGCATATCTATATGAAAATATTAGAGCGTAATAGGGCAATTGAATTACGAAGACAGGGTAAAACATTTAGCGAAGTTTTAAAGGAAATACCTGTGTCAAAAGGGACGTTAAGCTATTGGCTTAAAGACATAGCTTTAACTCCGGAACAATTAGCCAAGATCCAGTATAAGAACGACAAAGTCAAAAGCAAGTTTATTGAATTCAACCGGTTAAGAAAACTGCAAGCAGAGCGAAATAAACAATTTATTACAGATAAAGCTATGCAAGAAATAGGTATCTTATCAAAAAGAGAACTGAAGATGCTTGGTGCAGCTCTTTATTGGGCAGAAGGCCATAAAACAGGCGCTCGCGCAGTCGATTTTGTAAATACCGACGCAGCAATGATTAAATTGATGATGCGCTGGTTTAGAGAAACGTGCGCAGTTGAAGAAGAACAGTTTCGTATACGGATTTCCATTCATAATCCTGCCGATGCAGAAAAAGCCAAAAGCTATTGGTCGGGAATTACTGGTGTGCCCCTTACGCAATTCACTAAAATATACACAAAACTTAGCCCAACTAGCGGAAGAAAAGTAGGAAATTTAGCGCCATACGGCATTTGCGCTATTCGTGTTTCGGACATAAGCCTTATTACGCGAATTAAAGGATGGATTAAAGGTTTAATGGCGCTATCGTCTAGCCTGGTCTAGGACATCAGCTTCTCAAGCTGAGTACGCGGGTTCAAATCCCGCTAGCGCTATTTTTTCCTTGCTTTTTAATAGAATATATGTTTAAATAAAAAAAATGGAGTCAGGGTTAATGCAACTTAATCCGGGTCAGAAGAATATCCAGCGCAGCCGCATACCGCCGGCGAAGCTGGATTTTTTATTACCGCAAGGAGGGAGTTAAATATGAAATTAAGAAGCGCTGGACTGCTTATTATCTCTGGTTTACTCGCCGTTTGCTTGGGTTGCGATTTCCTCAATCCTCCCAAGAAACCTAAAAAAGAAGAACCGGTCTCCAGGCCCCAGGCAAAAGGCACGGTTATTGCCACCGTAAACAACATGCCCGTTACTTTAGAAGATTTAAATGAGGAGATTGCGGGTTTTAACGCTATGGTACCCGAAGAGCAGCCTGAAAATAAAGTCACTACCCGCGAGCAAAAAGTAAATTACCTGAAAGAGAGCCTGGTGCGCCAGATGCTCCTGTATCAGGAGGGCTTAAGAAGAGGCATAGACAGGAAGGACGATGTATTAAGGGTCCTTGAAAAAACAAAACAGCAGGCCGTGCTACTTGAGCTGGGAAAGGATTTAATCAACAATATTGAAGTGACCTCTAAGGAGATAGAGGAATATTACAATAATTTTAAAGACCAGCTAAAGGCGCCCGAAGAAAGGCGCATCCGCGAGATTGTGGTAACTACGGAAGCAGAGGCTAAGGATGTATTGATACAACTCTTGCAGGGAGGCGATTTTGCAGCTTTAGCCAAAGAGCGCTCCAAGGCGGCAAGCAGCAGGGCCGGAGGGGATTTGGGTTTTCTCACCGCGGGCAAGAAATTTCAAAAATTTGATGAATTGGCCTTTTCCGATAGCCTGGAGATAGGCAGGGTCAGCTCCATATTCAAGGGTCCGGATGGCTGGTATATCCTGAAATTGGAACAGAGGCGCGGCGGAGAGCAGAAGCCTTTGTCGGAGGTATGGGATAATATTAAAAACGGCCTTCTCTTCTTAAAACAACAGCAGGCAATAGAAGACCTTGTAGGCAAGCTCTCGCGGGAGGCAAAAATAGAAATATACGAAGGAGAGATAAAATAAAGTGAGCCCTTTACCGCAACTAAAAAAACAGCAACTCATTTTAATCGCAGGCCTGGTCCTCTCTCTGGCTGCGGTATTTATGATTAAGACGTATATCGACCAGCAGCAGATAATTGCCGAGGATAAGGCAAAAGAAAAACTGAAAGTTATCCAGGCTAACCAGACCGCTGTTTTGGTGGCAAAAAAAGATATCCCCAGGGGCTCATCCATTGATTCGGATAGCTTTGAGGTGCTGATAGTCCCCAATAAATTTGTCCAGCCCGGGGCAGTTACTTCCTTAGACCGGGTGGCCGGGATGGTCACTATCGCCCCGATATCCAAAAACGAACAGCTAACCCAGAATAAATTATCCTTTCAGCGCTCCTCCGGTGATTTATCCTCTGTTACGCCCGCAGGAAAGCGCGCAATAAGTATCTCGGTAGATAACCTCTCCTCATTAAGCGGCATGATTAAGGCCGGAGACTATGTGGATGTAATTACTATGGTCCCAGTTCCTGCCGGCCAATCAGAAGACGGGAAACAAATCAATCAACTGGCGGTCTTGCCTTTATTCCAGAATGTTTTAGTCCTGGCAGTAGGCCAGAATATCGGAGCGCCTGCGCTACAAGAGGGAGGCAGGTATAGAAAGACAGAAGAAGCCAGCGCCCAAGGGAGTTCTCCGCTTATTACTTTAGCCCTTACTCCGCAGGAAGCGAATTTAATTGCCTTTGTGCAGGAGCAGGGGAAAATCCGGTTAGTATTGCGCTCTCCGGCAGATGCCAAAATTGAGCCAGTCCAGGCGGCCAATTGGGATACTTTGTTTCAGTATATATTCCCCAGGCAGGAATCGCCGGTAAGGCAAGAGCCTCCCACAGTGGAAATTTACAGAGGGTTAAATAAAGAGAAGGTCCCCTTAAGCAAGTAAGGAGCAGGATGAGAAAAACCAACTTAGCCACCCTAGCAGTCTTTATTTTATTTTTAATCTCTTCATCAAAGCCGCCTGCTTTAGGAGAATCCGCAGAAGAAATAACCCTCTATATGGGCGAAATCAAGGTGGTTGCCATAAGCAACCCTACGCGGATAGTAATTTCTAACCCCGCCATAGCAGATGTTACGGATGTTTCAAAAACCCAGATGACCCTCACCCCGAAAGCGCCCGGAGAGACCTCGTTTATATTGTGGGATAATTTCGGAGAGCAGTCTTTTCAGGTTAAAGTTTTTTCCGAGGATATGCAGCTCGTTAAGCGCAGGGTAGATAATTTATTATCCAGGCTGAATTTATCAGACCTGCGCTCTGAAGCTTCGGATCAAGAAGGGAAAGTTATCATATCGGGAAGCGTGAAGACGCCTCAAGATAAAGAAAAAATAGCCTTGGCCTTAGGGCCTCTTAAGGACAAAACCCTTGACCTCATTGAGGTAAAAGATGAGACTATCGTGGAAATAGATGTGCAGGTTTTAGAGTTAAGTAAAGATGCCTTAACTTCCCTGGGCTTGACAAACCCGCTTTCTACTTCAAGCGGATTTACTATTACAGAGCCGTCAACCTCTCCGCCTTTAGTTGCTGCTAAATGGTCGGAGCTTTTTCGTATTGTAGATTTAAAGCGCGCTGCCTATAGCTGGACTTTATTCGCCCTGGCGCAGGAAGGAAAAGTCAAGATCCTCTCCCAGCCCAAACTTGCCTGCCAGAGCGGCAAGGAAGCAGAGTTATTGGTAGGCGGAGAAAAGCCTATCTTTGAGACAGAAATATCTTCCGCAGGCGGAGGAAGCGGCACCTCGGTAGAATATAAGGAATATGGAATAAAGCTAAACATAAAACCCACGGTTCTGGAGGATGAGGATCGTATTAAGCTGGCGCTGAATATGGAAATATCCGAGCCCGGGACCGTAGAAACCATTGGCACGACAACCACGTCAGGCAGCACAACCACTACTTCAACTGTTACTGCCCGGGCCTATCCTTTTACCAAGCGCAATGCCTCTACAGAGCTCATCCTTAATGACGAGCAGGTTATGGCAATTGGGGGTTTACGAAAAGAAAAGACCGAAGAGGACACCATTAAGACTCCCGGCTTAGGCGATATCCCGATACTGGGGATATTCTTCAGGAAAAAAGAGAGCAAAAGAGGAGGAGGCGCAGGAGAGCGCGGAGAAACCGATTTGTACATCATGCTTACTCCCAAGATTGTCAGTGCATCGCCCAAAGGGAAAGAGAAGGTTTTAGCCAAAACAATGGATATCGTAAGCGATGATATGCCTTCTGGCATAAAGGCAGGGCCTTTGGCCGACGAGCCGGCAAAAGGATATGCGAGCATTGTCCAGAGGCGGATAATGGAGACCTTAAGTTATCCTTATGCAGCCAAACAGGCAGGTTTTCAAGGAACGGTGAAGCTCAGCCTGCACCTTTCATATCGCGGAGAACTCCTGGAGGTTGCGGTTAAGCAATCCTCCGGATATAAATTACTGGATGACAATGCGCTGGCTAATGCCAAAAGCATTACGTCATACCCGCCATTTCCTTCCTCTATTACCAAGGAAGACCTCTGGATAGATATCCCTGTAGTTTATCGTTTAAATTAAAGCATGGCCAAAAGAATAGTCATATTCAGCACTAAGGGCGGCGTGGGTAAAACTGTCATTGCCGCAAATTTAGCGGTGAGCCTGG
This sequence comes from Candidatus Omnitrophota bacterium, assembly GCA_040754615.1. Lineage (GTDB taxonomy): Bacteria > Omnitrophota > Gorgyraeia > Gygaellales > Profunditerraquicolaceae > JBFMBZ01. Next base: position 11,814 of record JBFMBZ010000090.1, on the reverse strand, counting down.
CCAAGAATGAATTTGCCCGCGTATGCCTTATTGACTTAGATACGCATGCGGTAGGCGACATGGCGCGCATGCTCAACCTTAAGCCCCAGAAGGCAGCGGTGGATTTAATAAATACCCTGACTAAGCTTCCCCAGCAGGAGCTGAAGAAGGAGGAATTCGTCGTGCGTAATTCCTCATTGGGGATGGATTTCCTCGCCGGGGTATTAAGGCCGCAGCAGTCTCCGCACCTGGAAGCGGATAAAATAGGCGCGGTTTGCAATTTACTGGATAAGCATTACGACTTTATTATTATTGATGCGGGGAAAAGTTTTAACGAAGTCTTTGTCTCGACTTTAAATCAGGCGAACCTCATTTTACTTGTGGTTACTCCGGATATCCTTTCCGTATACCAGACTAAGTGGATACTGGACACCTTACAGGCTTTGCGCTTCCCCCTGGCAATGATTAAAATCCTGCTTAACCGCGCAGAGTCAGCCTCAAGCATCAGCTGGCAGGAGGTAAAGGTAAGCCTACCCGTCGATATCATTGCCCGTATTCCTTCCGACGGAAAGGCAGTGGGGGATTCGGTAAACAGGAGCGTGCCCGTAGTCTTAGATAGCCCTCGCTCAAAGATGTCCCAGGCAGTTTCTTCTTTAGCCAAGGAATTAACTAAAAATAAGAAGTTATTTATCGAACATCATGAGCTTGGTGAGTTAAGCCTGAAAGGCTCTGTCTTAGAAAAGACCGGGGAATTCTGGCGTGCGCAGGGCCTGACCGAGGCGTTGATGGAGCCGGAGGCCCTTGACGAATCAGACGAGATTATTCTGCTTAAACGCAGGATTCATAACCGGCTTATAGAAGAGCTTAACCTGAAGCGGATGGATGTAAAAACATTCAGCGACGCTAAAAAGACCAAGGACTTAAGGGATAAGGCCGCAATGATGGTGGCTAATTTCCTGGCAGAAGAAGCCAAGAGTTTTATCTCTTCGCCAGATGTACGTAAGAAGCTGGTGAAGGAGATCTTAGACGAAGCCTTAGGGCTGGGTCCTCTGGAAGACCTGCTTGCCGACCCGGAGATTACGGATATAATGGTTAACAATAAGGACGAAGTGTATATCGAGCGGCGCGGGAAGATAGAGCTTACCAGCAAGAAGTTTATTTCCAATGAGCAGGTTAAGACAATTATCGAGCGCATCATCGCTCCTATCGGAAGGCGCATTGACGAATCTGTCCCCATGGTGGATGCCAGGCTTGCCGACGGCTCGCGGGTCAACGCGATTATCCCGCCCCTTTCCCTTACGGGCCCTAGCTTGACCATCAGAAAATTCCGCAAAGAAAGATTCACCATTGAAGAGTTAATCCGGCTAAACAGCCTTAGCCAGGCCATGGCAGATTTTATTAAGGCCAGCGTCTTATGCAGGAAAAATATTATTGTTTCCGGAGGAACGGGAAGCGGAAAGACAAGCGTCTTAAATGTGCTCTCCGCATTTATCCCCGATAGTGAGCGCATTATTACCATAGAAGACGCGGCAGAGCTTAAACTCCATCAGGAGCATTGGGTTAGGCTGGAATCCCGGCCTCCCAACATAGAAGGGAAAGGCGCTCTCACCATAAGGGATTTATTCAGGAATACCCTGCGTATGCGTCCGGACAGGATTCTCATAGGCGAGTGCCGCGGGGTAGAAACCCTGGATATGTTGCAGGCAATGAACACCGGCCATGACGGCTCAATGACCACTGTCCATGCCAATTCCACTCACGACGTGCTTACCAGGCTTGACTCCATGATCCTGATGTCCGGGGTCGAGCTTCCGATCAGGGCTATCCGGGAGATGATTGCTTCTGCCATTGATATAATTGTGCATACCGCCAGGCTCTCCGACGGAAGCCGTAAAGTCATACAGATAACCGAGATTGCCGGAATGAAAGATGAGCTGCACATAGATTTACAGGATATTTTTGCCTTCAAGCAGACCGGCATAGATAAACAGGGTAACGTCTTAGGTTACTTTTCCGCCACAGGTTTTCTGCCCAGCTTCCTGGAAGAGATTAAAGTAAAAGGCATAGCCCTACCGGATAATTTATTCCAGCCTCAAAAATAGCTTACCCTATGCAGATAATGAATAAGACCAGGTCCTTGCTCTTGGCAGATAAAGCTGCTCTCGCAGATTCAGTTTTTTCAAGGGTTAAAGGCTTATTGGGCAGGCGCGTTTTTAACAAAGGAGAAGCCCTGGTGATCAGACCCTGCAATTCTATCCACACTTTTTTTATGCGCTTTCCTATAGATGCCTTGTTTATCGACGGGAAAAATGCGGTGGTGGGAAAGAAAGTTTCTTTTAAGCCCTGGCGGATAAGTAAGATTTACTGGAGGGCAAGATTCGTAATAGAGCTTCCTTGCGGCGTGTTAGCCGAAAGCAACACTTCCATCGGCGACGAAATTAATATAGCCTAGCCTTCAACGCTGAAAACGCGGTTCCTGCCTGCTTCCTTTGCCTTATATAACCCCTCGTCAGCCCTCTTTATTATCATATCTACGTCGTCTCCGGGATGAAAAATAGAGACTCCCAGGCTTACGGTTACCTTATAGGAATTATTCTGGTCTTTAATGGACGCATTTTCTATATTTTTCCGGAGTTTCTCCGCGACCATCAGGCCGTCTTTAAAAGGGCTTCCCCTTAGGAGCACAATCATCTCTTCGCCGCCGTAACGGGCAACTATATCTGAGGAACGCAGTGATGCCTTTAGCGCAGCTGCCACTTCTTTTAACACCAGGTCGCCTACCTGATGGCCGTAAGTGTCGTTAAAATGCTTAAAGTGGTCTACATCGCTCATAATAATACAGAAATTTTTCGAAGGGTCAAGTTTTGCCATCATGAGCTCGGTTTCAAGGAGCATCTTGAAGTACCTGATATTATACAGCCCCGTAAGCCCGTCAACCACCGACATCCTGAAAAAGGCCTGGCGTTCCTTGGAGACCCGGACGAAGTTGTATGTCCCGACGGTAAAATAACCCGATATAAGCCCCAAGAGGGGCGTGGCAAAATCAGCTTTCATGTTCAATTTAAACAAAAGGAAAACAATAAAAGAAAATAAAAACGCGGCTATTCCTATAAAAAAAGTTTCCCGTAGCGGCCTCTGGCCGAAAATGACGAAAGAAGGGATAAGAGAGAGTAGGTAAAGTATAAATATATTGAGCCAGGCAGGGAGATGGTAGATAAAATTATTATTCAGGATAGTATTCAGGCTGCTGGCAATTATCCCTATGCCCGGATACTGCGCTTGTACCGGTACGGGCTTGATATCGTATAAACCAAGCGCAGTTACCCCTACAAGGCAGATGCTTTCTTTGAAGTCCTTCAGGTTAATCTTTACAGGCTTATTATCCAGATAATCTTTATAAGCAGCCAGGATCTCCAAATAGCCGTAATGCTTAAAGGTTTTTTCCCATTTCCCCGGCCAGTTAATCTCCATGCTGTTTTCATTAACTAAGGGGATTTTAATCCTAAGGCTCGGGTTGGTAAGCAAAAGATAGTTTGGGGCTCGCTCTTTAATGCTTGAACCAGAATAGCCCATAGCAATTGCCAGGACCGCATGGTAATAGTCATTTGTCTCCCGCGGAAAAATGAGCGCGGCTTTCCTTACTGTCCCGTCGACATCCGGATAGATATTCATTGCCCCGGTGCCTTTTAGGTGAGAGGATAGCCTTGGTATGGGAGTAAGGGCACTTGAGGCAGCATTATCCTGGAATGCATAAGGAAGATAGACGCTCTTATTTTGTTTTATCGCCTCTTCTAATGCGGAATCGTCGCTTTCTTGGGACCCTTCTGAGAATAAAATATCAAAATAAACCTGCTTTGCCCCTAATCCCGAAAGCGCTTTAATCATGGCAGCATGCCAGGACCTTTTCCAAGGCCACCTGCCGATTTTTGCTATATCTTCGTCGGTTATTTCAATGATGATGATGTGCTTGTTAAAGCTAAGAGGCCCTCTTAAGCGGAAGAGGAAATCTGAGATTCCAAGTTCCAGGCGTTCAAAAAGGCCTTTTTGGGAGAAAAAAAGAACGCAGGAGGCAACGAGAACGCCCACTGCGATATTTAGGAAGAGGAGCTGTTTTGACTTCAATTTTACTCAACGGCTTCTACTGCTACGGAGAAAGTGGTCCCTCTTACGCCGACTATTGAGGTCGGGGTTTTTACTTCAAACTTAGATTTTTCCGAATGCAGCTTTTGAGCATGAATAAGGACTTCGCCTAACGATAAATCTAAGAGCGTGTTTTGGGTCTGCTCTGCTTCATCTTTCTTCAGTTGGCTTAATTTAAGCTGGGAATTGGCTTTTAGTTCCAGCGTGGCAGTCTGCGCTTCGCCGTCTAAGTTAAGGATTGCCCGCGATTCTGCCTGCGTGCGGATTAAGTCCCCTTCGTAAAGCGTCATGCCGGTTTCCGCCGCCCTCCATGCGCCATTAACAGGCTGTACTTCCACGGTGCCCGTTATCTCTATAACGGAAGCTACGCGCGTAGTCTCTTGCGTGTAACCGAAGGAAAATATGCCCAGAATCAAAAGGAAAATGCAGCATGCCGTTAACTTCTTCATTTGGCACCCCCTAATAAAGTATACCTTATATTTACTCAAAAATCAAACTAGAAAAAGTATTTTAACTTCTTTAATTTGATTATATTATCTATATTTAGGGTGTCAAGCCTTATTTGCTTTTAAGCCTATAATGCCATTGACAGAAGGAGTTTCTGTATTATAATGTTTGTGAAATGAAGAAATTCTTCCCCACAGGAATCATCGGTTTTTTTCTCGCCTTCATTTTAGCCTTCTTTAGCAGCCAACCCCTTTATCCCCAAGAGTTTAACATTGAAAAGGCTACGCGTGAGACGGATAGGTTCGGAAGCGATTTAGTTGAAGAAAAGTTAATGCCGGCTCCGCGAAAGCAAGCCCCCTTAGAAGCCGAGCCGCAGGAAAAAAGGATTATAGAAGAGGGTGAGAAGTTTTTAATCAGGAAAATACTCCTTACGGGCACTGAGAGCTTTTCTCCGGAAGATTTCGTAGCCATCTTGTTAAAATATGAGGGCAAGGAAGTAACTTTAGAAGATTTAAATATCCTTTCCAGGGAGTTGGAGAGGGAATATTTGAGAAGAGGCGTCATCGCCGCAGTAATTGTCCCGCCGCAGGAAATCAAAGAAGAAACGGTAATGTTAAGGGTAGTTGAAGCCAGGATGGGTAAGCTTCACGTGCCGGAGCATAAGTTCTTCAATACCGCCAGGATTTATTATTACTGGTGGCTTCCGGAAGGAGAGATACTGCGTTATGATAAAATATCCAAGAGCTTGCATTTAATGAATAAGAATCCTGACCGGGAAGTAAAGGCGGCGCTGGTCGCGGGCAAAAAGCCGGGCACGACGGACATTCTCATGACGACAAAAACGAGCTTTCCCGTCCATTTCATGTATACGCTTGACAATGAAGGCTCTTCTTCAACCGGGAAAACCAGGATGAGCATGGGCGGCCGCCATAATAATTTTTTAGGCATAGATGATATGTTTTTGTCCGGATACAGCTTTGGCAGGGATTTCAGCGGCTACTATGCCTTTCATAACGTCCCGGTAAATTCTCATGGCGCAAGCCTGCTTTACGGATACAGCCGGAGTAAATCCATACCCACAAAAGAATTTTCCGCTTCTAATGTGAAGTCAAAAGCAGAAAGCCTTTCAATGAGTTTACGCCAGGAACTCTTTGATAAAGGCGAATATATCGGGGAATCATACATCGGCATGGAAGCCAAAGACAAGACCGTCAGCCAGCTTACCGGTGTTTCAAACCGCGACCGGCTAAGAATTCTAAGGCTCGGAGGGAATTTTCTTAAACGCGATTTTAGGGGGACAATTTCTATTTCTCCGGAATTATCTCAAGGGGTGACTGCTTTCGGCGCCCATTCTAATGACAGCAGCCTCGCTTCCAGGGGCGCGGACTCCACATTTACTAAATTTACCCTGAAAGCCCAGCAGAGAAGGCTCTTGCCGAAGAATTTACAGGCAAACCTGAAGTTCCAGGCGCAGCTTTCTTCTGCCAAGCTTGCCCCTCAGGAGGAGTTTGGGTTAGGAGGTATAGATTCAGTGCGGGGCTATCCTAGCGACGATTATCTGGCTGATAACGCCCTGTTAGGAAGCGCAGAAATACTTATTCCCGCTTTGTTTATGCCGAAGAGTTTACGCCTGCCCTATGCAGAAGCGCCGTTAAGAGAGCAAGCTACTGCATTGGTTTTCTTTGATTACGGCCACGGAGAGCGCAGGGGCGCATTATTAACCGAAGAGAAATCAGTGGATTTTATGGGAGTAGGCGCAGGTATAAGGATAAGATTATTTAACCAGGGGCTATTACGCCTGGAGTGGGGTTTCCCTTTAGGAAACAACACAATCACTCAGGCAGGGCACTCGCGTCTGCATTTTTCCTTTGATTTCCAAGATAAGCTACCCGAGGAGATAGAGAGGATTAGAAAAATTATTGAAGAGGAGAATATCAAATACTGGGCATGGCAGATACTTAACCAGGAAGTTACGCGGCTAGACAGCCCCTTACGCAAGAAATTATTTGATTATCTTAGCCTCGCAGAATCTTCTTACAAAGAAGGAAGGCTAAAGGACACAAGAGAGTATTATGAAATGATTTCCTCGTTGGGAAGGTCGGTATATCTGCAGGCGGAAGATTACGTCAGGGCCTTTGTGAATAAACAAAAGGAACTTCACGGAGAGAACAGATTAGCCTTAATGCGTTACAGGCAAGGGTGGTTAAGTGACGCAAAGCAGGTTTGGCAAAAGATTATTGAAGAAGGCAAGCCTTCTCCCCTTGTCCTTGAATTTTAAGACGTTAAAAAATGAAGATAGAGCCTAAAAGAACTTATTTAGTTATAGCCTTTATATTGTTCGGCCTGTTTTTCTCATTTGGCCTGCTTTTATTTGCGCAGGAAACAGAAGAGAAAGCAGCTGCCGAGCCAGAAGAAGTTACGCAAGAGCAGGAAGTAGAGGCCGCGCCTGCTCAGGAAGAGAAAGCCTTGCCTTCTACTGAAGAGCCCGGAGTAGAAAAACAAACCTTAGAAGTCAACCCGGAGATAATTGGTAAGAAGATGCGCGCCTATACCTTAAGCTTAAAGGAGCTGGTTGAAGAAGCAGAGAGGAAAGTAAAAACAATAGATAAAGAGATAGAAGAAGCAGAATTGTTAGGCCGGAATAGGTTACGGGAAAGAGATGTGCGGAAACATTTTGCCATCGCGGACCTTCTTTATAGCGAAGGAAGGCTCTCCGAAGCAAAGAGCGAATGGGAGAAGGCTGTCAGCGCGGCAAAAGAATCGGAATTTAAGAGTTACGTTTACCGTCCCAAGAAAGTATCCCCGGAAGTTGAGCTTTATGTAAAGCATCTAGAAGAAGGCGAGACGCTAAAGGATATTGAGGAATTTGAGCAAAGGCGCAGGGAAGAATTTATCGCGAAACAGGAAGAAGAGCAGGCAAAGCGCAAAAAATATTTAGAACGTAAAGAAGAAGCGCGTAAGAAGCGCGAAGAGAAGCTGAGATTAGAAGCAGAACAAAAAGAAAAAGCTCTCCAGGAAGCAGAAGAGAGGCGAAAGGAAGAGCTTCGGCGTAAAGAAGAGGAGCGTATAGAAAAAGAAGAACAAGCCAGGTTAGAGCGAGAGCGCAAGGAGAAG
>JBFMBZ010000090.1:0-4034 GCA_040754615.1 Candidatus Omnitrophota bacterium | reverse complement strand
GTTTGGAAGAAGAGCGTAAGCAAAAAGAAGAGCAAGCCCGCCTGGAGAAGGAGCGTAAGGGAAAAGAACGTCAGGAAGAATTGGTTCGTATTGAAGAAGAGCGCCGACAGAAAGAAGAGCAAGCCCGGATTGAAAGAGAACGTAAAGAAAGAGAGTTGCAGGAGGAAAAAGCCCGCCTTAGAGAAGAAGATGAAAATAAAAAGAAGCTTTTAGCAGAACAAAAAGAAAAAGCTCTCCAGGAAGCAGAAGAGAGGCGAAAGGAAGAGCTTCGGCGTAAAGAAGAGGAGCGTATAGAAAAAGAAGAACAAGCCAGGTTAGAGCGAGAGCGCAAGGAGAAGGAGCGTCAGATAGCAGCACAAAAGCGCCAGGAAGAACTTGCGCGTATAGAAGAGGAGCGTAAAGAGAAAGAGGCACAGGCGCGTATTGAGCATGAACGTAAAGAACGCGAGAGACAGGAAGAACTCGCCCGCTTGGAAGAAGAGCGCCGGCAAAAAGAAGAACAGTCGCGCCTTGAAAAAGAGCGCAAAGAAAAAGAGCGCCAAGAAGAGTTAGCGCGCCTTGAAGAGGAGCGTAAAGAGAAAGAGGCACAGGCGCGTATTGAGCATGAACGTAAAGAACGCGAGAGACAGGAAGAACTCGCCCGTTTGGAAGAAGAGCGTAAGCAAAAAGAAGAGCAAGCCCGCCTGGAGAAGGAGCGTAAGGGAAAAGAACGTCAGGAAGAATTGGTTCGTATTGAAGAAGAGCGCCGACAGAAAGAAGAGCAAGCCCGTTTGGAAAAAGAGCGGCTTCAGATAGAAAGAGAGCGTATTTATCAGCAGGATCTGGTTTTTAAAGAGCAGCAGCGTATGTTAAGAGAGAAAGAGCTCCAGAAAATAGAAGAGAGGCGTCAGGAAGAACTGGCGCGTATAGAAGAGGAACGTAAAGAACGGGAAGAGCAAGCCCGTCTTGAGAAAGAACGCAAAGAGCGCGAGCGGGAGGAAGAGCTTGCTCGGCAAGAAGAAGCGCGTAGACAAAAAGAAGAACAAGCCAGGTTAGAGCGAGAGCGCAAGGAGAAGGAGCTACAGGAAGCAGAGCAAAGGCGCCAAGAGGGAATCGCCCGCCAAGAAGAAGAGCGCAAAGAGAAAGAAGAGCAAGCCAGGCTTGAAAGAGAGAGGCTCCAGAGGGAAAGAGAGCGTATTTATCAGCAGGATCTGGTTTTTAAAGAGCAGCAGCACCTCTTAAGAGAAAAAGAGCGTACAGCAGCAGAGAGGCAGAGGCAGGAAGAGTTGCTGCGTAAAGAAGAAGAACGCAAAAAAGAACTCGCGCGCCTTGAAGAGGAGCGTAAAGAGAAAGAGGCACAGGCGCGTATTGAGCATGAACGTAAAGAACGCGAGAGACAAGAAGAACTCACCCGTTTGCAAGAGGAGCGTAGGGAAAAGTTTATCCGCGAGGAGAGGGAGCATCAGATAGCAGCACAAAAGCGCCAGGAAGAGTTGGTTAGAAGCCAGGAAGAGGAGCGTAAGAAAGAAGGAGAGGCCAGGCGCCAACAGCTCCTCTTTGCAGAGCAGAAAGAAAGAAAGCGCTTAGAGCAGGAAATACAAAAGCAGCTGGCATTAGACCGGAAAGAAAAAGAGAAGATAGCGAAAGAAAGAATACGCCTTGAGGAAGAAAGAAGGCGGCAAGAAGAGCAGAGGAGCCAGGAAGCAGAGAAAGAACGCCAAAAGATGCTTCTTGCAGAGCAGAGGGAGAGGGCCCGGTTAGAGTCGCAGATTCAGAAGGAACTTGAGCTTGCCAGAAAAGAAACTGAGCGCAAAAGATTACAGGAAAAAGAAAGGCTGGAAAAAGAAAATAAAGAAAAAGAGCGCAGGGAAAAAGAAAGGCTGGAGAGGCTGGAGAAAATAAGAAAAGCACAGGAGAAAATGCTGGAAGAGGAAAAAAAGAGGTATATAGAATTAGAATTAGAACGCCTGCAGTTAGAGAAAGATTCTACCATCCCTATCAATCCTTAGAATTTCAAAAGAGAGCCGATTGCCATCTAACAATAGCAGTAAGCCGGGAAAGTAATATATGGAAAAAGTTTTGTGCGTAAGCTCCTTAAGGGGCCTAAGCAGATGGAAATCCAGCTATGCCAGGCTCTATTTCGGGGCAGAATTCTGCCAGCGGCTTATCCCTAAAAAAGATGAATTAAAAAAGGCGCTTGAATTCTGCAAGAAAAGAAAGATAAATTTTAGCCTGATGACGCCTTTTGTAACCGATGAAGGCATGGCTAAATTAAAGCCCCTCTTTAAGCTGCTCGATAAATACCAATTAGAGAACGAAATAATTGTTAATGACCTGGGAGTCGCCTTTTTTCTAAGCAAAAATTTCTCCCATATCCCTTTATGCTGGGGCAGGCTTTTAAATAAACAAAAGCGCGACCCGCGCATCGCCGGGGTGCTTTCGCTTTTACCCAAAGCAGCCAGGCATTATTTTCGTGTTCCGGTAGGCGAGTCCATATTTACTACCGATTTTAAAAACAAATTTAATATCAAAAGGATTGAATTGGATAACCTTATTCAGGGGATAGAAAGGCAGTATGCACGGATACCCGCCTCCTTATATTATCCTTATGTTTACGTCACCACTACCCGTTATTGCCTCGTTGGCCTTGCCTTTCATGAAAAAGGGTTTAAAAGAAAGGTTACTTTTAAATGCTATAGGGAATGTCAAAAATACTCCTTTTGCCTGGAGAACCAAAAAATGCCTGCAAAGATTTATCTAAAAGGCAATACCCAGTTTGTTTATAACCCGTATATCCCGCAGGGATTAAGGCGTTTAAATATTAACAGGATAGTTTACGAACAGGATCTCCTGGATAAATGAAAAGGTTATTTTATGTCTTTATCCTGTTTCTGCCCCTTCTTTTACTCTCTTTCCTCCTTTTTTCTTTTATAAGCGGCATACTTAAAATAAGGAAGATAGATTATGCGAAAATGCGCTCGGAACTCCAAATGTATTTGGGGCAAGAAAAAGGGGGCCTCACGGCCCTGCTCAAAGATGGGGTAATGCGCATTAATTACGATTATTATGTAAAAGAAGGCCCTTACAAGAAACCTGATAAAGAAATTCCTTTTAACCCACTCCAAGACGAATGCCTTATTTATGTATTCGGCTCTTCTGTAGTCGGCTCAAAGCCTCCCCTGCTGAAAGACGAGGTGATATATTTTCCGCAGCTCCTGGAGGGCCTTTTGAATTCAGGAGGGAGCAATAAATTTAAAGTCTATAATTTTGCTATGGAGGGATTTGATAGCTTTGAGGTTAAAGAGCTTGCCTTAAAGGCGTTCGGCCAAAGAAAGCCGGATATCGCCATATATTTTGATATAGGAGTGGGCAATTTTGAGAATTCATACTACCAGTGCATCAAAAAGAAATATTATTTTTTCTGGAATTTTCTGCTTAGCAATCCGCGCCTGCCCCGTTTCCTGAATATCCCTGCCGACCAATTCTTAAGGGAGTTTTTGGAGCCGAATTTGCTGAATCTTTGCCAGAAATTGAAGCTTATCCGTATACCCCTTGAGCCGTTTTTAGGGTTTAATGGATTAATACTTGAATCAGAAAAAAGAAACATCCTTGATATCATCCGCGCCTGCCAAGCTAAAAGAATACCCCTGGTTATCGTAATGCCGATGGGTAATTTAGAAGAGCGTCCTTACGGGATATATGAGCTGACCGATTATTATTACAATAAGGGGATGAAGGAGGTAGATCCTTACAGAAGAATTGATTACCTGGTTAAGGCCCGGGATTCAGAGATTTTTACTTTTTATTTCGGCTTTAAGAAGGCGGTCTATGATTTTCTCTGCGGGTTAAGAGAAAAAGGCGTCTATCTGCTGGATTTGACCGATAAATCGCCTTACGAAATGTTTGATTTCAGTTACGATAATTTTTATGACTACGGGCACATGAAAACAAAGACCCACCGGATAGTCGCAGAGTATTTATACGATTTCTTGAAGAAAAACATATTGGATAAGAGAAATGTTGGGTAATTTATTAACCATGTCCAGCAGGCGTTT
>JBFMBZ010000089.1:0-5756 GCA_040754615.1 Candidatus Omnitrophota bacterium | reverse complement strand
TGAATTAGCCATCATTACCGCTAATACGAATCCCGAAACCGTTGCTCCGGCAAGCAGGCCGGCTTCTGCTTCTATGCCCACGAGAAGCCCGACGGCAATAGGAGCAATTATCGCAAGAAGCGAAGGTATAATCATCTCTTTTTGCGCGGCAGCAGTGGCGATGCTCACACAACGCGCGTAATCCGGCTTGGCCTTGCCTTCCATCAACCCGGTAATTTCTTTAAATTGCCGGCGGACTTCCACCACAATCTTACCTGCTGCCCTGCCCACCGCGCGCATGGTCATGGAGCAGAAAAGAAATGGGAGCATCCCGCCGATAAACAACCCCACTAAGACAGAGGGATTCATTAAATCCAGCCTTAATTCTTTTCCGTATAAAGCCACCTGGTCTCTGTATGCTGCGATGAGCGCCAGCGCAGTCAAAGCAGCTGAGCCTATAGCAAAACCCTTTCCGGTCGCAGCAGTGGTATTTCCCAAAGCATCCAAGGCGTCAGTTCTTTTCCTCACTTCCGGCGGAAGATGCGACATCTCGGCATTGCCTCCGGCATTATCCGCAACCGGGCCATACGCATCAGTGGCCAGGGTAATCCCTAAAGTTGAAAGCATCCCTACCGCAGAAATTCCTACGCCGTAAAGCCCGATGTTAAAATTACTTGCTCCCCCGGAAAGGAAATAACTGCACAAGATAGCAATGCCTACAATTATTACCGGTAACGCAGTAGACATCATCCCTACAGCCATTCCGCTGATAATTACGGTAGCCGGGCCGGTTAAAGCCGAATCCGCTATTGAGCGCGTAGGCTTAAAGCCGCTTGAAGTGTAAAATTCAGTGCATAAACCAATCAGCACTCCGGCAACTAAACCGGAAAGCACTGCCCAATAAACTCCGATATGCTCTGCGCCTAAAGTTGCTTTTACCAGGAAAAATGAAATCACGGCGATTAATAAAGAGCTGCTAAATACGCCTTTTCTTAAGGCTGCTAACAGCACGCTTTGGCTGGCTTCTTCTCTGCTGCGCACAAAAAATGTCCCGATAATGGAAGCAATTACTCCAACTGCAGCCATAACCATAGGCACCGTAACCCCGGCTACGCCTAATCCTGCAGCAACCCCTAAAGCAGAAGTAGCTACAATGGAGCCGACATAAGATTCATAAAGGTCAGCGCCCATCCCTGCTACATCCCCCACATTATCTCCTACGTTATCCGCGATTACTGCCGGGTTACGGGGGTCATCTTCGGGTATGCCTGCTTCTACCTTACCTACTAAATCCGCTCCCACATCCGCTGCCTTGGTAAAAATTCCTCCGCCCACCCTGGCAAAGAGCGCCTGAGAACTTGCGCCCATGCCGAAGCAGAGCATTGTAGAAGTAATGGCCGTAATTTTATCTGCGCCTATTGAGATGGGATGTGTGGAATAATACCAATCCAGAAAATAATACCAGATACTTAAATCCAGAAGGCCAAGGCCCACAACCGTAAGCCCCATAACTGCGCCGCTGGAAAACGCCACCCGTAGGCCGGAGTTTAAGCTCTTCATTGCCGCTGCCGCAGTCCGGTTTGAGGACTGGGTGGCAATATTCATCCCGATAAATCCGGATAACCCTGAGAAAAGCCCTCCGGACAAGAATGCAAAAGGCACAAAGATAACCAGGTAATTCTTCAGCGCCAGCGCAAGAAGAATAAGAAACACGACTAAAAAGAAGATTGACACTCCGATGTACTGCCGCTTAAGATAAGCCTTTGCGCCTATGCGCACTGCCTGCGCAATCTCCTGCATCAAATCCGTGCCCGGGTCTTTCTTTAATATGGAAAAGGCAAGATACGCAGCAAAAGCAAGGGCGAGGATGGAACCTACCGGAGCCAGTATTAACAAATCAAAGCCTGTCATTTAAATGCCTCCTTTACTTTTAGTAAAATAAATACCCTCTAATCTTTCAGAATAGAGGGTATGCTAACATAAAATTTACAAAAGTCAATACTATTAAAATATTAGGGACGGTTCTCTTTAGCCTACGTTTAATTCCGAGAAGCGTCCCTTTACTTTAAATCTGGCCGAGTTCGTAAAGTATGTTTACTTCCTGGGTAATGGCTTCCTCGCTATCGGTCATCACAAATTCATTATCAACCGTATCCAGAGAAATTATCTCCGCCACCAATTCCCGGTCCTGGCGGGGAAAAGTTATGTACGGGTAAAGGTATCCGGACATGATTACCAGAAACGCCAAAACACCGGCATATGCGTATGCAGGCACTAAGCGCATGGCCCTTTTTTTCTTAACATCAACAGGCGTAACCAACCTCTCGTTAAGCTTTCTGTCTAAATCAACCTGGAACTTATGCCAGAATTCGCCGTTAGGCTCCGGCGCTCTCTTTTGCCCTGCCATCTCAACAATAACCCGCATCTCTTCAAGCTGCCCCCGGCAGGCCGGGCAGGCATCAATATGCTTTCTGACCCTGGCCGCAGCGTTTCCTGAAAGCGCGTGATCAAGGTAATCATATAATTTTCTTTTTATAAATATACAGCTGAACATTTTTATCCCTCCTTATGCCAGAAAACCGGATAATTTTTTGCGCAGGTTATTCATCGCCCTGAATATATGCACTTTTACGGTAGCAGGCCGGCATTTAAGTACCTGGGCAATTTCATGAGTACTCAGGCCATTCTGGTGCCTTAATACAAAGCAGGTTTTCTGCATCCTGGGAAGGGAAGCAATGCAATTATCCAGGGTCCTTCCCAATTCTTTATTCATCGCCATCTTCGCCGGCTCAAAACGGCTGTCCGGTATTTCTATCTCCCGGCCCTCTCCTTCGTCATCCGCGGCCCGAACGAAAAGCGGGAATACTCTTTTTTTTCTGCGCAGGAAATCCAGGCTGCAATTTACTACTATCCGGTAAAACCAGGTATAGAATTTGGAGCGGGCCTGGAAATAAGCTATATTTAAATACAGTTTCACAAATGCCTCCTGCAAGATATCTTTGGCATCTTCAATGTTACCCACCAGGCCATAGGCTATGTTCAGCCCCTTTTGCTGGTAGAGCCTTACGAGCGCATCAAATCCGGAGCGTTCCCCCTGCTTTATGCGCTCGATAAGAACAATCTCGTCATTCACTCCGGTTTCCGGGTTCATGCCTTCTTACACCTGTGCCGGAAATAATAACGCAATTCCGGATGATTTTTCAAATAGCTCTTGAATTTCTTATGGTCTTGCCGGAAACGCTGAATTTCCCTGTATTTCTTTCCGTGCTCGATTATGCGCTGATAAAGCGCGGGGTTCTCGTTCTTTAGCCTGGTAAGCTGCTCCTCTACCCGGGCCTTTCGCGCCTGCACAATCTCCTTAAACTTTTCCGGATTTTCTTTTCTTAACCTGGTAAGCCTTGCCAGCCGCTTCTGCCGTATGCGCTGTATCACCCTGTTGTACCTGGCGGGATCGGTCTGTTTAAGGGCCTCCAGCTTTTTCCTGGCTTCGCTACCTTTAAGCTTAACTGTTTCCTGGAACTTCCGGGGGTTTTCTTCCCTTAACTTAAAGAGCCTCTCCCTTTCTGCATTCTTTTGAGTAACGGTTTTCTTATCCTTGTTTACCGGCGGCCTCTCCATGGCAAGAGCAATTTCCGGCAAAACAGCAAGCGACAGGACCGTTAATACTGCCAAAACCTTCATTGATATTCTTTTCATCGCACACCTCCTTTTTGGTGCATCTGTTTAATTAGACGTTTAAACAGCCAAAAAGGTTTACGCAATAAATTATTTCCCTGCCGGCTCATTTAACCTTGTTTCTAATACCGCTACGGCATTTGAAGATAAAAGGAATTTCCTGATTTTTTCCGCCCTCGCCATTGAAACTTTCTGCGGCATTACCTTATTATACAACTCTTCGGCAATTGTGCCTTTTTGCACCTGAAAATCCACATCATTCATTTCTCGTACCTTTTTAAATGCATAAAGGACCTCGGCATTTATCTTTGCTTTATCTATTTCTGCCTTGGGGCCTATCTTCGCAATTATC
Source organism: Candidatus Omnitrophota bacterium (assembly GCA_040754615.1). Taxonomy (GTDB): domain Bacteria; phylum Omnitrophota; class Gorgyraeia; order Gygaellales; family Profunditerraquicolaceae; genus JBFMBZ01. The sequence continues at coordinate 1,750 of JBFMBZ010000089.1, read as the reverse complement.
CTCTCCGTAATCCGGGTAACAAATTCATCCCTCTTTTGAGCGTACTGCTGGCTTGAAGCGGCCTTTACCTTATCCAGGACCTTTCCGATACCCAGCGCCGGGTCTGCCTGGCCGATCCTATTGTGCGTAGTTATAGGAATTATACAAGGCTTATAATTATCTAACGCGATGAGCTGGAAAGGCTCTAACGCCCCTTCTACTTCGGTTGCAATCCCGTCAATTGTAGCCTTTGCGTTTTTCAAAATGCTCTCCTTTTGCGTATTAAGCTCGTGAAAGCAATTCGCCTCTTTTTTCTCCACGGTCACCTTGCCTGAAGAGACATCCTCTTTAATCCCGCCGTAAGCCTTTAACAAATCCGGCTCCTGCGCCTTTACTCTGCCAAAGGCATCTTCGCGCACCTGATTTGCTTCCTTTGCCTTTTGCAGAATATACTCCATCTGCCCCTTCTTTAAGTCCAGGCCATTAAGAAGGTTGATAATCTGGATCTCCTCCGCGGCATTCCTTGCTTCATGCGATTGGGCTTCTTCAGAAAAAACTGCGAGAGGCAATAATACAATGAGTGCTGCCAAGAAAAACGGTTTAAGGTTTGGTTTTAACATAGCGGCCTCCTTTCTTGTCCTAATACATTAGACGTAAAATAGCAAAAAAGGATTACATGAAAATTAAAATTTTTCCCAGTGCATCATTTCCTTCCTGCTTCTTTTTAGCGCCGCATAAAAGCTTTTTTTATTTTGGGGATAACCCAGCGCAATTAAGCTTACTAATTTAAATGATGCCGGCGCACCTAACAGCGCGCTAATCTGGCTGCAATACGGCTTTTTGTCTCCGGCCACCCAGCAGGATGCGATACCCTCTGCCGCTGCCGCAAGCAGGATGTTCTGTGTGGCTGCAGAGCCGTCTTCAAGGTAATATTTTGTCTCCGCGCAGTAGAGCGCAATACAGCAGGCAGACTTGGCGATAAATCTTCCGTTCTCCGCAAGGCCCCCGATTTTTTCCAGCATTGAGGCATCCGTTATGATAATAAACTCCCAGGGCTGGACATTGCGCGCCGTAGGGGCAAAGCGCGCTGCTTCAATTAGGGTTTCAATAGCTTTTCTTGGGATGGCCTTCTGTTTAAAATCCCTGACGCTTCGCCTTATTTTGATTGCCTTAAGGATATCCATCGCTTTCTCCTTTCACACGGGTGCTTTATTTAATCCTGCGTGATTTTCTCGCGGATTTCTTCGGGTATTGCTTTAGGCTTAAGCCCGGAATTTACGCAGACCAGGGTAGTCTTTGCCAAAGCACAGGTTTTATCATCCTGATTTTTTATTTCGTATTCAAACTCTATGCGCACTCCGGAAACATTAGCAATCCGCGTAGCTATATTAAGTTCATCCCCTAAATAAGCCGGGAATTTATAATCTATCTCCTGGCGGGCGACTACAAAAAGCACTCCCTCTCCTGCCAGCTCCTTTACCGAGACCCCTTTTTGCCCCAAGAGTTCAGTGCGCGCCTCTTCCAGAAAATCCAGGTACCTGGCGTAATAAACCGGCCCGCCGCAGTCCGTATGATGATAATAAATCTTTACCTTCATGCCTGAACCTCCTAAAAAAGAGCAGGCTTTTTTTATAAGCCTGCTCCTACGGTTTAAATAAACAAAGGGTTATTTCTTCAATTCTACGAGCGCCTTGGCATTATTAGTGGTAGATAGCACGAGCCTTGCCGGGCAATTCCCGGGGCAGGTAGTCCCGTAAATATATTTGATGTC
>JBFMBZ010000088.1:0-2811 GCA_040754615.1 Candidatus Omnitrophota bacterium | reverse complement strand
AGAAAACATAAACCGCATCTCCAGGAGGTTAAATAAAATAACACAGGTAGCAATACGCATAAACCCGGATGTTGAGCCAAAGACGCATAAATTTATTACCACCGGTAAAATTACCAATAAGTTCGGGATAGATTTTAAAAGCGCGCATCAGATTTTTCTTCTGCGCAAAGCCCTTTTAAATATCAGGATTTGCGGCCTGCATATTCATATCGGCTCGCAGATTACCGAATCTTCGCCTTATGTTGCGGCAATAGGCAGGGTAGTGGAGTTCATCCGGAAACTGCAAAAAGAAGGTATAAAACCGGATTATCTGAATATCGGAGGGGGACTGGGAATAATTTATAATAAGGAGACTCCCCAGACTGCTGAGAAGTTTGCCCGTAAAATCCTGCATTTGCTAAAAAAGACCGGATTAAAAATCATTTTAGAGCCGGGAAGGTTTATTGTGGGTAATGCCGGAATCCTGGTGGCAAAGGTTTTATATATTAAGCCTACTCCCAGGAAAAAGTTTGTCATCGTGGACGCGGGGATGAATGATTTAATCCGGCCTGCGCTTTACGATGCGTATCATCAAATTATGCCTTTATGCACAACGCACAACGCACAACGCAAGGCGCAAAAAGTTGATGTGGTCGGCCCGATCTGCGAAAGCGCGGATTTCTTTGCCAAAGACAGGGTGCTTAGGCAGCTAAAAGAAGGAGAATGCCTGGCGATAATGAGCGCTGGCGCTTACGGGTTTAGCATGTCTTCAAATTACAATTCAAGGAAGAGGCCGGCAGAGGTGATGGTGTTAAAAGACCGGGCTTTCTTAGTGAGAAAAAGAGATTCTTACCAGGATTTAATCCATAACGAGACCATCCCGTCATTTCTTCTGGGGTTATAATATGCAAAATATCACTTTCACTAAAATGGTAGCTTCGGGCAATGACTTTGTGGTTATAGATGGCCACAAAGCCAGTGCGCAGAAAATTTGCGACCGCAAATACGGTGTGGGAGCAGACGGGCTCCTGGTGTTAGAAAAATCTGGGATTGCTGATGTAAAAATGCGCGTATTTAATGCTGATGGCTCGGAAGCGGAGATGTGCGGAAACGGAGCGCGTTGCGTTGCTCTTTGGTTAAGCGTACAACGCACAACGCATAACGCACAGCTCAAGATTGAAACTAAGGCCGGCATTATCCAGGCAGAAGTCAATAAGGATAACGTCAGGATAAAGCTGACTAGCCCGAAAGGATTAAAAATTGGCATCCCGCTTAAAATAAACAGCCGCATGCTTAAGGCAAATTTTATCAATACCGGTGTGCCGCATACCGTAATCTTCGTTGAGGGGCTGGATAAGATTGATATAGCCAATTTAGGAAGGCTTATCCGCAATCACAATAAGTTTGCTCCCAAGGGCACAAACGTGGATTTTGTAGAAGTAATAAGCAGAGATACTCTTAGAGTCAGGACTTACGAAAGGGGAGTAGAAGATGAGACCCTCGCCTGCGGGACCGGGGCGGTTGCCTCTTCGCTTATTGCAAACCGGATGGGATATGTTGCGAAGATTCCGGTTAAAGTAAAGGTGCGCTCCGCAGAAGAATTAAAAGTTTATTTTAGAAAAATAGATAAAGGTTTTAAGGATGTTTGGTTGGAAGGTAGGGCAAGGATAGTCTATAAAGGAGTTTACCATGTTTAAAGGCTCAATTGTGGCGATAGTAACGCCGTTTCAAAACGGAAAAGTTGATGAGAAGAAACTCAGGGATTTAATCGAATTCCAGATTAAAAATGGCGCTTCCGGAATTGTGCCCTGCGGCACAACCGGAGAATCTGCGACTTTGTCTTTTGAAGAGCACGACCGGGTCATAGAGGTTTCTATTGAGCAGGCAAGAAAAAGGGTAGCGGTGATTGCCGGGACCGGCTCAAATTCTACCGAAGAAGCTATCATGCTGACTAAACATGCTGCCAAGGCAGGCGCAGATGCGTCTTTACAGGTATCTCCATATTATAACCGGCCCACGCAGCGCGGATTATATGAACATTTTAAGGCAGTGGCGGAATCTGTACATATTCCCATTATCCTTTACAACATCGCCTCGCGCACCGGGGTGAATATCGAACCGGAGACTATTGCCGGGCTTGCCCGTGACTGCAAAAATATTGCGGGAGTAAAAGAGGCATCCGGGAATTTAGAGCAGATGTCGCGCATAAAAGCTGCCTGCCCGGAAGGTTTTGATTTAATTGCCGGAGATGACAGCCTGACCTTACCGGTTTTAAGTATCGGAGGGACCGGGGTCATCTCTGTGGTAGCCAATATTGTGCCTGCCGAAGTGGCAAGCCTTGTCGCAGAGTTTGAAAAAGGAAATATCAATAAAGCCCGCCAGATTCATTATAAACTATTGCCTCTGATTAAGGCAATGTTCATAGAGACAAACCCTATTCCGGTAAAAACCGCAATGGGGTTGTTGGGCTTATGCGAGCCGGATTTAAGGCTTCCTTTGAGCCCGATGAGTGAGCAGAATTTGCAATTGCTGAAGAAGTCTCTCGTTGAATATGGTTTATTAAAGGAAAGTAAATGACAAGGTTAAGCCGCAAATGGAAGGTTTCTATTCTATTATTCTTATCCCTCGGAATTAACATTTACTTCCGTTTAAATACCTTATTTCTTCCGTCTACCAAGATTCAGGCCAGAGAAAGGGTGTATAGCGAGGTCAGCGAAGAATTGTACAAAAAATTTTCTGAAAACTACCCTGACTTTCCTAATCCTGCAAAAGAAAGATTCTTTGATATCCTTTTTAAGACATATCTAAAGGAGCAAAAAAAAGAAGTTAAGG
>JBFMBZ010000087.1:0-4585 GCA_040754615.1 Candidatus Omnitrophota bacterium | reverse complement strand
CAAGTTGAGCTCTTTCTTGATAATATGTATCAGGGCGAGCTTCTTTTTATCCACGCTTCTTCTCAGTGGTATAAAAAACCATCTCCTTGCCGAGCATGAGCCGGGTCTGGGCATCTAAGGCGGGGGTGGAGCCGAGCAGGATGATAATCAGCGGGACAAATACCCATTCTAATAACATCACGATATTCCTGGACCATTTTACGTCCGCAGGCCTCGGAGGAAGGATGGTGCGGCTTAAGAAAATAATGATTACTCCGGAAAACAAGGCAAAATTAAAAAGCATCCCCGTAATACGGGAAAAATTATAGCCGATGGGCATCCTGGAAAAGGCAGCTCCGCCAAAAAGAATTACCAGGGTAGGCAAAAGCGTAATCATCACCGCCCAGATAGCCCAGGTTACATGGCTTTCTAACAGATGGTAAGACCTTCTTATTTTTTTAGGGAGCGGTATTTCTTTTTCTTTGAGGAACCTGCTTAAAACGTAAGGGAAATTCTCCACTCCCCAGGCCCACCTTCTCTTCTGTTTATACTGCACCGCAATAGTCTTGAAAAAATTATCGGAATATGCGGCATCCATGGAAACGGTTACATGCAAAGGTATGACCCGGTAATCCCCTTTATAAAACAAATACGCCTTCCAGTAAACCACGGAATCATCGGAGATCATATCTACCGGCCAATAACCGATATCTACGAGGGTTTTAAAGCTCATGCTGTGGCTTGAAAAAGTGACAAACTTTTCCAAACGCAAGCTCTCTATCATCTGGTTAAAAGAAGTGGTTACTTCTACTAACCTGGCGAAAGAAGAGGCATACCAGATATTATTATTATAGACCGGGAAGGGCTGGTAACTTGCCTGGTGCGGTTTTTCATTGTTCAGGAAATTATAGGTCAGGCAGGGGAGGTATTCTTTTTCCACGCAGGTATCGGCATCAAAGCAGGAAACAAGCACATTCTCCAAAGGGATGGCCTTGCCTTCGATAAATTCTTTTGCCTTTTTTGCGGCCCAGGTTGCGTTTGCGCCTTTTGTATTGGCTTCACCGGGAAGGTTTTGCGGGTGGAATGTGGTAATGTACCTGAAAAACGACTTTGCGAATTCATTTTCCAGGACTCTGGCTGTTTCATGCGCCGGGCCATGGCGCTCCTCAAAAGAAAGGATAACGATTAATTTATCCATAGGGTAATTACTGTTTTTAAGCGCAAGAAGCGACGAGCGCAGGATCTCCGAAGATTCTTTATACACGGGGAAAATAATCAGATGGTAAATTTTCTGCCAGGGGCAGCTTTGCGGGGCATTCCGGCAATCCAGGAGCCAGTCCTTATCCCTATGCAATGCTAATTGCCTGCGCGCGATAATTAAAAGGCTGGTCAGGTATAGCGTGCGGATAATCCAGAGTAAATCAAAAGTAAGTATGACCACAGCCGCGGCAACCGGATTAAGAAAGGCAAGGCAGGCGATGATAATGATAATTGACCAGGATAGCGCTCCCGGAATAATCTTTAAAACCCTTAAAACAACTTCATTCCTTGCCATTGGTCTGCGGTTTGAGTTTCTCCTTCAAATCTATCTTATAAAGGTGCTCGTAAACCCTGCCATCCTCTGCCCTCGCCTGGTCGGTAAAATACAGGCAGGCGCTATCGGGGTCAAAAAAAGCAGCGGAATCTTTTTTGCTTAATTCCACCAGCACAACGGGTTTTGCCTGAGGCCGCAGCTCCAGGTATTCAATGCTCTTATTGGTCAGGAGTATCAGGTAATAATTATTCGGGAACCAGTAGATATCGCGCAGTTCCCGGTCCTGCAGGTTAAAAATCAACGCATCTTTGCGCCCGGAGGAGACCGCTATCTGCCGACGGCTATAAAAAGCAGCCATTTTTCTATCCGCAGAAAATTTATAATCCTTTATGGGGAAATTAATCAGCGGGATTTGGCCGTATTCCTCATATTTTTCGCCGTTTAAATCCGAGCGGTAAATTGAATGCGTGCCCTCGTCAATGTAATAAACGCCCTCCTTTTCTTTATCCACGTAAAAAGAAGAGATATTGCCGCTGTTCAATTGTTTGATTTGGGGTTTCAACGGAAAAAGCAAGATACGCTCAAAACTTGAGACCCTGCCGGCCTCAACCGTAACCTCGGCTTTCCAGGGATAATAATCTTTCAAGTGTACTTCAACGGGGTACTTTCCGGGAAGGAGCTCGTTTATGCTCAAGGGAGTCGTGCCATTAAGCAACCTGCCGCGAAAATAAACCTCGGCGCCTTCGGGCTCTGTCTTAAGAGAAATCAGCCCGACCCTGACAAAACGAAGCCTGCGGGAATCAAATTTATAACCCAAAGCATAGGATAAGACTAACGGCAGGCTGATGATAAATATCAGAAGCCCGCAGTAAAACAATAACGCCCTTATCTTCTGCCCCTGTGCATAAATCATCTTTTAGAAGGCTTATATGGATTTGTAATAATAGGAGTAGTAGGAATCTTTGGCAAAAGAGGATTTATTCAGGAAGATCCCGATTATCGTGACTTTCGCGCTTTGCAAGATTTTGGAAATCCTGGTTAATTGCCTGCGCGAGGCCTTATCCTTTTCCACGACCATTACCAGTCCTTCTACGTTTTGAGCGATTAAGAGTGCATCCGAAATAACCGCAATGGGAGGGGTATCAAACATAACCACGTCAAATTTGGAATTTGCGGCATTAACGAAATCTTTTAACCTCGGGGAAACCAACAACTCCGCGGGATTCGTGGGAATGGGGCCGCTGGAAACCAAAGAAAGGTTCTCAATCCCTGTTTTCTGCACGAGGCTATCGAAAGGCGCCTTTCCCGCAAGAAAAGAGCTTAACCCTAAGTCATTCTCCCTGCGGAATACTTCATGCAGGCGGGGCTTACGCATATCCGCATCTATAATCAATACGGATTTATTGCTCTGGGCAATGGTAATGGCGAGGTTACAAAGGGAAATTGTCTTTCCTTCTCCGGCAGTAGGGCTGGTAATAAGCAGGCTCTTTAAATTACCCCCTTCTTTAGAGGAGAGAAATATGTGAGTGCGTAGCGCCCGATAGGCTTCTGATAAAGGGTCAAGGGGGTTCAGGCTGACAAAAATATCCTTATCAAACTCCGCTAACTTGTTCTCGGCATCCAGGTCAGGGACGCTGCCTAAAACCGGCCAACCGGTTAAGTGCTCTATTGCATCAATATTTCTTATTGTATCGTCAAGATAATCAAGCAGGAATGCCAGGCCTATGCCGCCAAAAAGCCCGAAAACCGTTCCGATCAGTAAATTGAGCAGGCGCTTGGGCCTAACGGGGAGAACCGGGACCTCGGCGGGGATGACGATATTAACATTATTCGCTTTCAGGCCTTCAAGCCTGCCGCGGTAGGAATCATCCGTCTGGTGCCTTTGCGCGCCATAAGCAGAGATGAGCTCTTTTTCCCTCTCCAAGGCAGCTACAAGCTCGGCAATCTCTTTATTGACTTTTATGATTTCGGGGTGGTCCTCTTTATAAATCTTACTCAGTTCCGATAACCTTCCCTCCAGCTTTAAGTATTCATTCTTCAAGAGGTTGAGTAATTCATTCTTGCTGATGTAAATCTGGTTACGCCTGACGTATTCCTCGGCAAGGCGGTTGGCAATCTTTGCCGCCAGGTGCGGGTCCCTGTCTTCTACGTGCAGTTTAAGCAGGCGGGTATCTCTCACCGGCTCGACGCTCACCGTCTTCAGGAATTTCTTAATCGGGTCTTTTGACCGGGCGTAGGGCTTTGAATTATTTAAACCCAATCCCTCAAAAACCTCTCTTGCCAGGGGCCTGGAGGTAATAATGGACATCTGGGTTTGAAAATATTCTTTGTAAGACTGGTAATTCTGTCCGGCGATCTCCACAGCGCCCGAGGTAGTGAGGATATTCGGGCTTTCTAAATCAATAAGGAGAGTTGCGCTGGCGCGGTAAACCGGACGGATGATAATGCTGACGACAGCTGCGACCAAAACCACATCCAGCATAAACCCCAGGATGATCCTGCGGCGGCTGCGTAAAACTTCCAGATAGTCTCCGAAATGAGTTGATTCCTGCATCTTCAGTTAAAAAAAGCTCTCCGGCACGATAATCAGGTCATCCACCTTAACTATTATATCCTTTTCCTTCCTGCCTTTGGTCATGATTTCTTTTGCGTTTACCTGTATGGTCTTCTGCTCCCCCTCTTCCAGGCGCATGATCTTAATCTTTTTTAAATTCGCGTCCTTAGTAAACCCTCCTGCCAGGGCAATTGCCTCTAAGAGGGTCATGTCTTTTTCAAAGGGCATATCGTATTTACCCGGCTTCTCCACCTCTCCGACAATAGAAACCTGGCGGGGGTGGTACTCTTCAATAAAGACTAAAACCGGGGCGCTGACTAAATATTTCTCTTCTAATGAAACCTTTAACGCCTCTTCGAGCTCCTGCGCGGTAAGGTGCTCTACCTGGACCTTGCCCAAAAGCGGGAAAGAGATGTAACCGTCGGAGCTAACCCTGGTCTTGGTGGCCAAATCAGGATGGCCGTGCACAGTGATGTTCAGGACATCCATGGGCTGAAGCCTGTACTTAGCGGATTGGG
>JBFMBZ010000086.1:0-6546 GCA_040754615.1 Candidatus Omnitrophota bacterium | reverse complement strand
CATCCGGCAGAAGATAATCATCATCCTGATAACCAAGCCATAGATAAGGGAGAGTAAAAAAAGCAGGGACTTTACAAAACCGGCAGGCAGCCCCTTATATTTATCCGTAGCTAAATTATAAAGATAGTCTTTCATCCCGGCTAAATAAACTTTAATAACATCAATACTCCGACAATGACAAATAGGAGTGCCCCGAAATACCTGACCAGCTCCGGGTTAATAAACCTGCTCAATAGAGTACCGGCCAGAACAGAAAAAAAGGTAACAATAATATACGCACAGACCGAACCAAGCCAGACAGGCAGGGGTTTTCCGGATTTCGCAGCCATGCCTATGCCTACTAATTGCGTCTTGTCCGCTAATTCTGCCAGGAAAACTGCACTAAAAGTTACCATAAACACCTTCCAGTCCATGCCCACCTCCATAAATTTTGCTGCAACTCAAATTATTATGTTACCATACGAACCCAGCAATAGCAATAAGTTTTCTGTAGGGATGTAACCTTTATAATAACAAATAGATAGGAAATTAAGGCTTGTTAGTCTGGAGAGGTAAAAGAAAGGTTTCTGTCGATGAACTCAACTAACTTTTGCTGTTCGCGGCTTGAAATATTAGAAAACTCAACCCCCATTCCGGGATAGAAGTGCCTTTGCACCTGCTTATCAGGTAGCCAGACGACCTTGGCGGCAAGCTCGACTTCCTCTTGATGAGGAGGCAACTTCAGCTTCAAAATAACGTCGTCACCCAGCTTAAAATTCTCACAGCCGTATATATATGCCCCTACTGCGCTTAAATTTAAGATGTCCGCCTTCAGGCACGTAGGACAGTTATCATATTTGGCCTTTAATTCTATCTTTATATCTATGGGCAGGCGCTTGAACCTACGGCGCAGCTGCATCTTTTTAATGCTTTCAATGACTTTATCTTCCTTAAAGCTGTTTAAGGCCAGTTCCTCCGAAGCATAGGTCTCAATAACCCTGTCAATACCTGAAACAGAAAATATCCCCCTTAAATGTACGGGTATGTTTACGAATTTCATCCTGCCGTGGTTATTTGCCACTTCCTTATAGGCGAGCACTATTGCCGATACCCCCATATAATCAATAAATTCCACCTCTTCAAGGTTGCAGAGTATATCATTATAGCCGTCGCGCAAGCACTGGCCTACAACTTCAACCAGGTTTGCCGCATCCGCGTCTATGCGACCGCACAAATCCAGGATTATCGCATTTCCCTTCTGTCGAGCCCTAATTTCCATTTCTTCTCATCTTAATGAAACTCGCAATCTATCCTCAAATAAGAGTTAATATTACCACAGTTATATTAAGCAAGCAATGATTTTATCGCCCGGATATTCTCTTGCGTTGAGCCCTGATTCTTCTTAATCAACCCCTTTGCGCGCTCGCCAAAACCGCTTGCCTTGTCAGGATTATTCAATAAATACGCTACTGCTTCCTCTAGCCCCTCCCTGCCTTCTATCTTTATTGCCGCATCCTCTTTCAAAAACATTCCGGCGATGTCACGGAAGTTAAACATGTGCGGCCCGAAGATGATAGGCCTTGCGCACAAAGCCGGCTCAAGAATGTTATGCCCCCCTTTTTTGGCTAAACTCCCTCCCATAAAAACAATGTCAGAAATCGGGTAAAAAGACATCAGCTTGCCTATAGAATCAAGTATAAACACCGCTTGAGTAATGCAGGTAGGGCAGTCAGCGAGCTTAGAGAAATAAATACTGCGTAGCCCCTGCCTTGAGACCAGCCTTTCCACTTCAAAGCTTCGCTCAGGATGGCGCGGAGCAATTAAGAGCCGCAGCAAGGGGAAATCCTTCAATAGTTCTTTATACGCCGACAGCACATATTCTTCTTCCGGTTGATGAGTGCTTGCCGCTATCAAAAGCTGTTCATTGTCCCGCAAGCCCAATTTCTCCCTCTGCATAAGGTAGCGCTCTTTGCCGATATCTTCGCCTGAAATATCAAATTTCATATTTCCGGTTACCTGTATTTTCTCCGGCAATAAACCCAGACTCCTGAGCCTGGCGGCGTCAGTCTGGGTCTGAACGCAATAAAGGCTCAATTTGTTTAATACGCGGCAAAGCAGGAACTTAATTAAAGAGTACCCCCTGAAAGAAGAATCCGAGATACGGCCGTTTACTATAACAACCGGTATTGCTTTCTTCGAAAGATACGAAATAAGATTGGGCCAAATCTCTGTTTCCAGTATGATAAAAATTCCGGGGTTTATTTTATCAATGACGGATTTGACGGTAAAACTGAAATCAAGAGGAAGGAAGGTAATAAAATCCTCAAGGGAAGCCAAATCTTTGACGATTTTATTCCCGGTTGCAGTGACCGTTGATATTACAATTTTCTTTAGGGGAAAGGATTCTTTAAGCTGCTGAATAAGTTTTTTTGCGGCCATCGCCTCGCCGACGCTCACCGCATGTACCCATATGGGCCGGTCAAAAGACTCTTCCCTAGGCAGAAAACCCAGGCGACGGGAGAATCCGGGATGGAATTTCCTTTTAAAAAAATAAACCGGAAGCCAGATAACCGCAAAGACTAGAAATACGAAATCATACAATATAAACATATTTATGCCCGGGGATGCGCCTTATCATATACATTCTTGAGGCGTTCAGTGCTCAGGTGCGTATAAATCTGGGTAGTGGACAAATTTGCATGGCCGAGCAATTCCTGCACGGTCCTTAAGTCTGCGCCTCTATTTAAAAGATGCGTGGCAAAAGAGTGCCTGAATGTGTGCGCAGACACGCCCTGTTTTATCCCGGCCTTGCGGATATATTTTGCCACCACGTTCCTTGTGCCTCTTACGCTCATGCGCCTGCCGCTTTTATTTAAAAACAGGGAGTCGCTCTCTTTCTTTCTTTTCTCAAGGTACCTTCTTATGGTTTTGGTTGCGGTATCCCCTATGGGCACGATGCGCTCTTTCTTGCCTTTACCCATCACCTTAATGACGCTTGCAATCACATCAATATCTTCTACCCTTAGGCCTGCAAGCTCTGAAATTCTCATGCCCGTTGAATAGAAGGTCTCCAGGATGGCCCTGTCCCGCAGGCCTCTTTCATCAGTTTCGTCTTTTGCAAAGGCTGATTCTATCAGCCTGGTCACCTCTTCCTCCGTAAGGAACTGAGGCAGGTGTTTTTCAACTTTGGGGCTTGCCAGGGTAAGTATGGGATTAATCTTTAAATAGCCTTCGCGGCTAAGAAACCTGAAGAGGCTGCGTAAACACGAGAGCCGGCGGCTAATGCTGCGGGTACCCAGTTTTTTTTCTTTTAACAAAGCAAGGTATTTTCGTAAAGCCAGGTAGTCTACGTTTTCAAGCTTCCCCTCACCCAGAAATTTCTTAAAATCCTCCAGGTCCAGGCGGTAATTTAATATCGTATGCCCGGAATAATTCTTTTCAATATCCAAGTACCTGATGAATTTATCAATATACCGCTGCATATCCTGAATAAGGTTTTATTCGGCGCCTACTGGTTCTGCGGGGAGGTCCCTGGAGGTAAAGGTGCACTTGGGGAAATTAGAACAACCGTAAAAGAACCCCCGCTTTGAGCGGCGCTCTATCAACTCTCCGCCGCAATCTGCGTTCGGGCATTTTACTCCGGTTGTGATAGATTTAGAATGCTTGCACTGCGGGAAGCCCGAGCAACTAAGGAATTTGCCTCTCCTGCCCCATTTAATAACCATGGGCTTGCCACACTTTTCGCATATCTCTTCAGTAGTTATGATTTCTTTTTTTATATTTGCCTGGGCAAAATCCAGGCTTTCCTTAAACGGAGCGTAAAAATCCTGCAAAACCTTCTGCTTGTCCAGCCTCTCCTCTTCTATCTCGTCGAGCTCTTCCTCCATAAGCGCGGTAAACTTGATATCCATTATCTTGGGGAAATATTCTACCAGTAACTCGCAGACTTTAATCCCCAGCTCTGTAGGCCAGAATGCGCTTTTTATCCTGCGTATATAGTCGCGCGCTATAAGGGTCTGGATGATCGGGGCGTATGTGGATGGCCTGCCGATTCCATCTTCTTCCAGCGCCTTTACCAGGGAACTGTCTGAAAAACGGCCCGGCGGCTTGGTAAAATGCTGTGAAGGCAATAATTTAACCAAGTTTAGAATCTCGCCTTCCTCAAGGTGCGGGATCTTGTTTTTTGCCTCTTCCTGCCCGTTATTCTTTTGATAGGCAGCCATGAAACCATCAAAGATAACATTGCTTGCCGAAACTGAAAATAAATATTTTTCCGCCTGGATATCTACGGATGTAGTTTCAAGGCGGGCGGGCACCATCTGGCTTGCCAGGAACCGGTTGTAGATAAGCTGATATAATTCATACTGGTCTTCGGTCAAAAACCCTTTAAGGCTTTCCGCAGGCCTGTTTATTAATGTGGGCCTGATTGCTTCATGCGCTTCCTGGGCAAGCTTCTTTACCTTGTAAACATTCGGCTGTTCGGGAAGGTATTCCTTGCCGAAATATTTTACGATAGCCCCCCTTACTTCTTTAATCGCATCCGGAGAAACGCGCGGGGAGTCGGTGCGCATATAAGTGATCAAACCCGCTGGGCTATCCTCTCCTATATCAATGCCTTCATAGAGCTGCTGCGCCAAAATCATTGTCTTATTGGCATTAAATCTTAACCTGTTGTAAGCATCCTGTTGCAGGGTGCTGGTAATGAACGGCGCATCCGGAAAACGCTGTTTCTGCGTCTTTTTTATCTGGAGGACTTTATAAATTTTATCCTTTAAATCCTTAACCAGTTTATCCGCTTCCTCTTTATTCTTTATCTCTGCTTTTTTATCCCCTATTTTTTCTAATTTTGCTAAAAACGGCATTGTGGCATTGTGACTTTGTGGCTTTGTGGCCTTTTCTAACTCTGCCTCAATCTCCCAATATTCCTGCGGGATAAACTTCTGGATCTCTTTCTCGCGCTCTACGATTAGCCGAAGCGCCACAGACTGCACCCTTCCTGCGCTTAAGCCCCGGGCAATCTTCTTCCAGAGCAGCGGGCTTAAAAAATAGCCCACAATCCTGTCCAATACCCTGCGGCCCGCCTGCGCTTCTACCATATTACGGTCAAAATCGCGGGCATTTTTAAACGCCTCTTTTACTGCGCTGGGAGTAATTTCGTGAAAGACTACCCGGTGAATATCCTTATCTTTGAACAGGTTCTCTTTTATCTGCCAGCCGATAGCCTCCCCTTCCCGGTCAGGGTCAGTCGCCACATAAATGCTTTCTTTGCCTTTGGCTTCTTTTTTTAAGCTGTCCAGGACCTTTTTTCTTTTGGGCATGACTACGTAATGCGGCATAAAACCCTTATCGATATCCACGCCCAATTCGCTCTCCGGCAAATCAATGATATGGCCCATTGAAGAAACTACCGTAAAATCCTCTCCCAGGATTTTAGTGATAGTCTTTGCCTTGGTGGGAGATTCTACTATGACTAATTTTGTTGCATTCATCTTTCTTTAATTAATGGCTGCGAATGAATTGTTTTCCCGCGAGTTCCTTAATCAGGCCTCTCACCTGTAACCTTAAGAGTATATCAGAAATCTTTGAAATATCCATATTTGTTTTCTCTATTATCTCGTCTAAACAACAGGCGCCTTCGCTAAGAAGAGAATATAATATACTCTCCTTTTCTTCCAGGAAAAGCCCTGCCGGTTTTTCCTGCTTTATTTGCCGCTCTCCCGCTCTAAACTCTTCAATCTTGCTTTTTAATAACGGCTCAAGCTCCCCAATTATGTCATCGGCACTCTCAACCAGTTTTGCGCCTTCCCGTAAGAGCTGATTAGAGCCTTTGCTGACAAAACTATCCGCCTGGCCCGGAACGCTAAAGACCTCTCTGCCTTGCTCATTGGCATGGGTTACGGTAATTAATGCTCCGCTTTTATGCGGCGCCTCAACCACTACCACTCCCAGTGATAAGCCGCTGATTATCCTGTTTCTCATGGGGAAATTTCCTTTATCCGGCCGCGTAGAAAGAGGAAATTCTGAGATTACCGCGCCTTTTTCGCAAATTTTCTCAAACAGCTTTTTGTTCTCCGCAGGGTAAGTAATATCCAGGCCGCTTCCCAATACTGCTAACGTCCGGCCTCCTGCCCTCAAAGCAGCCTGATGGCTAAAAGTATCTATGCCCCGCGCTCCGCCGCTGACGATAGTAAAACCCTTACCTGCTAATTCCCGGCTTAATTTCTCGGACATAGTCCTGCCGTAGAAAGAGTTCATCCGCGTCCCTACTATGGCAATAGAAAAATAGTCCTGAGGCAGGATTTCGCCTTTTACGAATAAAACTAAGGGCGGGTCAAATATGGCTTTTAAGTTGGCAGGATAAAACTCGCTATCTAACGGGATAAGGGTAACATTGTGTTTTTCCGCTAACTTGGCCTGCCGCTCTAAATCAACTCTTTTTCTTCCTTCAACGATTTTTTTAGCGGCTTCCCAGCCTATATTTTCGACTTGAGCTATTTCTTCTGCCGGGGCCTCTAATATGGCCCTGGGAGTTTTAAACCTCTCTAAAAGGCTCCTTGCCCTCCTTGA
>JBFMBZ010000085.1:0-4524 GCA_040754615.1 Candidatus Omnitrophota bacterium | reverse complement strand
GTCTCTGATTCCTTAGTAATTACGCCTTTACGCACTAAATAATCCATCCTGGGCAGGGCCTTACCCACAAACCTGTACACTACATCCTTATGAAAAAAAATCTTCTCCACATTGAAAAGAGACAGCATTCTCACAAACCAGGCAGGTTCTGCATTTTTTTCATTAAAAGCGTCGTTCGGGTTCCATCCGTCAACATTTAAAAATGCCGGGCTATTCTGGTAGATAATGGGGTGGCGAAAGAAATCTGCCGTGGGGTCTCCACCTATCAGTTTCCATTTCGGGTAATTGCACCAGCCAAGCGAACTTTGCACGCTGTAAGGCAAAGATTGAATTTTTGTATCTTTCTGGTTTCTGTTTGATGATTCTGCAAGGCGATAATAATCATCGGGGATCTTCACCAAATGCGCATAGGTGGCATTCTTATAGTTATACCTTGAAGGGAAGGCCACACTGTACCGCGTTAAAATCCCACCGGTAAAAAAAGGAAATGGAGAAACTAAAATCAAAACCAACATGAATACGGCAATACGCCTGTTTTTCTGCGACCTGATGTTGGTAACAAAAATGTAAAGTATAATAAGAAGCGTAAACTCAAGGAATATAGCAGTCTTTTCGTAGCTTCGTAAAACCGTAAATAAAGGGATTTTAAAAACCCAGTAAGATAAAGTGCTAAAAGGGGGCGCCAGTTTTTTGACTAAGAAAACAAAAACAAGATATATAGCACAAAAAATAAGGAGTATCTTTCGTTCCTTACTCTCTCTTACCGGAATAAGCAATGATAACCCTAATCCAATTGCCGGCAAAAATATAATCAGGTTGAAAGCCGGGTTTCCGGGCGAAAAATAAGACGGGACCATGGTAAAAATATTCAAAATGCCTACCGACTGCATGCTAAGCCAGCTCTTTAAATCATAAATCCCGCCTCCGCTTATAGCGCTATAGCCCTGGCTGACAAACTTAAGTAACGGCAGGAACCAGTAACTGAGGACCGCTGCCGAAAGCAGCGAAGTTACGAAAAGCGCCCTCATCAGGCCTACGTCAAGCTTGATGAGCTTAAAGGCAGCAAAGAGCAAGAGCAATAAAAACAGATAAAAACATAAAGCCACGAAAAAAGCAGCGCTGCCATATGCTGAAGCAGAAAAAAACAAGAATACTGCAAATAGCGCAGAGTAACGCAAGTTTTTGGTTTCAATCAGGCGGACAAATAAGCCTGACAGAACAGGTATAAAGATGTAAATGATGACATGATGCGAAAAACCCCAGGTATAAGTGAAAAAATAAAAGGTAGTGAAATTAATCGCGTATAATAATGAAAAAAGCATATCAATTCCCGCGTTCTTCTTGTCCTTAAACAACGAGCGCACAGTAAAAAGAAAAGAAAGATATGACCCACAGAGGAATAGAAAAAAGATGTAAGATAGAATTTGCGTGTCGTTTAAGCCAAACTGTGTAGGAAGGAAATAAAAAATAAAGTAATAAGGGAACGCACAGAATGTCTGCAAAAGCCCGCCTTCGGGAGAGGCTACCAGGAAATTATTCCATACGAAAAAGAAATTATGAAACACGTCCTTAAAATGCACCGGCTGGAAGAAATCCCCCCCCACAAAAACGTATCCACTGGGAAACCTGTTTACAAATACTACCCAGCCGATAATAAAAAACGGCAGGATGTTTAAAAACAGATATCTTATTCTCATCGAATTAAAGATTTTCATATTCAATTAGCCCAAATAGCGAGAGTCTGGGAAAATACGCCGTCTAATATTTTATCCCAGGTATATTCGGCTGCTAACCTTGCGGCATTCCTGCCAAACTCACAGATAAGCTGCCTGTTGCGTAAAAAACTAAGGAGGGCAGCCTTCAGTTCCTGCCGTGAATAACCGATTACCAGCCCAGACCCGTAGCTATGCACCTCTCGTGCAATCTCAGAAATATCGGTCATAATCACCGGCAGGCCGTGGGCAAGGTAATCTTTGATTTTTCCTGGATCGGCGTATTTAGTGGGGCAGCCTTCTTCTTTTTCGTAAAGGGCCAGGCCCAGGCTGCATTTTGAAAATATCTTATCCAAATCCTCCTCCTCTGCCACAAAGCCGTGAAAGACAACATTATTATCTACGCCAAGCTGCCTTATGCGGATTTTTAAATCCTTTTCATAAGAGCCCTTTCCGATGATATTCAGCCTTAAATCCGGGAATTCCTTGATTAACTCAGGAAAAATATCTAAAAATAAGTCGAGCCCATGCCTCTTCTGCAGGTTACCGATAAAAGCAATATCATTGGAATCGTATTTATTTTCATAGAAACCCGCTTGGGGCATCCTTACCCCAAGGCGGAACACCAAACTCGGGGCATTCTTCTTGCCCTGCAGATTGTTTTTCTTCCTTGCCTCAATCATCGCCTGCGAGCTGTTCCATACGGCATCGGCAAACCTGACATCTATGGCATCCAGGGCTTTTAATAGCTTCACTGACTCAAAGTAATCACCGCTATAGTAAACTACTTTTTTAAAAAACCCCATTTTTTTAAGAAAAAGGCCAACAAAGGTATAAAGCTGTCCTGTGCCGATATAAATCTCGAATTTCCTCCTCAACCTTAAAAAGGCGTGGCATATGGAAATCGCATCCATCATCTGGTTTAAGATGCCAAAAGATGCCGGAAACCTAAATGATAAAAGCTTAAAATCTTTGCGGAGCTTTCCTTCAACATAATACTTGCAGCTTGGAGCAATTCCCTCTGAGAAATGCGAGACTACGCTCACAACCGAAAAGTCAGCTGCATTATCCTTAAGATATTCTGCCATCCCTTCCGTTCGGCAGAGCACCGCACAAGTTACAAAGGCAATACTGTCAAATTGAGAATTACTTTTCATACCTTAAGTAGTTCTTTATTTAATCTGGCCAAATTCCAGTTAATGGTCCGCAGGAGGCCCTCTTTCAGGCTTACTCTTGGTTCATAGCCGAAGTTTTTCCTGATTTTTCCGATACCCGGGCATACTCTGCCCGGTGCCTCCTTTACGTATTCCAGCTTTTCCGTTACCTTAAATTGCGGCGCAATTTTTATGCCGCATAAATCATGCACTAACTCTGCTAATTGCCTGATACTGACCTCTTCTTTGTCGCTTCCCACATTAAACACTTCTCCGTTCGCATCAGACAATAAAACTTTAAAAAAAGCAACTGTCGCATCCTCAATGTAACAATAGGACCGTAAAGCTTTACCCTCATCAAGCATGGCTATTGGCTCATGATTTATTCCTTTACGCATGAAATCTGCCATCACCCTGGGGTCATCAATACTTAAACCAGGCCCATACACAAGCAAAGGACGGACGATTTTTGCCGGCACGTTGAATTTCCTGTAAAATATGCTGCAAAGCGTCTCTCCTAAACGCTTTCCTTCAGTATAACAGGCCCTTGACGCAAGCGTCGAAACATTTCCGTTATAGGTTTCCGGAGTAGGTATATTCTCCGCGGGAGGCTCTCCGTAAATTTCTCCGCTGCTTAAAAACATAACGCTCTCAACGGCTTCTCCGGCAGCATAATCAAGAAGCCACCTTAAGCCATTGACGTTGACATCAATAGTTCCCAAAGGGTCTTCCTGGAAGAATTTCGGCGCAGATTTACCGGCTGCCTGGATGATAAAATGCACCTTCTCCTTTATTTTAAACGGCAAAGCAACATTATGCGTAACTAAACGTATGTCTTTTCTAGCCAACAAATGCCCCAGCCGGCTGTCTTTTGTGACCTTGCTTCTCTGCAGGCCTATAACTTTGCATCTACTGTTCAAATAAGCCTCATTTAGCCTGGCTATGGTATCAACCATATAACTTGCCAGAAGCCCGCAAGGCCCGGTAATAAGCAAAGTCTTTCCTGATAGTCGTTTCAAAGAATCGCCTACTCTCTTGATAATATTGTTGACGTCATTATTTATTATCTCTTGAGCGGTCATTTCGTCAGTAATTTCTTGGCTTCTCCGGAAATATTGCGGGCAGAAAGCCCATATTTACCTTGAAGATAATCCTTGCTTCCATAATCCAGGCAGAATGTATCCTTAAGCCCCATCCTTTTAAACAGCACTTTACCGATACTCTCCTCCCCTAATACCTCTGCCACGGCACTGCCCAAACCTCCCGTAACTACATGCTCTTCTATGGTTATAATCGCTTTGGTGTCTCTGGCTGCTTTGACTACCGCGGCAGAATCAATCGGCTTTATTGTGTGCATATTGATTACCCGTGCGCTTATTCCTTCACTGGATAATACCTCTGATGCCTGTAAAGAATTATAGACTAATGCGCCGGTTGCTATAAGCGTGATATCGCTTCCGTCTTTTAATAATTCGGCTTTTCCAATCTCATATATATAATCTCCCGAATGGATAGCCGGCTCCTGCGTCACTCCGATACGCATATAGACCGGGCCTTTATACTTCGCAATTGCCCTGGTTGCCAGATTAACTTCAAGGGGATCAGAAGGCGCAATAACGGTCATATTCGGAAGCGCACGCATAATGGCAATATCTACG